>JBGAOU010000007.1:0-5216 GCA_044221625.1 Pyrinomonadaceae bacterium | reverse complement strand
TACTCGATCGCGTAGCCCGGACGAATGATATCGACGCTGTGAAATCCCTCGATCATACGCAACAATTCGAGCTGAAGTTCTGACGGCAGCGAAGTCGAAAAACCATTGAGGTAAACCTCGTTAGTATTATGGCCCTCAGGTTCGAGAAACAGTTGATGGCGGTCCTTTTCGCCAAATTTTACGACCTTATCTTCGATCGACGGGCAATACCTTGGCCCGACCCCCTGGATCTGGCCTGAATATAGAGGCGAACGATGGAGGTTGTCCCTGATCGCATCGTGCACCGATCTGGTCGTATAGCCGATGTGGCACTGGATCTGAGGCTGGTCGATCCGATCGGTTGAAAATGAGAATGGTACCGGATCTTCGTCAGCAGGCTGCGGCTCAAATGCGTCCCAATCGATCGTTCGGCCGTCAAGCCGCGGCGGCGTACCGGTCTTGAGGCGCCCGACCGGAAAACCGAGTCGCTTCAGGTTCTCTGCCAGCTCTATCGACGCAGGTTCGCCGGCCCTTCCGGCGGTAAATGTACGTTCGCCCGTATGGATCGTACCATTGAGGAAAGTACCGGTCGCAACCACTACCGCCCGCGCGCCAAATCGACGCGTGTCCTGCATTTCGACACCTATAACTCGTTTATTTTCAACAATTAGCTCAACTACTACACCTTGGCGAAGGTGTAGCCCAGTTGTTGCTTCGAGCACTCGGCGCATCTCCGTACGATACAGGCTGCGGTCGGCTTGCGCTCTGGGCGATTGCACCGCCGGCCCACGAGACCGATTCAGCAATCGAAACTGTATGCCCGTACGATCGATCACCCGTCCCATTATCCCGCCGAGAGCGTCTATCTCGCGCACCACATGTCCCTTGGCGATGCCGCCGATCGCCGGATTGCACGACATCTGGCCGATCAGATCGAGATTGATCGTCACAAGAGCCGTCCGCGCACCGTGGCGCGCGGACGCGGACGCCGCCTCACATCCGGCGTGGCCCGCACCGATCACGATCACATCAAAACTCTCGTCAAACATATAAGACGCCTACTTGGCCCTTTTGCCAAAATTACTATTTTAGAGCAACGAACGCGATTTGCAACAAAAATCGCAATTTCAGGGACATGAACGCCGGATTAGCCACTCAGGCAACACTGTGGCTTTTTTCGCGGATGACCGTGAATTCTTACGAAGATTTTTCGATATTGCCGAGATAATACAGGGCTTCAATTGAGCATCTTCGAGCGAAAGAAGCGATCAATGGCCAATTCGGGCCATTGTTGGGCTAATTTTGGCAATGCAGGAACGGCCGCGATCCACGTTCACGAGATCGCGATCCACCCTTTGGCATTAGTTTTGCAGTTTTAAGATAAAGCGACATGAAACCGGCACTTAAAACTAATCGGGCCTTCGATATCGACGAGGGCCAGCATCTGTTGGGATCCTTCATCGGCGACCCGGCCGGGCCGACACACATCGTTGTCGGCAGTATCCATGGAAATTAACCAGCCGGGGGATTGGCACTTCGCAACATTAGTGACGTCCTCGCCGGCTTTGGCGGCAAATTGCGGGGCCGTGTTTATTTTATTGCTGGAAACACACGGGCTATTAACCGCGGACTTCGGTTCGTCGATCACGACCTCAATCGGGCGTGGACCCGTCGTAATCTGTCGCCAAGGGGTTCTGACCACGTCGAATCCACGTCTGAGGGACACGAACTTCGCGAACTCGATAGCCTGATCGACAGCATCCTGGTCACGGCCAAGAATGAGGTCTACATTATGGATCTACATTCAACGTCGGCGACCGGACTGCCGTTCGCGACGGTCGGCGATACGCTCCGCAACCGCAGCTTTGCGATGCGTTTCGGGGTCACAATACTGCTCGGCATCGAAGAACAGCTTGAAGGGACGATGTTGGAGCATTTCAACAACCTCGGCGCCGTCACCCTCGGATTCGAGGGCGGCTCACACGATTCACCGGAAACCGTCGATAACCATACCGCTCTTGTGTGGCTTGGCCTGGTCAACTCGGGCATATTATCAGCCGTTGAGGTGCCGGAATTTAAGCAAATGGCGGCCCGCCTTGCCGCTACCAGCAAAGGTATGCGGATCGTCGAAGTGCGGCATCGCGAAGCCATACGGCCGGAAGATAATTTCGAGATGAATCCCGGGTTTAATAATTTTGACCGAATCTCCGAGGGGCAGACTCTGGCCAGAAATAGGTCCGGCGAGATAAGAGCGGTCGAATCCGGGATGATCCTTATGCCGCTTTACCAAAAGCTGGGCGAGGACGGCTTTTTTATCGGCCGATCGGTCGCCCCGTTCTGGCTCTGGCTTTCGGCTGTTATGCGCAGGCTGCGCGTTCAGAACATTCTCCGCTACCTTCCCGGCGTCAAGATCGATCCCGATGACAGCGAAACACTTCATCTGAATACCGCACTTGCCCGATTCTTCCCGCTGCAAGTGAGCCACCTTCTCGGTTTCCGAAAGCGTCGATTTCAGGATCGTGAACTGGTGGTCAGCAGGCGGCGGTTCGATCTATTTGGGCCGTTCACGAACAGGAGTTGAAAACGATGGGCGAACACGACATCAAGACCGGTCACAGCGAAGCGCAAATGCGTGCATTTACGCTTTCGGTTCTCAACGATCTGCAGGCATTTGAGCACATGTTCGAACAGGGACACTTTTCGGACGACGTTCGCCGCATCGGTTCCGAACAGGAGATGTTTCTGGTCGACTCTGCATTGCGGCCCGCTCCACGCTCGCTTGACGTTATTGCCGATGTTGGCGATACGCGACTGACGACCGAGATCGGGCTCTTCAATCTCGAGGCCAATCTGACGCCACGTGAGTTTAAGGGTGACTGTCTTGCTCAGATGGAATCCGAGTTGAACGAGCTCCTTGGCTCCGTGCGCCGATCGATGGCAAAGTTCGGCGGAGGTGTCGTATTGGCGGGTATCCTGCCGACGATCCAGCAATCGGACCTGACGGTCAATAACCTTACGCCGCATCCGCGATATCACGAGATCGACCGCATCGTAACCGAGCTGCACGGTGAGAACCGCGTGATCCACATCAAGGGCCTCGATGAACTGCAGCTCACCCTGCAGAATACATACATCGAGTTTTGCAATACCAGTTTCCAGATCCATCTGCAGATCGGACCCGAAGATTTCGTACGTTATTACAATTGGGCGCAAGCGATCTCGGCCCCTGTGTTGGCATCAGCCGTAAATTCGCCGCTGCTGCTCAATCATCGGCTGTGGCACGAGACTAGGATCGCCGTCTTCAAACAGTCGACCGACACGCGCTCGTTGACCCATAAGCAACGTAATCAAAAACCGCGAGTGAACTTCGGCGACTCATGGGTCGACCGGTCGATACTCGAAGTGCTCCGGGAGGATGCGGTGCGATACAGGATACTGCTGACCCAGGCGATCGAGGAGAACGCACTCGAGGTGCTAGCCGCCGGGGGCGTTCCGGAGCTAAAGGCCTGGAGACTTCACAACGGTACGATCTGGCGCTGGAATCGCCCCTGTTACGGAACCCTCAATGGCAAGCCCGGGCTGCGGATCGAGGCTCGCTATCTGCCGGCCGGACCGACGGTTATCGATCAGATGGCCAATGCCGCGTTCTTCCTCGGCCTATTGACCGAATTGCCGGAGGAGTTTGGCGACATTCGCAACTATATGTCATTCGACGATGCCAGGACCAACTTTTACAATGCCGCCCGATATGGCCTCAAAGGTCAGATCCGCGGATTGGATGGCCAGAGCCGGAGGATCGGCAGGATAATCCTGGAGGAACTTCTTCCACGAGCGAGAAAGGGTCTTGCCCGGGCAAAATGCGACCAAAAAGACATTGACCGCCTGCTCGATGTGATCGAAGGCCGTGTGACGAGCGAGAGAACCGGTGCCCAGTGGATGCTCGATTCGTACGAATCTATGGAACAGGCGGCAAAACCCAACGTAAAGCTTCGGACAATCACCGCCGCAATGAAATCGCATCAGGAAGATGACGACATTCCCGCCCATGAATGGGAACTCGCGAGTATTCCGGCCGGTTCGGAATGGATAGACAGTTATCGGACGGTCGAACAGTTTATGACCGTCGATCTTTATACCGTCCGCCCCGAGGACATCGTCGACCTCGCTGCCAGCCTGATGCATTGGCGGCATGTCAGGCATGTACCTGTCGAGGACGATTCCGGTAAGCTCATCGGGTTGGTATCACACCGCGACCTGCTTGAGTTGATCGCTCAGGGTAAATGTTCGACGGGCCAAACGCTGGTTATCTCGGACATTATGAAAACCGACATCATTTCGGTCACGCCTGAAACGTCCTCGATCGATGCCCTTCAGTTGATGCGCGAGAAAAAAGTTGGATGCCTGCCGGTGCTCGACGACGGCAGATTGGTGGGTTTGATCACAACATATGACTTCCTCACGGTGTCGGCCAAGCTGCTGGAGGAAAGGCTCGACGCCGATAAGCCCGGAGCCGTTCAGGCGGAAAGCCGTGCAAACTGAGGGATCGCTGTCCGAACGGAATATATAAGACGTGAGTAGTACGCGCGAGAATTTACACGCACAACGGCGATTTACCACATTAATCCGATTTTTTAATTGACGAAAACCAACAAAATGGGCGATATTTGTTGCAATCGACCTAAACCCCATTTTGGAACGCTATTTGCAATTCGAGTTTCGGAGGGTCGTTCATTTTCAACCATTTTGAATACGACCTTAGATCAGCGGACGTGGCCCGTAACCGGGTTACGGTGAAAATATATGAAGGTCTTTCAAGACTTACGGATTCAACATAAGTGTAAAGATTGCGGAATTCGGGGCGACGGTTTCTTTTGCGACCTGCCCGAATCTGATCTGCGCCTGTTCGAATCGATAAAGATCACCAAGGCTTGCCCAAAGGGAACTATGCTGTTTGTCGAGGGCCAGCCTTCGACCGGCGTTTACTTGCTATGCCAGGGAAAGGTCAAGATCTCGACATGTTCGCCGGACGGCAAGGTCATAATACTTGGCATTGCCGAACCCGGACAGATGATCGGCCTCAGTTCCGTTATTAACGGGGTTGAGCACGAAACATCGGCGGAAACGCTCGAAATGTGTCAGGTCGACTACATCAAGACAGACGATCTGATGCAATTGATCCAAAATAATCCTCACGCGTGCCTTAACGCAGCCAAGCAGCTCAGCCGCGACTATCACAC
>JBGAOU010000033.1:0-30030 GCA_044221625.1 Pyrinomonadaceae bacterium | reverse complement strand
CTTATGATCGCGGTCGGCGTTTCTATCGCATACTTTGTCCCCGGATCTGCCGCGAATGACGCAAAACAACCGAGCATGGCGCCGGCCAACGGTACGGCCGCCGTAAGGTACACCGAGGACCGCTTCGCCTATGCCCCGTTGTCATGGCAGACCATTGTTAATAACAGCTTTTCGATGCCGAACAGCGAAAAGAAATACAGCAGTTATGGCCAACCGTCGATCAATTCGAGCGGTACGGTCGTTTTCAGGGCTCGCAGCACCCAAGGCGGACAGCGGCAGACCGGCATTTATTCAAGACAATTCCCCAAAGGCCAGATCAACGCGGTCGCCGATCTGTCGACACTCGTGCCCTATCCAAACAATCTCGGAACGACTTTTCAGGAGTTTTCGGCGATCCCGAGGATCGCTGCCAATTCGGACAATATTGCGACCCGGGGCAATCATCAGCCGGTCTACAAATATATGTTGCCGGACGGCACTGAAACCCGGACCGGTACGACCGGCATCTATGTTCAGCTTAGCGGCGGACTTTTGTTCGATGGTGCGTCGAAGATCGGTCTGGCACCGGGATTTGCAAATCACGCAGTGCCGAATATGGACCAACTGACGGCGTTTGACGTCTATCCGGGAGCACCCGCGATCAATGACAACGGCACGATCGTATTTAAGGGTAACTATGCCGACAACGGCATTGGCAAGACCGGTATCTTTTATCGCGAACTGCTGGGAACTCCGGGCGGCGGCAAGACCGCGGTCGAGTTGATAGCAAATTCCGATACTCAGATACCGAACGCTCCGCCGAGCTTCAGGAAGATGACATTTGGTTCGACGGCACCGCCCAGCGTTGCCGGAAACGAACTGGTGTTTGTCGGCCTCGATAATGAAGATAATCCTAACTTCGGAGGTATCTTTCTCGCTCCGATCAGTCCCAACCCTGAGCTTCGAACTCTGGTCTCGATCGGCGAACCGCTGCCGGGAACGAAGATCGAGACTTTGACCCGTGTCGGCGAAGGCCTCGCGTTCGACGGCCGCTATGTCGCATTTTGGGGAGCATGGAGCAACGTAATGAAAACGGTTCGGCTCTATTGCCCCGAGGACGGAAACGCCGACATCCTTGCGTACTGTAATGGCGTGGACCCAAACAGTATCTTTGATCCTGACAGGAATCGCTGGTATCAGGACAAGCTGGTAAATGTCCATCAAGGCATATTTATTTACGACATTTACGCAAATCTTGCATACGTGGTCTCGCGCAGCGACGTTGATTTCAACGATTATCTGTTCTGGGGCTACTCGGGCAGGCCTCCGGGTGTCGGCACCTATAATGAAGAAGAGGACGGCGAAGAGCCGCCGCGTTGGCGTTCGGCCGCGTTTATCGCCGCGTCCGACGGAAAGGGCGTTTTCAAGGCACGCACCGGAGCACAGGACCCGAACGGCGAATATATCAACCCGATCGACGGCATTTATATGAAGAATGCTATCGACCGAAGCCCGATCCAGGTACTGGTCGAAACCGGTATGAGCAGCAATGTTCTTGATCCGTCGGTTCCTACGGGCGCATTACCGATCATCGGAGTCGGCCTCGAAAGAGACGGTTTCCGCGGCAATAAACTGGCGATCACCGCGTCGATGGCCGATGCCGAGAACAGTTGGGGCGGCATCTATGTTGCCAATGTGGCCGCCGGCCCGACCGTTGATCTTGTCAGATCAAAAAAGTCGCGATAAGCGACCCTGATGGCATTGCCGATCCTGAGTAACGGACCCGGTAATATGCAATGTGGCCGTCTGGCAACTTAGCTGTCAGACGGCCCTTTTTCTTGTCGATCCGTCTCCGGCCGCCGTTATGCTTGAGAAAATGCGGCCGATGTCGCAAAATAAATAGGGCGTCAGTTCAATGGTTTGAGCTGACGTTTCTTTAGTTAGCGGCCGGACGCCGCCAACCATTGACCATATGTCGAAACGAGATTATTACGAAGTATTAGGCGTCGCTAAGACAGCAAGTGACGCTGAGATCAAAAAGGCCTATCGTTCCCTGGCCGTGCAGCATCACCCGGACAAAAATCCGAATGACCCGCACGCCGAGGAGAAATTCAAAGAGGCGGCCGAGGCGTACGCCGTTCTTTCGGACGCGCAAAAGCGTGCGGCGTATGACCGGTTCGGCCATCAGGCCGGCGGCATGGGCGGACAGGGATTTGATCCGAACGGATTTTCGAATATCGAGGACATCTTTGACATGTTCGGGTTCGGCGATATGTTCGGCCAACGCGGCGGCGGCGGCCGTTCGGCGGTCCAACGCGGTTCGGACCTGCGGTACGACCTCGAGATCACGCTCGAGGACGCCGCAACCGGCAAGGACGAAAAGCTCCGCATCCCGCGGCTCGAAAAGTGCGATGAGTGTGCCGGCAGCGGTGCCGAGAAGGGAACCCAGCCTGAAAATTGCGTCACTTGCGGCGGTGCCGGGCAGACGCGCTACCAACAGGGCTTTTTTAGCGTGATGCGCACGTGTCCGAACTGCTCGGGCAGCGGCCGGATCATCAAGACGCCATGTAAAGGATGCCGCGGCAAGGGGCGTGTCGAACGCGAAAAGTCGATCGAGCTCAAGATACCGGCCGGCGTCGAAACGGGTTCGCGCCTGCGGATCGCGGGCGAGGGCGAGGCCGGTGTGAATGGCGGGCCGTCGGGCGACCTTTTTGTCGTCCTGCACGTCAAGGAGCACGAGCGGTTTGAGCGTCAGGGAGCGAACCTCTATTCGGCGGTGCCGATCACGTTTGCCCAGGCGGCACTCGGTGCCGAGATCAAGGTGCCGACGCTTGACGGCGAAGAGGAACTGAAGGTGCCCGCCGGAACGCAGACCGGAACGGTCTTCAGGCTGAAGTCCCACGGAATGCCGGCTCTCGGCGGCCGCGGAAAAGGCGACCTTTTCGTCGCGGTTACGCTCATCACGCCAAAATCACTGACCAAGGAACAGCGCAAGCTGCTGGAACAACTGGCCGAGATCGAGGACGTCGATTTTCACGACGAGTCGTTCATGGACAAGGTCAGGAATATCTTTGGTTGATCTGACGGACAACTTACGCAATAGTCAAAGGCCCGCGAGGGTCTTTTTCTGTTAATGCAAACGAGTCTAGGGATTGAGCAGTACCAGCAGACGGTCGGCCCAGTCGGAGCGGGCGTTTTTTAGGATCTCGTACTGGACCTGTGCCATATCGCGGTTGCCGGTCTTGAGATAGGCCCGGCCGAGATTGAATCGGGCTTTTTGATAGTCGGGATTGTAGCCGAGGGCACTGTTCAGAGCCTCGATGCACTCGTCGGTCTTGCCGAGTTCGAAATACACCTCGCCCAGATAGTTGTATGTCTTGGCGTCGGGGCGATAGATCTTTAACTGTTCAAATGCGGCCGCGGCCTCGGCGTTTCGACGCTGTTTGGCGAGAGCGGCGCCGAGGCGTTCGATGGCGTTGACGTGGTCGATCTTGATGGCGATCGCCCGTCGGTAAGCGAGGATCTCCTCGTCTGTGCGGCTAAGTTTGCCGAGTGTCAGGCCGAGCGAATACTGGATCTCAGGGTCATTCTCATCAAAACGCGCCGCCTGCCGATAGGCGTCGACAGCCTCCTTGAACTGCCCGAGAGCGTAGCTCGACGCTCCGATATTCACATAGGTCGCTGACCACTCGGGACGCAGCTTTGCCGCCTGTCGCGATGCCCGCAGAGCGTCGGTGTGCCGCCCGAGCACGCCGTAACAATAACCCGCCTGATACCAGGCCTCAGCATAATTGGGGTCGGTCTCAACCGCCTTTTCAAAATACGCCGCCGCCCGCGTGTAATCGTCCCGCGACAACTGGGCGAGGCCCTGCGAGTACAGACGCTCGGCGGCCGAACGCTTGTTACGCTGGGTTTCGGAGGCGAGCGACGAAAACGTCTGAACTTCGCTGATCTTGAGCTGGGATATCCGCTCGGACGGCACGGCGAAATTGAGATTTTGGCCCTCGGCCGCCTGCAGTGTCGCGACGCCGATGACCTGGCCCGCCATATTCACGACCGGCGAACCCGACGAGCCCGGCGATATCGACGCCGTTATCTGGATGATCCTGCCGTAGCCCGAGATCTCGCGCACCGCCGACACGATGCCGTTGGAAACACTGCCCTCGAGGCCGTACGGATTGCCGATGACGACGATCGACTCGCCCTCCTGCGGCACCGTTCGGACTATCGGCAGCGGTATCGCCTGGCCGCGAGGTACATCGACCTGGAGCAGGGCGAGGTCGCCCTCGCCGTCGATCGCCAGGACGCCGCGGACCGGATATTTCTTGCCGTCGAGCAGGTGTATCTCGACGCGGGCCGCCCGCTCGATAACGTGCCGGTTGGTGATGACGCGGTCGGCGGCGATAAAGAAACCGCTGCCGCGGGCAAGGGTATTGTCCCGGGCGTCAAAGGTCTCGATGGCGACGGCGGACGGCTTGATGCGCTTGACGAGTTCGGGCAAAAAATCCTGCGCCCGAGCCGTGCCGCAAAGCCCGGCGGCGAGCACAAATACCAAAAATACCGATATGTAAGCGAACCTTGTCATCCGAATGGCCGAGTGTCGATTATATGTTCTTTCGCCTGCAGCAACAAAGTTTTTCGCAAAAAAAGACGCGAGCCCGCAAAAGGCCCGCGTCCGTTCAGTGTGGAAGACGCCGGTTATTTTATGATGCCGTTGCCGTCGAGAGCGGTATAAACGTCGTTCGAATAGAGGCCGAGCCATTTATCGGTGTTCGGCGTTTTGAACAACTGGTCATACACCTGAGCGTTGAGCGACTCGAGTTCGACGCCGCGGCTGCGGTTGAGCCACTCGTAGAGTTTGGTGTGGAAGATAAAATCGTTTCGCGTGCTGTCGAGAGCGACAAAGCTCTCAACCTTGGCGAACATCGACTTGAACTCGGCCTCGGTAAGCCCGGTCTTTGCGTTCTGACGGCGGATGAACGCCACGCTGTTGCTGTCGATCGCCGCCGAGGGTGCGTAAACGGCGGCGAGCTTGCCCCAATCGTCAAACTTGATCGACGGTTCGAACTTGGCGAAATCGTCGTAAACCCGGAGGATCGAATACTCGTCGACGACCACCATCTTGGCCACGGCCATCGGGGCCGCGAGGATCGCGAGTGTGCCGGAGCGCGTTTCGGTCATCTCGACGCCGGCCTTGGCGATCGCGGCGTCGCGCTCACGCTTGATCTTTGCAAAATTGTCGGCGCGATATTTGAGCAGTGCCGTCATTCGGGCCTTGGCGTCCATTGTGCCGATCGACCGGACAAGCTCGTTTGCCCGCGTAAGATAGCTCAGGAACATCTCGGGCGTGTAGAGCCCGGGTAGCGCGTCGATGACGTCGCCATTCTTATCGAGGATGTAATGGATGCTGTTGCCGGTGATCGTGCGTTCGATCTTGCGGCCGTCGCCGAAATCGATCGTGATGCGCGGTGCCGGGCGGACCGACTGCCAATGGAGGACGTAATTTTCGCGAAGGTACTTGGCGATCGCTGCATTCGGATAGAGTATCGCCCGGAACAGGCGGCTGTTGGCACACGAAAACTCTTCGTTAAGGTTGCCGAGCAGGCGAAGGCTGAGGATCGGCTTGTTTTGCCGTGCGGCCTCGCCCTTGGCGGCGTTGAGATCGGTGTACCAGTAGAGCTGAGCGGCGTATTCGTCCTTTTGCATCCCGACGGTGTCGATGGCGTTCGCCACACGCAGCCATTCGGGTGTGGCCTCACCCGTCCTGGCAAATCGTTCGATCTCGGCGCGGTATCTCACGAACAAGGCGTCGAGTCCGGTGCGGCCCATCGCACGAAGCCCTTTGATGGCGGCGGCGGCCTCGTCATGGTCCGATGCGACGGCCGATTCGACCAGCTCACTGGCCGTCGGTCCCGCGGCAAGTGCCGAAAGCGAGGCCCCGAGCAAAAGCAGCGTGATCATCAGTAAAGATCTAATTTTCATGGTCATCCTCCATTGGTTTTTGTTACTGAACGGCCGGGCCGCGTTTTCTTGCACACAATTTGAACCCGGGGCGCAAAATTGCGGGCCGCTTGCGGCACAAGTTTTACGGCGGGTCGATAACACGGTAGAATTGCCCTTAAAGCCAAAATAAAAACTATGAAGATCGCGATAGCGGCAGATCATGCCGGATTTGACGGAAAAGAGTTGATCAAGCAAACGCTCGACGAGATCGGCGTCGAGTACGACGATATGGGAACGTACTCGGCCGAATCGGTCGATTATCCGGATTTTGCCCGAAAGGTCGCCGAGGCCGTGGCCCGCGGCGATTACGAGCAGGGCGTGTTGGTCTGTGGTTCGGGGACCGGCATGGCGATCTCGGCGAACAAGGTCCGCGGCATCCGTGCGGCCGTCGCCTGGAACGCCGAGACGGCACGCCTCGCCCGACAGCACAACAACGCCAACATTCTCGCGGTCGGAGCCCGTACCTCGCCTGAAGGGACGATCCCGGACATTGTTAAGGCATGGTTCGACGCGGATTTTGAGGGCGGACGGCACGCCGGACGCGTGGATAAGATAACGCAGATCGAAAAGGACGACCTTTGCTAATTATGCCGAAAATACTAGCTATTGCGGGCAGCTACCGCGAACATTCGTATAACAAACGCGTTCTCGCGGTCGCCGCCGAAGGTGCCCGTAAGGCCGGGGCCGAGGTCACGGTGCTCGACCTTCGCGAATATCCGGTGCCGATATTCTGTGCTGACGGTATCGAGAACGGCGAGTTCGACGACAACGCCCTTAAACTGCAGGAGATCATGGCCGGGCACGACGGCTTTTTGATCGCCTCGCCCGAGTACAACGGCTCGATCCCGGGCGGGCTGAAGAATATGCTCGATTGGATATCGCGGGCGAATGACAGATTTAAGATGTACGAACCCGTCAAGGGCAAGACCGCCGCATTGATCACCGCTTCGCCGGGGCAGTTTGGCGGACTGCGGTGCATGGCGCATCTCCGCGGCGTCCTGACAGTACTCGGGATGCACGTGCTGCCGATGGAGGTCGCGGTGCCGTTCGTCGGGCAAAAATTTGACGGCGACGGCACTGATATGACCGACGAGAAAATGAAACACGTGCTCGAAAGCCTCGGCGCGCAGCTTGTTTCGAGAACTAGCTAAAGGCTCGATCAGCCGCCGTGAGCGACGTTTGCGCGTTCGGCGAGTTCCTCGGGCGTCAAGTCTTCTTTGTGCGTGGCAAATCCCCAGAGGTGCCCGAACGGATCGCGAAAATGCCCCGATCGGTCACCGTAAAATTGGTCCGCGACCGGCTTTAGCACCTCGAGGCCCTCGGCGACGGCCTTTTCGGTAAAGGAGTCAACGTCCTCGACATAAACATAGAGACTGACGGGCGAACCGCCGACCGTCTCAGGGCTAACGGCCATCGGCGGAAATTCGTCGGCGATCATGAATATTGCATTGCCGATCTTCATCTCGGCATGGCCGATCATTCCGCCGCCGCCGATGCGGTAGAGTTCGACGGCACCGAATGCCCGTTTGTAAAAATCCATCGCCGCCTCGGCGTTTCGACAGATGAGATAGGGAGTGATGCCCTCGTAACCGTCGGGGATCGCCTTTACGCTCATAGTATGTGCTCCTGATGTCGCAATTAAATTATCGTGTTTGATATTATACTTTTGTCGTCAAGCCCGGTTTAGAAAACAGCAAAAAAAAATGATCGATCTTCGCAGCGATACCGTTACAAGGCCCTCTCAGGCGATGCGTGCCGCGATGTCGGCCGCCGAGGTCGGCGACGACGTCTATGGCGAAGACCCGACCGTCAACCGCCTGCAGGAGTTCTCGGCCGAGATATTTGAAAAAGGCGCGGCGCTTCTCGTTCCGAGCGGCACGATGGGCAACCAGATCGCGGTCAAGGTGCATACAAAGCCCGGCCAGGAGATCGTGATCGAGGAGCGCGGACACATCCTGAACTACGAACTCGGCGCCTCGGCGATTTTCGCCGGAGTGACGATACGACCGGTCCGCAGCGCCGACGGTTCGGGTATTTTGACGTGGCCCGAGGTCGCCGCGGCACTCAGCACCGACGGAATTTACGACCACACTCAGACCGGGCTGCTGTGCCTCGAGAATACGCACAATCTCGCCGGCGGGCGCGTGATGTCAGCGGAACACTGTGCCCAGCTCTGTGATAAAGCCCATTCGGCGGGAATACCGGTCCATATGGACGGGGCGAGGATTTTCAACGCCGCGGCCGCGTTGGATACGCCGGTCGCCGAGCTGACGCGTCATTGCGATTCGGTGCAGTTTTGCTTGTCGAAGGGGCTGGGTGCTCCCGTTGGTTCTGTCCTGGTCGGTTCGAAGGAGTTCATTGACGAAGCCCGCATCTGGAGAAAGCGGTTCGGCGGCGGCATGCGGCAGGCCGGAATCCTGGCCGCGGCCGGCCTCGTCGCACTCGAGGAATCGCCCAAGCGTCTGCACGAAGATCACGCTAACGCACGGCGCCTCGCCGAGGGTATCGCCCAAATTCCGGGTATCGCGATCGATGTCGAAACCGTCGAGACAAATATCGTCATTTTCGATATCTCAGGGACCGGCAAGTCCGCGGCGGAGATCGTCGGCAGACTAAAGGATAACGGTGTTTTGGCGATCGGGTTCGGCAGCAATATTCGGTTTGTGACGCATTTGGACGTGTCGAAAGACAAGATTGAGACGGTAACTGCGGCATTGGGCTCCGCACTGCGTTGAGGTCCCTACCCGCGTAGCCACGACGAGCGTAAGGAATATACAGGCCAGCTGTGAAACCGCGGCATCGCTACCCAAACAAAATCCTTGTAATCGTATATCGCATACATATACAATATTGCTGAGAAGATGACGGACGATCTACCTGATTTTCATGGATTCCAGTGGGACAAGGGCAATTCATGCAAAAATCTGGTCAAGCATGATGTGTCGGACGGAGAATGTGAGGAAATCTTCTTTAATGAGCCGATAATGTTTTTCCATGACGTGGAACATTCGGGCGTCGAAAATCGCTTCGCTGCATTTGGCGTAACTAATTCCGGCCGTTTGCTCACCGTGGTATTTACCGGTCGGGAAAAGCTTATCAGAGTCATCTCGGCACGCGATATGAACCGAAAGAAGGGAGTTTTACAAAGTATGAAAAAGATCCCAAAGTTTAAGAACGAAGATGAGGAGCGTGATTTTTGGTCGTCGAATTCACCTTTGGACTTTTTTGATGTTAACGAGGCCAAACGTGAGGTCCTGCCCAACCTGAAACCGTCGCTAAAGTCGATCTCGATCAGGTTGCCCGAGGGTATGATCGGAACGCTGAAGACCATTGCTAACAGCTATGACGTGCCTTACCAGAGCCTCATAAAGATGTTGCTCGCCCGCGGTATCGAGAACGAACGCCGCAAGGTAAAGGCTTAAGGACGAAGTTCGATCTTCAGCACATCGGCCAGCACTTAAATGGTTATCGTGTCCTGGTTTGGCTGCAGGGGCTTAGGCGAGGCCTATACCGCTTGCGGCGAACGTAAAATCACTCATCGGCAGGTCTTATCAAAAGGTTTTTGGTAAACTAGCATCCGAGATCAAAAAGAGATTGGTTTCCCGGCATTGGCCGGCCTCCGACCTCGGCATACGCCGGCAAAAGCCGGGACTCAAAACTAATGATCATTGCTATTGACGGACCCAGCGGAGCGGGTAAATCTACGCTCGGCAAGATGCTTGCCAAAAAACTGAATCTGCTTTACCTCGACACGGGTGCGATGTACCGCGCCGTTGCCCTGGCCGTTACACGGGCCAATGTGCCTTTGCGTGACATCGATCGAATCGCCGAGATCGCCGAAACGGCTGACATCGACCTTGTTGGTGAGCCGGATGCGATGAAAGTAATGTTAGACGGCGAAGATGTTTCGGTTGAGATACGTACGCTCAGTGCCGCTCAGGCCGCGTCGCAGGTTTCGACGATATCCGAGGTCCGCCGTATCATGGTCGAGCACCAGCGTGCGATCGGCGAGGCTGCCCCGAATGGATGCGTGCTCGAGGGACGGGATATCGGCAGCGTCGTTTTCCCAAAGGCGGATATCAAGTTCTTTCTGACGGCAAAGCCCGAGGCCCGAGCCCGCCGCCGCTATATGGAAGACCAGGCCAAGGGCCGCATCTCGTCCTACGAAAACACGCTGGCCGAGATCAACGAACGTGATGAGCGCGACGTTTCACGCGAGGATTCGCCGCTGACGATCGCTGACGACGCGGTGGTCATCGACACGAGCGAGTTGGACCTCGGCGAGGTCTTTGAGCAGATGCTTGCCAAGATCGACGAAAAATACCCATCGGCCGGATAATGGTTGACTAGATCGCGGGCAAAAGTTAACATTAAAAGTTGCTCGGACTTATGCTCCCGTAGCTCAGTTGGATAGAGCAACAGCCTTCTAAGCTGTGGGTCGCACGTTCAAGTCGTGCCGGGGGTAAAACCTTCATTGAAATTTCGGACGTCCACCTCTCGTTCGATCAAAGTTTGTGGCGGCTATAGTTCAGCGGTTAGAGCGCCTGATTGTGGTTCAGGATGTCGAGGGTTCGAATCCCTCTAGCCGCCCCACTTACTATTTTTACATTTCGGCTCCCTCCAAAAATAATTGTATTTTTTGCCATCGCGGACTTATAATTTGGTATTAAATCCCGTTTTCCGGACACTGTAATATATGGACCGAAGATCGACATCGATATTGTCAATGGTCTCGACGGCCGCGGCCGTCCTTTTGGCGTTTGCGGCGGTCAGTTACGCCCAGAGTTTTAAGCCGGGTTCGTACGTGCCGGACGAGTTGCTGGTGCGGTTTACCGTCGCCGCTGATAATTTTGCCGCCAAACGGGCGATGCGTTCGGCGGGCGTCGAGTCGGCCGAAAAGCTCGGCAATACCGAATGGCACAAGATCAAGCTGACGCCGGGCGTGATGGCCGAATCGGCCATGAAAGAACTGAGCCGGTCCGAGGCAGTCGCGGCTGTCCAGCCGAACTTTTATTACCGTTTGCTCGCGACGCCCAATGACGCGCAGTTTACGAATTCGGGCCTCTACGGTCTGACCAAGATCTCGGCTCCGTCGGCGTGGGATCTCTCGACGGGAAGTTCGGCGGTCGTCGTCGCCGATATCGATACCGGCCTGAAATATACTCACGAGGACATCGTCAGTAACGCCTGGATCAATCCGGGCGAGATCGCCGGCAACGGCGTCGATGATGACGCTAACGGATTTGTCGACGACATTTACGGTGCCGATTTTTACTATAACGACAGCAACCCCGCCGACGAGCACGGCCACGGCACCCACACGGCCGGGACGATCGGCGCCGCCGGGAACAACTTTTTGGGCGTCGCCGGCGTTAACTGGACGGTCAAGATCATGGCCATCAAGATCTATGACAGCGACGGTTTCGGCACGACCTCGGCAATGCTCGTAAACGCCTACAGCTACGTCAAGATGATGAAGGACCGCGGCATAAACATCCGCGTGACCAATAATTCGTACGGCGGCTGTGATGAGGCGTGCGGCTACGATCAGGCGACCAAGGACGGCATCGACGCTCTCGGCAATGCCGGTATTCTGAACGTTTTTGCGGCCGGTAACGATAACAGCAACAATGACGCAGTTCCGTCGTATCCTGTCAGCTATACATCGCCAAGTATTCTGGGCGTTGCGTCGTCAACGAACACTGACACGCGTTCGAGCTTTTCTAATTACGGGCTGCAGACCGTGGACCTTGCGGCACCGGGTTCGGTGATCTACAGCACGACCTGGACGACAAATTCGAGCTACGGGAACATGAGCGGTACGTCGATGGCGACGCCGCACGTCGCGGGAGCGGCGGCGCTCCTGTCGGCATACAATCCGGCGTTGTCCGTGCCGTCGCTAAAGGCGACATTGATGAACAGCGTCGACGTTTTGTCAGGCTGGTCGACGTTCGTCAAGACCGGCGGCCGCCTTAACGTCGACCGTGCACTCCGTAATCAGACGGTGTGCAATTTTACCATCGGAGGCGGTTCGATGACCGTTCCGACCAAGGGCGGATACTTCACGGTAAATGTCACGCCCGGCACAAATTGCGATTACACGGTCAAGAGCAATTCGCCGTGGATCAAGGTCACATCCGGCACCGAACTGTCCGGGAACGGGTCGGTAACGTTTCGCGTCCGGTTTAATCCGTCGATCAGCCGAACGGGAAGTATCTCGATCGGCGGACAGGCTCTGACGATAGTTCAGAAGCGAAATTAGCGGATAAATAGTTTTTTGCATTTCCAACTTTCGGCCGGCCGGATGCGTCTAAGCCTAAGAACTGTTAGAAATGCGTTGAAAACAAAGGCGTTTTGGGCAAACTGCGTAAGCTTACTTTATGTTGCGCAGATCGGCCCTCAGGTAGTACAATCATTGGACTGGTCATTTTGCATATCTGGCCTGATCCGCCGTATTAATTTTTGGAAAGGTAGACGATAATGAATAGATTTTTCGCCGTGAGCCGCAAGTTTGCCACCTTGGCAGCAGTTGTGACATTGTTGGCCGTTTCGGCTTTTTCTCAAGCCAGCTTGCGCAAGGCGCTGGATAATGACGGTGACGGCAAGGCCGATTACACGGTCTTCAGGCCCTCGAACAACGTTTGGTACATCAACCGCAGCAACGGCGGATTTTCGATCCAGCAGTTTGGCCTCGCCAACGAGGACTATACCGCACCGGGTGATTTTGACGGCGACGGCAAAGGCGACCTTTCGGTCTGGCGCGACACCAACGGCGTTTGGTACCGCCTGAACAGCTCGAACGGCACGTTTGTCGCACAGGCTTTCGGCTCGACCGGCGATGAACCTATCGCCCGCGATTTCGACGGCGACGGCAAGACCGATCTGGCGGTGGTTCGCCGCTCGAACGGAGCGATGATCTGGTACGTCCTGCGCAGCACGGACGGCGGATTTCAGGCTTCGCAGTTCGGCCTTTCGACCGACTATACGGCACCCGGCGACTACGACGGCGACGGCAAGTTTGACCTTGCGGTCCAGCGTCCGGGAGCAACGGCAGCAGCTCAGGCGACGTTTTACGTTCTCCGCAGCGGCGACGGCGGCCTGACGGTCGCAAACTGGGGACTCAGCAACGACCTCGTCGTGCCGGGTGACTATGACGGCGACGGCAAGACCGACCTCGCTGTCGTTCGCGAAGGTGCGACACCGTCGGCAAACCTGATCTGGTATGTCCTGCGCAGCTCGAACGGTTCGTTTATCGCCACCAGCTTCGGGCTTACGGGCTCGGACCTGAGTGCACAGAACGACTACGACGGCGACGGCAAATGCGACATTGCGATCTGGCGCGACACGACGGGCGTTTTCTATGCCCTGACGAGCTCGAGCAATTTCCAGAACGCGATCCAGGCACAATGGGGTGCCAGCAACGATTTTCCGGTCGCTGGCTACGACACACACTAGTTTTAGACAATACGTCTACGGCGTAATGGTTGAAGGCCGAAAGCCTTCAACCATTTTTATTTATGCCGGTGATTTGCAATAATCTTGACGTCACCAATGGCCAACATCACGAAAACGATCAAAACGGTCTTTCCGGCCACCAAAGTCGCGATAATCGGCGACATCGTGGCGGACCAATACCTTAACGGCACGATCTCAAGGGTATCGCGTGAGGCACCGGTCTTTATCCTCCGGCATGATCAAACCACGACGCTGCCCGGTGCGGCGGCCAACGCGGCGGCAAATGTTGCTTCGCTCGGTGCGCGAGCCTGCATCGTCGGTGTTATCGGTGCCGACGCGAACGGTAAGCTGCTGCTCGAGCGGATGACCGAGATCGGCGTCGATGTCGCCAGCGTGGTCGAGGACAACGCGGCCTCGACCACGACAAAGGTCAGGATACTGGCCGGCCAGCAGCACGCCGCACGTCAGCAGGTGATCCGCGTTGATTACGAGAACGGAGCGCCGTACGCCGCCCAAACTCGCCAAAAAGTGATCGACAACGCCGTCGCCGCCGTGCGGTCGGCCGACGCCGTGATCTTTTCGGATTATAACTACGGCGCCGCTGATACAGAGATCTTTGAGGCGGTTCGAACGGCCGCTTCCGAACGCGGGATACCGCTATTGGTCGATTCGCGATTCCGGCTGCAGGATTTTCGCGGAGCGTCGTCCGCGACGCCCAATCAGGACGAAGTCGAACAGATACTCGGGCCCGGTTTCGGCGATGCCGACTGCGACCGACTTCGTGACGAACTAGGCCTCGAGAGCCTGCTAGTTACTAACGGTAACAAAGGGATGACGCTGATCGAACGCGGCCGTCAGCCGCAGCATATCGACGCCGTCGGCTCGGACCAGGCGGTCGATGTGACCGGAGCGGGCGACACGGTGATCGCCGCCTATTCACTCGGCCTCGCCTCGGGGTTGAGCTATTTTGACGCCGCCAAGCTCGCCAACCACGCGGGCGGGATCGTGGTCATGAAAAAAGGGACCGCCGCCGTGGCTCCCGAGGAATTGATCGCCTCGATCAACTCGGTCGCGGCTGACGATATTTTATCGAGCAATGCCTAACGAATCGCCGGTCGTCGATCGCAGCACACTTATCAAAGCCGTCGAAGGGCTCCGCCGCGAGGGCAAGACCATCGTCCTCGCGAACGGCTGTTTCGATCTGTTCCACGTCGGCCACGTTCGGTATCTGCGCGGTGCGGCCGAGCTCGGCGACGTTTTGGTCGTGGGTATCAACTCCGACCGGCAGACGGCGATGCTCAAGGGGCCCGGACGGCCGTTCGTCCCCGAGGGAGAGCGGGCCGAGATCGTCGGTGCGGTCAAGGGCGTCGATCTGGTAACGATCTTTGACGAGCCGACGGTCACTGAGCTTATCGAGGCGATCCGGCCGGACATTCACGCAAAGGGGACCGATTACACGGTCGACAGCGTCCCCGAACGCGAGATCGTCCGCTCGTACGGCGGCAGGGTGGCGATCGTCGGCGACCCGAAGGACCATTCGTCCACTGAACTGATCAATACCGTCAAGACCGCCGACAACTAACGCCAGGGCCGCCGGGCGGCAAACGCGAATCAGATGTGGAATGCGCGAACCAAGGATGAGCTGATCATCGAAGTATGGGAAAAGCTTGATTGCGAAAGTGTCGGTTCGGCGGAGATCGAGGCGATCGAGACGGCCGTCGCGGCCGAGTACGGACCGGCAGCGGTCGATTCGCCGATGATCATCGCCCGTTTGCTTGCCGACGAAGGGGCAGAACTGCGGCATCCCGAGATAATGCGGCTGTACGTCGAGCGGGCGTCCGATCGGCCGTATGACGCGGCATTTCGCAATCTGATGGATACCGAGAGCCTCCGCGGGGCACTGCGTTCCATACGGGAGCTTAACAATCTGCGGCAAAAGTACGCCGCCGAAAACGACCGCGAGGGAATTCGGCTGGCAAGGCAAACCGCTCTCGATGCAAAACGCAAACTCAAAGCGACCATCGACGACGCTCGGACCGAGGGGCTAAAACGCAGTGTGAGCATCGAGATCGCCGAGTGGCTTTCGGTCTGGCTGCAGACGCCGGATCTATTCAACGACTGGGTCGAACTCCGACAGCGATCGGCCGGCTTTCGTGAGACATTCGGCCAAATACAAAATACCGAAGACGAATAATGCGACGATTCTATTCACCGCCCGAGACATTTACCGGCCAAGCAATTAGGCTCGGTGCGGACGAAGCGCATCATCTGCGCGATGTCGTCCGCCGGCGTTCGGGTGACGAGGTGTCGGTCTTTGACGGCGAGGGCCGTGAATTCGTCTGCGTGATCCGCAGTATTGAGCGGTCGTCCGCCGAGCTTGAGATCGTCCGTGAGATCGAGCCGCGATCGCCTGAGTCGCCGGCCCGCATCACTCTCGCCGCCGCGATGCTCAAGGCCGATAAATTTGAATTGGTGATCCAAAAGGCCGTCGAACTTGGCGTCGCCGAACTGCTGCCGCTGATCACCGATCGCTGCGAGGCGAACACCAAACACACGGACAAACGAATGGTACGGTGGCAGCGGATAATCCTGGACGCCTCAAAGCAGTGCGGCCGGGCGACGCTGATGAAGATCGGCGAACCCGTCAAATTTCAGACGATGCTCGCCGCCGGGGATAATGCGGAGACTGCGCTTTTTGCTGAACGCAACGGCGAGCGGTTGGGTGACGGCGGGGGCAGTGCAATACGAACGGTCGTCATCGGGCCGGAAGGCGGTTGGAGCGACGCTGAGATCGACGCCGCACGGGCAACGGGCTGCCGAATAATAACGCTCGGCGGCCGCATACTGAGGGCCGAGACGGCCGCTATCGCGATCACCGCGATCGTTCAGAATCTGTACGGAGATATCAATTAGGTTCAGGAGCCTTGGCCCGCGGCCGGTAGAATGCGTCGCCCCGTTGGGTCAGTTTGGCCCTCTCGGCCAGCGAGCGGAGGACCGAATCGAGCAGGTCCTTGCTCTCGAGCTTAAAGTTGACCACGCCCTTAACGTCGATGTCCGGATCCTCACACTGGATGATCAGGTAGCTGCGTTTTTCTTTGATAAAGCCGGCGAGCGATGCTCCGGGCAGCGGCAGGTTCTTGAGCACGTTGCCGGTCGTCGAGGTCACCGATTGTGACTGCGGATAGATCACCAGGAGTGCGTCGTACGGGATCCCGAAGAGTTCTTTCTGCTCCTTGCCGAAAAATACCAGCCGGTCGTTGGCGTCATCAAACTTGAGCGTGCCCATCTGCTTGTCGTTAAACCCGAACAGCCCGCCTTCATATTTTGCCCCGAACGACTCGGGCGCCGGTGCCGCCTTGGCGGTCGTCGTCGAACTGCCGATCGGCCTCGGCTGGGCCTGGGCCGAAACGGCGCAAACGGCAATAAGGACGGCGAAAAGTGCGAAATATCTCATTATTGAATAAACCTCTCGAACGCTGATCCGATGGCGGATCGGGGGTATTTGTTTTATAGACGCTTGCCGTGGCGAAATGGTTGTTATTTTGCGGCGGTCATTTTTCGGTTGCGAAGGTGCGTCGCAATGCGCTCCTCCGCAATGGCCACGTATTCGGCCGAAATTTCGGAGCCGATCCAGCGGCGATCGTTGAGCATCGCGGCCTTGGCGGTCGTTCCGCTGCCCATAAAACAGTCGTAAACGAGGTCGCCGGCGTCGGTCCAGGTCAGTATCTGGTCCACGGCCAGCTGCTCGGGAAAGATCGCCGGATGCTTGAACGCGATCTTGTCCTTCGAACTCGAGGTCCCGACATTGTAATAGAAGATGTTGTTGACCTTTCGCTCCTTTGGGGCGATGTGGTTGTGGGCAAGGTCGTTGCGGCCGACCTTTGTGATACGAAACGACTTGAACGCCTTTTCCTGCTTGATGACCTGCATTATCGGGTTGAACTTTGCCGGCTGTCCCTTGCTGAAGCAGAACATATACTCGAACGCTTGTCGGTAACGCTTGCCGCAATCGCTCGGGATCGGATTATTCTTGGCGTAGATCATCGTATCGTGGACACGAAAACCGGCGTCCTGGAATGTGATCGCGTGACGAAAACTCGAGAGCGTCTCGTTGCCGCCGACGGTGCGGTCGCCGACGACCCAGATCACGACTCCGCCCGGCTTGGTCTTGGCGAACAGCCCGGCGGCGATCTCCTCGACCGGAAAATGATATCCGTTATAGTCGCGAAGGTCATCGTACGGCGGGCTGGTGATCGTCATATCAAGCCAATCGTCCGGCATACGGGCGAGCGTCTCGATGCAGTTTTCCTGATAGATCTTGCCGATCTCGATACTCATAGGGGCCATTTGGACAGAAAATCGCCGATGTACTGGTTAGCGTCCTTTTCCGCTTCGAACTCAAGAAATTCGCGAAATTGCTCGAGTTCGTTAAAGTAATCTTCTTCGTTCAGCTTGCCGCAAAAATAGGCGACGCGCAGCCAGACCAGATATGTGTTCAACGTGTCGATCCGGTTGTATTCGACGATCTTGGTGATGTCGCGTTCGAGCCACAGATCGGTCACCTGATCGCCCTTGACGTCGATCTTGCCGGGGTAGCCGCACAGCTTGGCAAGTTCGTCGAGCCGCGGCGACATACCGCCGCGATTTGAGAATTTGGTCAAAAGGTCGAGGTGTGCCTCGCTGTTGCGCGAATCAAAATAGTCCTCGCCCTCCCACGGCTTATTCGGCCGCTGGTTGAACGCCGGAGCGGTGATCTCGTTGATGATGCCCCGCTGGATCAGCACCTGCAGGTCGGACTCGCTCGAATTAAAGCCGACAAGCTGCGGCCTTCGTTCGCCGATAATGTACAAAAAGCGGTCGATGATCGCCGCCTCGTCGACGTCATCGGTGTCGATCGGCAGCTTTGGCAGCGAATTAAGCGAAAATTCGATGGTCCGCTCGCCGTTTCGATAGACCGACTTGCGCGAAAGGAACGCGATCGAGACCACCCGCGAAAACATATACTTGAGAAACGGTCGAGGGTTCTTTTCGGCGTCGTACTGCGGCGAGTGCTCCCACAGACGCTGCATCGCCTCGATCTCGGTCGTTTCGTCCGGAAGGTCAAAAAGCCGCCGCGAACCGGCCGCGTCGGGGACCCATTCGAGGTCGTAGAAAAGTGCGAGGTCGTGGATCGGCGATTTCAGCATCGGAGAAACCAGAAAAACGTGCGCCTACAAAAAAATCAATGTTTGCTTGCGCTTAGGCGAATTGAACAGCTGAATTCTAGCATAGGTAAATCCATTGCGAAAACAGTGCCGCGCGTTCGAGCTCCATCGCCGGTGACGATGCCCATGCCGGGTTTATGCGGCCGAACCTTGATCATACAGTGCGACGCGCTGTTGATAGGCTTGACGCACAATTTTGACGTCCTCGAGGAATAACGGGAGTTCCTCGAGCCGCAATGCCTGCGGGCCGTCGACGAGAGCCTTGCTCGGGTCAGGATGAAAATCGACAAGCACCATATTTGCTCCTGCGATGACGCCCTGAGCGGTGATGTGCATTATGTCGAGTATTTTGTCCGAACTCCGGAACCGACCGCCGACCGAGTGCGACGGATCGATGCAGACGGGCATCCGGGTCAGGCTCTTGACGACCGGAACGTGGGCAAAATCGACCAGGTTTCGGTGCGGGTCGCCGATGTTGGTCTTCATGCCGCGAAGGCCGAAGATGACCTTCTGATTGCCCTCGCTCGCGAGATACTCGGCCGCGTGGAGTGACTCGTCCAGCGTGATGCCGAATCCGCGTTTGAGCAGGACCGGAAATTCCTGCTGTCGGCCGACGCTTTTGAGCAGCTCAAAATTTTGCGTATTGCGGGTCCCGATCTGGAGCATAACCCCAGTCGGCGATCCGGTCGAACTCAACGCCGCACTGATCTCGTCCACGTGCGACTCATGCGTGACCTCCATGGCGATCACCTTGATGCCATATTTGCCGGCCAGATCGAATACGTAGGGCAGACAGGCGGCCCCGTGGCCCTGAAACGAGTACGGGCTGGTCCGCGGCTTATAGGCGCCCATCCGCGTGCATGTCTGACCGTTTTCCTGCAGGGCACGCATCATCGTCTCGACGCTCTCAGCCGAGTCGACGGCGCACAGGCCGGCGAAAACATTCAGATTGTCCTGACTAAAAGTGACGCCATTGTACGTGAAATGATTTGGGCGGCTGTCGTCCTTATGCCGGCCCAGCACGCGATAGACCTCGGAGACACGTATGACGTGTTCGACACCCGGAAAACTCTTGATCTCGTCGATCGACAGTGCGGCGGTGTTGCCGATCAGATACAGCTCAGTCAAAAGCTGCTGTTTGCCCTGGATATTGTGGACAAGTATCTCGATGTTTTGAAAATTGTTGACGTGCGACTCGATCCGCCGGTATTCGCGGCTGTCTGTATCGACGTTTGGTTTGAGAACGATGATCATAAAAACTTGGCCGCCATTATCGTGCCGGCTCCAACCTGGTTGACGAATATTGTCCCAGTACGCGGACGTCAACGGCAAGGCCGCGAACCTCGTCGAGGGCACCGGCCATCTCGCCCGGATTTGCCGGAACGAGGACGTCGAGATAGAAATTGTATTCCTCGGGCGACTCGCGGATCGGCAGGCTCTCGATCTTGAGCAGGTCGATGCCGCGGCGAACGAACGGCCGCAGTGCCCCGTGCAGCGATCCGGGCTGATTCCTGAGCCGCATTACGAGCGAGATCTTGGTCCCGGTCCCCGAATCGTCCGCGACCGCCGACAACAGCGCGAACCGGGTGTAATTTTCGCGGTTGTCCTCGAGGTGCTCGGCGATGATCCGTCCGCCGTAGATCTCGGCCGTCCGCCTGCCGCCGATGCCGGCCCGCGTTATGTCGCCGCTCTCGACAGCACGGCGGACACTGCCGGCGGTATCGTCGGCCGGGACACGCTTTATCCCGGGATGCTCGGCAAAGAACCGCGTACATTGCGCAAGTGCGGCCGGATGCGACTCGACGGTCCTGATACTGTCGATCGTCGCTCCGTCGCAAGCGACCAGATAATGCGACACCGGCAGGATCACCTCGGCGACTATGTTGAGCGAACTCTGCAGCAGCAGGTCAACACAACGATGCACCGACCCGATCAGGCTGTTCTCGAGCGGCGTCAGGATGTAATCGGCCTTGCCGTTTTCGATAGCGGCAAAGAGCTCTTCGAATGTCGGCATCGACACCGTTTCGCTGTCGTCGCCCAGCAGGCTGAGCGCCGCCTCCTCGCTAAAGGTCCCGCGTTCGCCAAGGAACGCGACCCGCGAACGCCCGCCTACGATCGCAGCCGGAGGAGCGGTTTCGGCGGCATCCGCCAAACTTCGGCCGTACGCCGCTTGCTGAAGCCGCAGAGACTCGTCAATTATCCGGCGAAAGATGCTGTCGATGCCCTGTTCGTCGAACGGGCCCGGATTCTCGGCCCGCATCCGCTCAAGTACCTCGCGTTCGCGCGCCGGGTCACACAAAGACGTATCGACATTGGTTTTGGCGGCCCCGACGCGCAGGGCTATCTCGGCGCGTTTATTCAACAGCCGAAGCAGTTCGCCGTCGATCGCGTCGATCTCGGCACGCGGATTGTCGATCTTGACCTTACTCATTGATCAGTTGGGATTCGCCCCGATAATATTATCGAAAATTCTAATCTTGAGCAGATTATAACAGAGAGTTATCGCATTCAATACAAAATCTCACCGTGTTCTTGGCCAAATTTTGCGGTCGCAGGCCTGATTTTGGGGAAAATAGGTTAAAATCATTTCCAAACCGTAACGGGTCGATACGCGTCAGGTTAAACCGAAAAACCGGCCATATATGGAAACGCCGACAGCAGTAGTTCGCAAAAAGCACTCAAAACTCGGCATCGCCTCGACTGTCGTCGCGATCGGGGTCTGGTTGTATTTCGCGGCGATGTTCGTGCTCGTGTTTTATGTCGACGGATTCTCGGGCTACCTCACCGATCTGTTCGTTCCCGAATCGCGGGGGATGACCGATCTTCGCGGGATGGGCGTCGGCGTGGTCCTGTTTTCGACCATCTTTCTGCTTCTGCCGATAATCGGCCACTTGCTCGGGACGATACTCGGTACGGCCGGCCTATTTATCACCTCCAGAAATCGCCTTTTCAGCGTGATCGGCGTCGTGCTCAATCTTCTGCCGGCGGCCGTGCTATTTGTTTTGTTCCTGATCGGCGGACTTACCCCGGCCGCGTGACCGATCTCACCGCCGGTTTGCACCAAAGCGTAAGGTAATACTCGATTTGCTTCACTAGCGGCCGGTGAGCCGGCATGCCGATCTATCAATAAACCTAATGTTTACAATGCGTTGGGGTTCGTGGCACGCTGCTTGCCAACGTACATAGCGAACCGGGTGCAGGACCCGAAATAAGCAAGGGAGACGCAATCATATGAAAAAACTACTTACCGCAAGCCTAATGATGATCGTTTTGACCGTAATGGTGCCGGTCCTTTCGACGACCGCCGTTGCTCAGACGCGTTACTATGGCAATGAAGGCCGTTATACGTCAGGTTACAAAAAGCCGAGCGTCTATCGAAGGCATCGCAACTTGATCAACATCGCGATCGGAACGGGCGGAGGAGCGTTGCTCGGCGGGCTGTTGGGCGGCAAGAAGGGTGCTCTGATCGGTGCCGCAGCCGGAGCCGGAGGTTCGGCACTCTACACCTACAAACTCAAGCCGAAAAAGCGACGCTACCAGGCTGAGTACTACCAGCGATATTGATCGCCGATCAGTGAGAATTAAAGAAAGGCCGCAACTCAACCGTGAGCTGCGGCCTTTTATTGCGTAACGGCGACAACCTAGTAAACGTAGGTGTTTGCCTGGATCATCGTATCGGCGATCCGCTGGCGTGCCGCGATGGTGTTGACGGGCGAATTGTTCTTGGTAAACCGCTTTAGAGCGACCAGCAAGGTACGGCCTTCGTCGCCCTCGGCGATAGCCGCGATGGTGTTCTTGGCCTTGGCGTCGATCCTCTGGATCGCGTCGTTGCAAAAGACGCTTGCCATATCGATGTAGCGGCCGGCGGCCTCCTCACCGTTCTTTTCGGCGTACTTTTTAGCACGCAAAATGGCGGTTTCCATCTGATAGGCGTCCATGATGATGTCGGCGCAGTTTACGAGCACTTCCTGCTGTTCGCTGAGGCCCATCATGTACTTCTGAGCGGCGGTGCCGAGCGTCATCAGGGCGATCTTTTTGGCGTTTTGCGCAAGTTTGGTCTCGGGGGCGAGCAGGCTCGTGTCCTCGTCAAACGACATCTGCGGATTGAGGATCTCGTCCATCAGGCCCTTGGCGGCCTGCAGCAGCCCGAGTTTGCCCTTCATTGCCCGCTTCATCAACTGGCCGGGAATGAGCATTCGGTTGATCTCGTTCGTTCCTTCAAAGATGCGGTTGATGCGCGAATCGCGATAGGCGCGCTCAGCCGGATAGTCGGCCGAGTAGCCGTAGCCGCCATAGATCTGTACCATTTCATCAACGACATAATCGAGAGCCTCGCTGCAGGCGACCTTATTGATCGACGATTCGACGGCATATTCTTCGATCGACTGGAGTTTGGTCGCGCTGTCGGCACCGTCGCCGATCAGGTGGTCGATCATGCCGACCGTACGGTAGGTGATCGACTCGGAGACCCATGTACGGATGGCCATCTCGGCCAATTTATGCTTGATCGCGCCGAATGACGAGATCGGTTTGTTGAACTGTTGCCGCTCGTTCGCGTAGCGGACCGCTTCGTGAATGGCCAGTTTGGCACCGCCGGTGACCGACGCGCCGAGTTTGAAACGGCCGACATTCAGGACGTTGAAGGCGATCTTGGCACCGTCGCCGACGTTGCCGATGAGGTTGCCGACCGGGATCTTGCAGTCGGACAGTATGACCGCCGTCGTCGATGACGATTTGATGCCGAGCTTATGCTCTTCGCCGCCGGGCCGGCAATTTTCGCTGCGGGGAACCAGGAAGCACGAGAATTTGTCCTTTTCGCCGTCAACCTTGGCAAAAACGAGATATACATCGGCAAAGCCGCCGTTGGTGATCCACATCTTTTCGCCGTTCAGCGTCCAGGTCTTGCCGTCGTCACTCAGTTTGGCGACGCATTTGGCACCGAGGGCGTCGGAGCCGGAACTTGATTCCGTCAGGCAGTATGCCGAAACGGCCTCGCCTGAGATGATCTTCGGTATCCATTCCTGTTTCAGCTCTTCGCTGCCCCAGTAGAGGATCGGAAGCAGGCCGATCGACGTTTGCGCGCCGTAGGTCGAACCAAAACCGCTGCCGCGGCCGACCATTTCGGCGATGATCACACCCGACGTTTGGTCGAGGGCCATGCCGCCGTATTCCTCGGGAATATTGGCACCAAGCAGCCCCAGATCACCGGCCTTTTTCAAGAGGTCGCGGGCGATCTCCCACGCGTGGTTCTCGAGCGCGTCGAGATTTGGGACCACCTCGTTGTCGATGTATTCGCGGCAGGTGTCGCCGATCATGCGATGCTCGTCGGTGAAATCCTCCGGCGTGAACATCTCAGCCGTTGTCGAATCAGCGATCAAAAACTCGCCGCCTTTTACGTATTCTTTTTCCATTTGTGCTTCCATATCATCTCCTGATTTTCAACGCAGAGAACACAGTGACCGCTGAGAAAAGAGACCGATCTTTTGATTCTCTGCGAACTTCGCGGTCTCTGCGTCTAATGTTCTTAATCTATCCGCTCAAATATCCCGGCTGCGCCCATGCCGCCGCCGACGCACATCGTGACCATGCCGTAGCGTTTGCCGGTTTGTCTGAGTTCCTGCAGGATGGTCGCCGTCAGTTTGGCTCCGGTGCAGCCCAACGGGTGGCCGAGAGCGACGGCACCGCCATTGACATTGACCTTGGCCGGATCCATTTCCAAAACCTTCATAACAGACAAGCCCTGTGCGGCAAACGCCTCGTTGAGCTCGAACAGGTCGATCTGATCGATCGTCAGGCCGGCGAGCTTTAGCGCCTTCGGAATGGCGTAGACCGGGCCGATGCCCATTTCCTCGGGCAGGCAGCCGGCGGTCGCGAACGACACAAAGCGGGCCAGCGGTTTGAGGCCGAGTTCGGCAGCCTTGTCGGCCGACATCACGACCGTCGCCGCGGCACCGTCGGACATCTGCGACGAATTGCCCGCGGTGACCGTGCCCTTGACGTGAAATACGGGCTTGAGTTTTGCGAGGCCCTCGATCGTCGAGTCAAAACGCGGGCCTTCGTCGGTGTCAAAAACGACCTCCTTGCGGCGTACGCGGCCCTTTTCGTCAAACTCATCGACAAACACGTTTAAGGGGACGATCTCGTCCTTGAACTTGCCGGCAGCAATGGCCGCGGCGGCTTTTTGGTGCGAGGCGAGCGAAAACTCGTCGGCCTGCTCGCGCGTGATCTCGTATTTGCGGGCAAGATTCTCGGCCGTCAGGCCCATATTGAGGTAATAGTCGGGATACGTATCGACGATCGCCGGATTTGGCCGCACGACGTTGCCGCCCATCGGTATCATCGACATCGTCTCGAGTCCGCCCGCGACGATCACATCGGCACCGCCCGTGCGGATGCGATCGGCGGCAAGCGCTATCGTTTGCAAACCCGACGAGCAATAACGGTTGACCGTCATCGCCGACGTTTCGACCGGCAGCCCTGCCGCGATCATCGCCGTACGAGCGACGTTCATTCCCTGCTCTGCCTCGGGGAACGCGCAACCCATGATCACGTCATCGATCAGCGAAGCGTCAATGCCCGCACGGGCGACCGCTTCCTTGATCGCCGCCGCCCCGAGGTCGTCCGGCCGCGTGTTACGCAGCGTGCCCTTTGGTGCCTTTCCCACAGCCGTTCGCACGGCCGAAACTATTACCGCATCTTTCATATTTATTACCCTCTAACCATCGATCTTTTTTGCGACCCGGTGAACATCTATCATTCTCGCCGAACCTTCGCCGCCGCTCGTTGCCTGGGCGGCGTTCATCCGCCAATAATTCAGCGCCTCGCGATATTTGGCGATCTGTTCCTCGCCGCTGAGCGAGTCGCCCCAATTCTCGTAAAACGAACCACGGATCTCGCAATCGGGATAAAAGCCTTCGCCGCGGTCGGTCGCCGCGAGCATCGCTGATTCCGCTTCGGCATAATTGCCCTCAAGTGCCGCGTCGCGCCAATCGTGTGCCGAACTCATATAGCCACCTCGACCTCTTTCGCGTCCAATACACGGACGAGCTCAACCCCAGCGATCTCGACAAGAAACCCACGCTTGCCGCCGTTGATATAGATCTTATTCAGATCCAATATTGTCCGCTCAACGTAAACCGGCATCGGCGTCCGAGTACCAAACGGCGAAGTGCCGCCGACGAGATAGCCGGTCCATTTATTCGCACGCTCGGGCGTCGCGGGCTCGATTGATTTCACACCCAAATGCCGAGCAAGGTTCTTTGTCGAAACCTGCCGGTCGCCGTGCATCAGCACGATCAGCGGCCGTTTCTCGTTCGTTTCAAATACCAGGGTCTTGATGACCGCATGCTCGTCCACACCGAGCTGCCGGGCCGATTCGCTTGTTCCGCCCTTCTCGACATAGTCGTAAAGCCGCGGCACGAACTCGACCTTATTCTCTCTCAAATATCTGACCGCCTGCGTTACCGGAAAATCCATAAGATTTGTCGGAACCGCCTCCGTAAGGGGGCGGCCAGTTCGTCAATTGATCAGGCTGGCCGCCCGCTAACGCAGGCGGTTCTGACACTCCTCGTACCGAAAACACGTCGTCAGATGATCATTCACCATTCCGGTCGCCTGCATAAAAGCGTACATGATCGTCGAACCGACGAAATTAAAGCCCCGCTTTCTCAGGTCCTTGCTGATCGCGTCCGAAATGTCGGTCTTCGCCGGAACGTCGCCGAGCCCTGTTCGCTTATTGACGATCGGCTTGCCGCCGACAAATCCCCAAATGTATGCGTCAAATGACCCAAATTCCTTCTGCACGGCCAGGAACGCCTTTGCGTTCGATCTCGCCGACCAGATCTTCAGCCGGTTGCGGATGATGCCTTCGTTAAGCATCAGTTTCTCAAGTTTCGCGTCCGAAAAATCGGCAACCTTCGTCGGGTCAAACCCCGCAAACGCCTCGCGATAGGCTTCGCGTTTTCTGAGCACCGTGTCCCAACTCAAGCCGGCCTGAGCTCCCTCAAGTATCAGAAATTCAAACAACAAAAGATCGTCATGAATCGGCACGCCCCATTCCGAGTCGTGATACGGGATATTCAGCTCGTTCGATGCCCAAGTGCAGCGTTTCATAATCTATAGTGCCTTTTCGATCTTTTCCGCCACCATATAACAGCCCGGATGGCTGCCGTCGGTCGGCGGAGTATCCAAAACATTTACGATCGCGGTTACCTTTACCTTTTGGGTGCGTTCGATAAATTCGCCCTTGTCGTCCTTGAGTTTCAGGCCCTTGCCCTTTTCGTATTCATCGATCGAGCTGCTGCCGGTGCCCTTGTCAATGCTCGCATTGATCGACTTTTCGTCTTCGAGCTTGTCCTTAAAGGCGATCGGGCAACGCATCGGCTGGCCGTAGCCGCTCGAACACATCGCACTGCCCTTATTGTCCAAAAATCCGACGACTTCGACGCGTTTGTCATCATTTGCCTTATGGCAGATGCCCGCGTATTGCACCGCGACCGGTGCACTGCAGTTGAACTTGAGCAGGGCCATGCCGATGACTGAAAGTGTTAGTAAGATCTTCATTGAGTATCTGTCTCCTTGCGTTTTGAAATATAGATGGTCTTTTCAATGAACGCATGTACCACGGAATTCTTGTCTTTTAATTCCAGGTTGTAAACTCGATCGATCGAACGTTCGGTCTCAGCAAGGCGTTTGATCTCGTCGATCTCCGCCGTTGACAGTGCAAAATCGGCATAAAGCGTGCTTTTGCCCGGTCTTTTGAACCGGATCGACGCCGCCTTGTCCCAGATCACATACTCAGGCCCGAGTATTCGGATCAGCATCAGCATATAGATCGGATCGACGGCCCCGTAAATGCTGCCGCCGTAGATCGTGCCGACATAATTGCGGGTCCGCCACGACAGAGGTATCTTGATACTGACATCACGCCAGTCCGCAGAAATGTACGTCACCCGGCCGCCCGTTCCGCGATAGGCAGGAAACAAGTTAAATCCCCAGCGGAAACTCCTGCTTCTGAAACTTTCAGGCATAAATTATCAAATAACAGATCTGACCGGCAATTAATTTCTCAACGGCTTGCCTGTCTTGAGCATCGCGGCGATGCGCTCCTGCGTTTTTCGCTCGCCGCAAAGCGAAACAAAAGCCTCGAGTTCGAGATCGAGCAGGTAACGCTCCGACACGTACGCACGATGATTCATATCGCCGCCGCTGAGTATCTTGGCGAGCTTTTTGCCGATCAGTACGTCGTGGTCGGAAACAAATCCACCCTGTTTCATCATATGCAGGGCCAGTTTGATCGCGGCCTGTGCCGATTCGCCAAGGACCATAATGTCGGTCCGCTCGACCGGCGGCACAAAACCGGCCGCATCAAGATTCAATACCTCTTGTTTTGCGTCCTGGATCAGGCGGTCGCCGTTCATCGATATAGCGTCCGAATCACGCAAAAAGCCCCACGAACGGGCCTCCTGAGCCGAGGTCGCGACCTTGCCCATTCCGATCGTTTCAAATGTCTTTTTAAGAAACGCCAGTGGATCGGCGTCCGGTGCTTTTGCGGCGGCGTCCATCGCCCGCATCGTCATTTCCTTGGTGCCGCATCCGGCCGGGATCAGGCCGACGCCGACCTCGACCAGCCCGATGTATGTTTCGGCTGCAGCCCGGACCTTGTTGCCGTGCATCGCGATTTCGCACCCGCCGCCGAGCGTCAGCCCGTACGGAGCGGTGACGACCGGCTTGGACGAATAGCGCAGCCGCATCACCGTATTTTGGAGGGCCCGGACCATCATCTGGATGTCTTCCCACTCTTCCTCCTGGGCGGCGAGCAGGAGCATCATGATGTTGGCACCGGCCGAGAAATTGCCGCCCTGATTGCCGACGACCAGCCCTTTGTAATTCTTTTCGACCTCGTCGAGGGCAAAATTCATCATCGCGACGGTGTCGCCGCCGATGGAGTTCATTTTCGAGTGGAATTCGAGGCACGCGACGCCGTCACCGATGTCGATGAGCGAGGCTCCGGGGTTTGATTTGATAACACCGGTCCGTTCCTTGATGTCCTTGAGTATCATCACGCCCGGACGTGCGGGCATCGGCTTGTAACAGCCCTCGACAAGGTCGTAGAACGAGTGATGGCCGCCGTCATTCTTATAAAACGCCGTCGCACCTGACGCGAGCATCTTTTCGACACTTGCGGGAACCGGTTGGCCCTCGGCACGCATTCGTTCGACCGACTCGGGTACGCCGATCGCGTCCCACGCCTCAAAAACGCCGATCTCCCAGCCAAATCCCCACTTGATCGCGTTATCGATCTCGACGATCGTGTCGGCGATCTCAGGGATGCGGTTGGCTGCATAACGCGAAACGCGCGAGGTCGTTTTCCAAAGGAACTCGCCGACGCGGTCCTTGCCCCAGACCAGTGCCTTGACACGCTTTGCCCGATCCTCGATAGATTTGGCGGCATCAAGCGAAGGGAATTTGGTCTTGACCTGCGGCTTGTACTCAAAGGTGTTGAGGTCGAGCTCGAGGATCACGCGTTTGCCATCGGCGTCCTTGGATTTCTTAAAAAAGCCTCCGCCGGTCTTGTCGCCGAGCAGCTTTTTGTCGAGCAGCGTTTGGATCAGCTCGGGCAGGCGAAATACCTCGCGGTCCTCATCATCGGGTACGGCCGGGTATAGATTGTTGGTGACATGGGCCGTGACGTCGAGCCCGACCAGATCAGATGTTCTGAACGTCGCCGATGATGCGTGGCCGATCGCCTTGCCGGTCATCTGGTCGATCTCGGTCGGCGTCCAGCCGCCGGCGATCATCTCGTGGATCGTCGCCATCATGCCGAAAACACCGATCCGGTTAGCGATAAAATTCGGCCGGTCCTTGGCCGGGACGACGCCCTTGCCGAGACGCTGATCGAGAAAGCCCGTAATGGCACAGGCGATCTCGCCGCTGGTCCGTGAGCCGGGAATAACCTCGACGAGCTTCATATATCTCGGCGGGTTAAAGAAGTGGATGCCGACGAAATGAGCCTTGAAATCGTCAGAAAACGGTTCGGCGATCGAGTCGATCGGAATGCCGCTCGTATTTGTCGCGATGACGGCACCCGGCTTGCGATATTTTTCAACGTCGGCGAAGAGCTTGTGTTTGATGTCGAGATTTTCGACCACGGCCTCAATGACGAGGTCGCAATCCTTGATCTTTGCCAGATCGTCGGTGAAATTACCGGTCGTGATCAGTTTTGCGTTGTCGCCGAGCATAAAAGGCGCCGGCTTTAATTTCTTGGCGGCCGCAAAGAGGGAATCGACGATGCGGTTTCGCACCTGGGGCGACTCGAGCGTGAGGCCCTTTTTCTCTTCGTCGGGCGTCAGTTCACGCGGGGCTATATCAAGCAGCAGCGTCGGGATGC
>JBGAOU010000006.1:0-148041 GCA_044221625.1 Pyrinomonadaceae bacterium | reverse complement strand
GTTTCAAAAAGCTTTATCCCTCGTGCCGTCGCGACCCTGTCCACCTGATGCGACGTCGCCACGCTGCGTGCGACCCCGTTGGTCCAGCCGCGTGATTCGTACAAATAATCTGTCAATACCGCGATCAGCCTGTTAGGCGTAATGAACTCGCCGCCCGCGTCAATGATCCCAAACCTGTCGCCGTCCCCGTCAGTCGCAAGCCCCATTGTCAGGCTCTTTTCAACGACCAGCTTTTTCAGATCCGGTATATGCTCTTCGCCCGGCTCCGGCGGCTGCCCGCCAAATGTCACGTCACGCCAATCGTGCAGCGTCTCGATCTCAAGCCCGTGATCTTGCAGGACGGAATTCAAATATCCGCGGCCTGTTCCCCACAGCGGGTCGTATGCGTAGCGGCCTTTTGCCGCAGCGATCACGTCGAAACGTATCTTAGTTTTCAAATCGTCCAGATAAGCCGGACGCGGGTCAAAATCTTTTATCTCGCCGCCGCGTGCATCGTGGCCCGACATTTTGTTAGCGATGCGATGCTCGATCTGCTTTGTGATCTCAGGCAGTGCCGGGGCTCCGTCAGCCGTCGAGAACTTAATGCCTTGATACTCAGGCGGATTGTGCGAAGCCGTAAAGTTAATGCCGCCTGCCGCCGTTTGCGAGCGTATAGCGTGACTGATCACCGGTGTCGGGGTCGGTTCCGTGCATCTGAGCACCGTAAAACCTTTTCGCGACGCGATCTCGGCAGCGACATTCGTAAACGTCTCGCCCATGAACCGTGAGTCATGCCCGACGATCAATGTCTGCCCGGCATCCGCACTCTTATCTTTCAAATATCCACAGATCGATTCCGCTACAAGCCGGACGTTGTCGAACGTAAAGTCCTCGGCGATGATCGCCCGCCAGCCTGATGTTCCAAAGCGGATAGTCATTTACAGCAATTGTTATCGATTACCTCTCGGAAAAACCGTGTAAGCTATGTTTTCAACCCAATTTCCCTTGAAGTGGTGGAAGCATAGCACATCTGCTTAACGGATGTAAAGCGAAAAGATGATATTTTTTTACACACAATAAGATCACTATTTACAATGAGTTAAGGGCCATTGATTAATGCGCTGTCTGATTATTGCGCTTATATATTTGGATAATTGTGTCTCATTCTTAAGCGCGCACTTGTAAGTGTCTTGGCTTGGATAAAACCTTCCGCGATCGATGCATGAAACAAAACTGCCCATTTTCTTAAAAACTGTATCAATTGGGAACACCGATCTTCCACCGTCAATGCATGTGTCGTAACGGCGCACATCGTTTATTCGCAGCAACTAGTATTGGTGCCGTGTAAACCACTCTAAATAAAATACTTAGCCCATCTGGTGAATAATGCCTTCCACGGCACACCTATTGCATATATGAAGGCGTAATACTGCGGCCGTAGTTATCGTGTTAATTCGAGTCTATCGGCCATTGCAAAAGCATTCATTGGAGAAATCGAAACAACATGAGACCTATAAAGCATTTTGAAAAAGGATTGACGTACGTCGCCAAGGGCGCGTTCAACGCCGTCCGCAGCATCAACCAGTTTAAGCCGAACGCATCGTTCATCCCGAAATGGGCTGACAAGCCGATCCTCAAATCGTGGCAAAAGACCAAGCCGACGCTTGGCTTTCCGCGTACGACCGATTCGCTCTGTCCGCAGTGCGTGATCGAGGCACGCGAGCAGATCCTGTCGGGGGAGCGTGATGTATCGACACTCGTCAATGACAATGTCGGCGAGATCAAGGCGCAGATCATCGAGCGTGACGGTCAGGTGTGGATGATCAAAGATTGTCCGCAGCACGGCAAGATCGAGGACATGATGGCGATCGACTCTAAGTTCCTCCAGCACATCGAATCGCTTTTCCCGGGCCGCGATATGGAATCGCACAACGACGAAAAGCTGCACAACCACGGCACGTCGACGATCAAGTACGGCCGAGGAGCGGTTTTGACGGTAGATCTGACAAACCGCTGCAACATGATGTGCGATCCGTGCTTTATGGACGCCAATCAGGTCGGCTTTGTCCACGAGCTCTCGATGGAAGACGTCGAAGAGATCCTCGACAACGCCATCCAGATCAAGCCGCGTCGCCAGATGTCGGTGCAGTATTCGGGTGGTGAGCCGACGCTCAGCCCGTATTTCCTCGACGCTGTCCGCTATGCACGTAAAGTTGGTTACAACTCGGTGCAGGCCGCGACCAACGGTATCGAGTTTGCCAAATCAAAAGAATTTTGCCGCGAAGCCGCCGAAGCCGGTCTTCGTTTCGTCTATCTGCAGTTCGACGGTATCGGCAACGACGCCAACTCGCACCGCCAGATCGGCAACCTGTTTGACGTCAAGCTCCGTGCGATCAACAACCTGCACGAAGCCGGCGTCGACATCATCCTGGTGACAACGCTCGTCAACGGCGTCAACAATGATCAGGTCGGCACGATCATCCGGTTTGCACTCGAAAATCCTAAAAAGATCTCGTTCATCGCTTTCCAGCCGGTGTCATTCACGGGCCGCGACGAGCTGATCACCGAGCAGCGTCGCCTGCAGCAGCGTTACACGCTGGCTCACCTCGCCCACGACGTCAAGGGCCAGGTCGGCATCACCGAACCGACGCGTGACTGGTTCCCGCTTTCGCTGATGGGTGCTTTTGCTGATTTCGCGGACGTTGTCCACGGCCCCGAGAGCGATTGGGGACAGGTCAGCTGCGGCTGCCACCCGAATTGCGGCGTCGGCACGGCCGTGATGGTCAACAAAGAGACGAAAGAGATGGCTCCGGTGCCGCAGTTCCTTAATATCCAGGGCCTGGTCACCGATATGCAGCACATCACCGACACCAACCGCGGCAAGTGGTTCTCAAACATCATGATGGGCCTCGCCCTCCTGAAGAACTACAACCCGTACGGTGCACCGCAGAGCCTGACGCTCGGCGGCATCCTTAAGAAGTTCGACAAATCGTTCGGCCTCTCGGGCAAGGATTATGGTAAGGTCGGCCCGGACCGCACGGTGGAGGACATCGAGAAGCGTCGTCAGGACCCTTGGAACTTCCTGTTTATCGCCGGAATGTGGTTCCAGGATCTGTTCAACTACGATTTCCGCCGCACCGAGATGTGCATCATCCCGTACGGCACGCAGGAAGGCGAGATCTCGTTCTGTGCTTACAACACCGGCATCGGCTGGCGTAACATCATCGAGCACATGCACCAGAATGCGACCGTTGCTCAGTGGTACAAGGAGCAGGGCCGTCACGAGGTGTTCGCTCGCGGCAAGCACGTCGAACTCGGCGACAAGACCCACAATCTCGTCCTTAACGAAGTCGACCTGACCCGCCCGAACAAGCCGGAGATGGAAGGCCCCAAGACCGCTGCCGAGGAAATGCAGATGATGCGTAAACTCTACCAGGAAATGGTCATGGACAAGGCCGGCATCAAGGGCGAAAAGCTCGTCCAGATCGGCGGCATCAAACGTGAGAAGAAGGACAAGCCGAAAGAAATGGCTGTCGCGGAATATGGCATTATTTAGTAGTAATTAGACGGTATTCAGTAGAAAGTAGAAAAGCCTCGCCGAGCGATCGGCGGGGCTTTTTCGTGTTATTATTTGGTTATGATGAAAGTCGCCGAAGACCTATTCACTGTTGATCCGGAAATAATGAGCGGAGTTCCTGTATTTAACGGAACGCGTGTGCCCGTATCGGCACTTCTTGAAAATCTTGAAGCCGGCGTCTCGCTCGATGAATTCATAGAGAATTTCCCGACCGTTACCCGTGAACAGGCGGTCGCTGTCTTAGAACATTTTCGCGACACTCTCGACGATATTAGTCTTGCGCCATGAAGATCATTATCGACGAGTGCGTGCCAAGCATCGTAAAGCGAGGTTTGCCCGAACGCCAAATCGTCTCGGTGCAGGAAATGGGCTGGGCTGGCATCAAGAACGGCGAACTTCTCAAGCTTGTGGTTGCCGAGTTTGATGTCTTCATTACGTCTGACAAAAATCTCCGTCATCAGCAAAATCTTACAACTCTCGCTATTTCAATAATCTTGCTCCCGAGCAATCAAGTGCCGGTGATAAAAGCGATGCTTCCAAACATTGATGAGGCCCTCTCGAAGATCACTCAGCAAAAGTTTGTCGAGTTGTGACCGCCACACGCCGAAACGGACTTCGCGGGATAAGGCGGTAGAAAGTAGAAAAGCCTCGCCGAGCGATCGGTGAGGCTTTCTTGTTGCGGGCTAAACGCTCCGGCGGGCTATTTGAGCTGGCATTTGCCGATGTCTTCGTCGGCATCGTCCTTTTTGACGCGGCATTTGGGGATCGACGCCGCGTTGTCGCCGACGAGCTTGAACGGAAGGCAGTCGATCAACTCCGATTGGGCCGGACGCGGACAATAGAGCTTCTTATTCGCCGCCTCGGTCCGGGCATTGGCAAAGCCCAGTTCGTGGACGGGACGCTGCGGCAGATAGGCAAAATACTCGCGCGTGACGCCCGAGTTCCTACCGCCGCCCGAGTCGAGGTCGTAGAGCCAGATCCGCGGCACATCGTTCGCCGACAAGCCAAACTCCTCGACGACGACGTTTCGGGCAAGATACGAATCCGGGGCGACCGCACACTCGAGCCGGCCGAGGATCGCCTGGACCATATCGGGTTTCGGGAGCCCGCCGTCGAGTTTGTCGTTATCGGGCAGCGAACGCCACGCGAGCATGATATTTGTCTCGGTGCGCCCCTTTGACGGGTTTGCGGCGACAAATTTATCGACGACGCGGCGGACATCGGCGAGAGTGCCGGCGGGCAGTGCTTTGGCGAGGTCGGTCTTTTCGGCGTCCGGTGCTGCGGCCGGCTGGCACGGCCCTTCGACACGGGAGCGGTACGCGATCAGATAGCGCAGCGTCGATTCGGCCATTCGGTGAGCCTTGGCAGGGTCGCTGGCGAGAAAATCGACCCGCTCGTAGCCCTGATGGCCGATAAAGCTCAAAAACCCCTCGTGAGCGAACGAGTCCTGCAGATAGTGCAGAAAGATCCCGGGATTTTGGCACATTTTCCATGTGTGATCCCAGAGTTCGTTCTTACGCTTGTCCACCGCGGCCCTCGCAGCGGGCCGCCAGCTCGCGGGTATCTCGTTCGGGTCCCAACGCATCATCGGTTCATTTTCGGGCTTGACGCCCACCTTCCACGGCATCGCGTGAAAGGCCGAATGCACCTGCTGCATATTGCTCAAGAGGTTTAGAAGGTCGCCAAAATTGTCGGGCGAGGGCATCGCGGGCTTGGTGTTCTTGTCATAATCGACGCCGACCGTCAGGCTCGCGATCTGGGTCGACTGGACGTGTGTATAGTCCGCCTTGCGTGAAAGATAGAAGGTCAGCCAGAAATGCGTATCGTCCTCGTACGCCGAGACCGCCGGAACCGATACCATCAAGAAAAGTGCGGCAAAGACCGCGACCTGCGCCAAGCGGTAACGACTGCGCCCGGCCGTTTGGGAAATTGACATAGTTTTCTCCTGTGTTTTGAATATGGGAGCCGGTGCTACACCCGATCCGAGCCTATGTTACATGAATTGGCCGATGACGGATACAAAAATCTTGTGGCAAATGTGGGGCCGAAAGGTATTCGGTTGTAGGTAGTCAGTAGTTTGTATTCGGGCAGGTCGCCCCTAGCGTCAGGCGATTTTGTTGTTTAATCGCTCAGTGATGTCGTGAATATTACCGTTCGTTTCAACCCACGTAAATCGTACGAGTTTGGATCGCGTTGCATCAGCGACGGGTGATTGAGCAGACAAGTGTCGTTCCTTACGTTGCCGAACAAAGAATAGTCGCTTGGCCGCCGCGATACCATGATTGACTGCCTCACGATGGAAATAGCACGTGAATCGGCCAATGTTCCGAGACGGGATTTACTGACACAGTTTTAACGAGCTAAAGTATGACTCTATTCGGGTGAGAATTGCATTAAAGTGGTAATATTCTCATGCCAATCAAAATTGTATCTCCGATACTCCATGTAGTCTGTTCTAACTACCTTCGTGGCATCTGTCCATTCGCGGCGTCGACGTTTCGTTCGAAAGCACCGATTTCTCGTCCGTTAATTACTTGTACGAATCGGCAATATGATTCGCCTGTTTTTGGGCGTCTCGATCTGCCGATTGTCCGTCGAATCTGCCATGGTGCGTCCGAACCGACTTAGCCCCATACATGTGCCGACGAGCTATCGTAGTAATGAATGTTTAGGATTCTTCGCGAACGACGATTGATTTTCATGTGCTCGGCACGTCTAATGATTCTCTTGTTTCCAGCGGACTGAGAATCACCATGCAGACCGATAAATAGCTCTTGAATTTTTCCTTGCTCAATTAAACATAAGATGTGTTCATCATTTTCGGCTAAGGAATGTCCGTGAACAAATAAGCAGTGTTAGATAGACTGAAAACTTCGATACGCCTTGGCGAGATAGTCACAGTGACGGATGCGCTCTAGTTTCTCCATGCTCGTCCCCTCAGCGACAAACACCGGAAACAGGTCATTCGACAAAGCCGCTCGCGTCTGTTCGATAAGCCGAATTCCAGTTCTTACCCACGTGTACTTCTGAATTTCGGTCCCGGAGTCAAAAACGTGTAGAGCTCCGTGCAGAAACCACATGTTTTGCTCATGTGACGTTCCTGGTTCCCACACTACATATGAAGATTCAATTCCCTGATCAATGTCGCTTTGAGACGTTCGAAAGCCGTCGTCATGGCGAAAAGCTCCTTCCGCGTGCATGCTGGTCCAATATAGAAGCAAATCGTAGTTAAGAGTGTAAACATCGTCGAAGTTATCGAGGAATGCTTTACAAGCGGTATACTCAGCGGCTGTTATGTCGGAAGGCCGCTCCGGATGGGTTTTGGCGATGGTACTAACCAGTAACTCCTTGAGCTTGTAACTATCTTCGTGCAAATACCGGACAGTAGCGGGGTCAATACCGTATAACGACGCGATTCGAGCAACGTCTCGAAGGAGCTTAATTACACGCTCAAAGTCGTTGGTCGCGAGAACCTCAAAGACCTTCTTGACGTGCGGAGAAAGGGCTGAGAAATCGGCCTGCTCGAAAAGCCGCTGATACACGAATATGTTGGGCCGGCAGGCGATGCTAAACCCATTTCCAAGCAGGAGATGTCGTCTAGAGGCGTCTTTTGACGCCTCTAGAGCTTCTCCGAATGTCATCAAGCTTAAAGTGTTCATAGGCTAATTCCCTGCGCTCGCAACTGTGAAATCAACCGTGGGCTTCAATTTTCCTGAGCGAAAACGTTAGCCAGTCACGTCAATGCGGTCGTTATTTCGAGACTTTCCAGGTCGAAGTGGAGCTTCTCGTACGGCCTCGTTCCGCGTAAATTGAAACGCGATGATTTGAAGCCATCAGAGATTCTGTTTCAATTTGGTAATTAGATAGATTTTCGTCGCCCTGAGATTCGGGTTAACTCGAATCCGAGCTGCACTTATTCTAGGCATTATTGGTGGTCTCCTTTGTTTCTTTGTCGCTGAATATGTCGCCCACAATTGCTGTTACGATATCGTTGTGAGCGGGCGAAAACCGAAATCCTGCCTTGGTATCTGCCGGCACAATATGCCCGCTTAGATTGGCGACAGAATCCACCCATTCTCGATTGAATACAGTTTCGCGTATGTAGCTTCGGATGCTCGCTGCGCGTTCTAGCCGACTGTTCCGACGGGCTAAAAAGACATAGAACCACGCTTTTGCCAGACCTTTGAGTACAGGTACTTCGCGCAGAAGTGAGCCAGGTCGTTTCCATTCGTCCGATCCAAGAATAGTCGTCCAGAATTCTTTGGCTACTGGTTCCATGTCGGTCACATTATATGGAGCGGCCTTGATTGTAGTTTTCCCAAGAAATAGCAAGCCCTGAATTGACGCGAGTTGACGGAGATCAAGCACAGAAGTTCCTTCTGAGAACTCGCGAACCTGAGGCAACACCCAGCTCTTTGCGAATTGATTGATTGGATTGCTTTGGTCGAACTCAAGGTTTAAGTCAGCTTTTACGGGCTTTACATTGCAGTTATAGTTCGTAAACATTTGCCTAGCCTGCTCTACGCTAAGTCCAATATGGGCTTCGTAGGAAATCAGCGTCCATGAACGAAATGTGTCTTGAACAGCGATCCAGGCTTCGAGCTCAGCCCCTGTCACCGGATCCGCCTGCGTCGGGAAGAATTTGGCGGCCTTTGGAATACGCCGATCGAGAATTACTTGGGTAAGAAACTCACGAACCCGTCGTCCAGCCTCCCGACGGTGTTGCCCGTCAGCGACAACGAACATTCGTCCCGCTGGCATCGCGAGCAAGGCAAACGAATCACCAATGGGATCAAAGTCAGGCTCGACAGGCAGCACCAAAGTTACCTGCGGAAGTCCATAGTGAGCGCTCCGACCAACGCGGTTCTGTAGAAGTTCTAACTGTTCGAGCAGTCCTTCGCTCACGGTATTATCATCTCGGAGCCGGGAAGTTGTAGCAGCTATTAACCCCTGAAGCATGAAAAGCGCTAGGCCATTTGCATGTGCATCGATAATTTCTCGCTGTGTTACGGAATCAACTGACTCCCCAGCATCCTCTGCCCATCTTCGATTGTGAACCACTGTTAGATCAGTGAACTGTTCAAGCGTTAACCTTCCGGTAAACGTCGCAAGTCCCTGATTCCTTTCCAACTGTCCGGGCAACTCAATCCGGCGTTGCCTGGCAGACTTTAACGCGACCTCCGTTGAAACGAAAGTTCCTGATGGCGAAATATTTTGTTCTTCCATAATGTTCATTTCTGCGTACTTTTATCCTCCAGGAACAATCATAGACTAACTATTTCAGGTCTGTCAAGTTTTTTTTGTTTCCAGGACGCTTTTTTTTTGCGTCCTGGCCATTTATAACGTTCAAATTGGCCTCAGCCCTATGTTGGGAGCGGTGGAAGGATAACATACGAGTATTTTTAATTTTAAGGCGCCAGAACCCGCCTAATGCCCCCGAATTAGAATTACGAAAAGTGAGTAGTTTAGGATTTCAAGTACCTTCTATAACTTCCGCCCACAATACCATCAGTTGGGATCTCTCTGCCGCTGCAACCGCTGGCGAAACGAATGATGGTAGTGCGATTTACTTGTTCGACGGCACTGGTTTCGGCTGATAGATCAATTTGATCAATAAATCCGGTGGGGAGACTAGGATCGGGATCATTGGTCGGATTCATTTTCGCCATACCATTCTTATTCATCAAGAAAAAGAAGCACTGGCTGACAGTGCAGGCCGGAGAAAAGTTCGCGGTCATCAAACTCGGCGACAAGAATTTTCGCCAGATCGTCGCTGAAATGGAGAGCAAAGGCGTTACGGTAAATGACCTGAAAGACGAGAGCAAATAGGCAAGTTAGTAAGTACTAAAATCTAGTAACTTATAATTGCCTCGCCGGGCGATCGGCGGGGCTTTTTGACGGACAGATGATAATTCAGTTGGGGCCAATGGGACCTGTATGACGAATCCACCCAATTTGTTCCCGTCCTATTTCTTGCCGTCCTATTTCTTCCCGCTCTATTTCTTTCCGCGTTGCTCGTCGCGGCGTGCGAGCCGGGCCCTGAACATATTCTCTTTCAGACCGCCCTTTTCGAGAAAATCCTTCTCCAGGCGGCGTAGCTGCTGATCGAGCAGATAGTTTGTTTGGTGTATCAGGCAGATGCTCCTACCACCTCCTCAGCCGCGAAGAACAAATACGCGACTGCCACTCCTCCTCGGGCAGGAGGAGAGTCTTACGCGACGGTCTCGGGTGGGCGGGTCAAAATGAGTCGATCGAGTCTGGCGAGTCGATCGAGTCAAGCGAGTCCATCGAGTCCATCGAGCCTGTTTCGAGTCCTTATCCCAAAGCTCGTGCCCGCGAGGGCGGAGAACAATAAAACTGACCGCGTATTATGATGACTGTTATAATCGACCGATATGACGAACAAACTCAAAATAACGACCATCGGGAGTTCGCTGGGGATTCTTCTGCCACACGAGATACTCAGTAAGCTGCGGGTTGGGAAGGGCGATACGCTCTATGTGACCGAGACGCCGGACGGGATCGAGTTGCGGGCATTTGACGAAGAGTTTGCCGAGGACATGGCGATCGCCGAACGGGTGATGCGTGAGGATCGCGATGTGTTAAGGAAGCTGGCCGAATGAAATGGCGGTTGATGAGTAGTCGGTAGACGGTATTTGGTAGTTGGGAGTCGGTAGTCAGTAGTTGGTAGTTGGTAGTCAGTAAGAAAGCCCCGCCGGGCGATCGGCGGGGCTTTTTGCCAATAGATCTATTTGCCCGATAAATCGGGCGAGTCTATTGAGTCTGGCGAGTCAACGGAGTCTATTGAGTCTATCGAGTCAAGCGAGTCGATCAAGTCAAACGAGTCCGGTGAGTTGGGCGGTCACTCCGGCGGGGGCTTGGTTTCGGCGGTGATGTCGATGTAGCCGAGGGACTTCGGCCGAAGCTGGGGGTCGGCGGCGGTGCGGAGGTAGCTAGCGACGGCGATGGGCGTGACCTCGAGCACGAGGGCGATGAGCCGCGGCGTCAGGCCGTTGGCGGCGAGGTGGCGGACGCGGCGGCCGAGGTCGGCGTCGTTGATCATCGACGGGTAATACCGCAGTTCCTCGGTCGAGTGGCCGATGTGGTGAAACTCCGGAAAGCCGTCGTCCGGCGGCATCTGGCCGTGCGGCAGGATCGCGGCCCCGTCCTCGACACTGCTGCGGCCGCGTATCTCGAACAGCTCGATCCCGCGGCCCTCGGCGGCGGTCGAGGCGCCCGATTTGACGTGTTTGAGATAGCGGATGTGCGGCGAACGCCGGCGCGGACTGAGCGTAAATACGCTGTCGGCGACGCTCTTGACGATGGCGGGGCCGGCGATGTCGTGGCTGACGGCGTCGGGCGTCCGGCCGACCGGGGTCGTCTCGGCGATAAACAGGATCGACGCCTTGCCGTTGTCACGCAGCCATTTGAACCGCATCAAAAAATCGATCAGGTTTCGCTTTGTGCCGTGAGCGGCGATCTGCGGCAGGCTGTCGATGATGATTGTGCGGCAGTCGTTGTTGGCGGCCGACTCGATGATCGAGTCGTAGATCAGCGATTCCATCGACTCGTAACCCGGCGGCAGGGCCGTGTCCCACTCAAAGACCGAACGCAGAAACCCCTCGGGAAATTCATACGGGACCGGACGGCCGTCAACATTGCGCGAATAGCGGCGGGCGAACAGTTCGGGGCTCGAATCGAGATCGACGTAAAGGACGCGCCGCGGTTCGGCGGCCGGAAACGGACCGAAACTCTTTCCCGCCGCAAGTGCGTTGCCCAGCTGCACGGCAAAGATGCTCTTGCCGATGCCGCTGCGGCCGGCCAGCACGGCGATCTCGCCCTCGGACCAGAGGTCGCCGAGCAACTGCCGCCGCTCGTACCGCTCCATGCGTTCGGTCTCGACCCAAAATTCGGCCGGCCCGGTCAGAAGGCCGTTGTAGCGGTCACGCGAGTATTCGTTCTGACGGTCGCGCAGTTTCAAAAGGCTCGCCCGGCGCTCTTTTGCGGAGGCTCCGCGATCGCGTAAAAGCGAGTCGAGCCGGCGGCGTTCTTGTTCTTTATATCTTTCGAGGTCCATCGTGTTTGGGAGCGGACGCGGCGATTCGTCCGTTCATTTCGGATAGTAACACAATTGTCGCGTATATTGCAAGCTGTTTCGTGCGTGATACAAACCGAGTTGGGGAGACTGGAGAAAGGGAGAAGATGAGAGTTTTTACCGCAAAGGCCGCGAAGCCCGCAGAGATATGATTCGAAGGGCTCAGTGGTAATGTAACGTCCCGGAAATGAAAAAGGCCCGCAGGCTGCTGCCCACGGGCTTTGACACTCTTGTCACGATTCACGATTCACGATTCACGATTCACTATTCACTATTCACGATTCCCGATCCACGCTCCACTCACTTCAGGTTCTTCTTAAAGAACTCCAGTGTGCGTTCCCACGCGAGTTTGGCCGAGGCCTCGTCATAACGCGGTGTCGTGTCGTTGTGAAAGCCGTGCTGTTTGCCCTCGTAGGTAAAGGTCTCAAAGGCCTTTTTGTTTTCCTTAAGGGCCGTCTCGTAGGCGGCGATGCCGGCGTTGACGCCCTGGTCATTGCCCGCGTAGTGAAACATCAGCGGAGCAAAGATCTTCGGCACATCGGCGACGCCCGCCTGGCGGCCGTAAAAGGCGACGCCGGCGTTGAGGTCCTTGCCCAGGCGGACGGCGAGCTGATTGACCATACCGCCGCCGAAGCAAAAGCCGACGGCGCCGAGTTTGCCCTTGCTGTCCTTGCGTGCCTTGAGCCACTTGGCGGCCGCGACGAAATCCTCGGTCATCTTCTTGCCGTCGACGGTGCGAAACGCCGCCGCACCCTTCTGATCATCGCCCGGATAACCGCCGACCGAGGTCAACCCGTCGGGCGCGAACGCCATATAGCCGGCCTTGGCGAGACGGCGGGCGACGTCCTCGATGTACGGGTTGAGCCCGCGATTTTCGTGAATGACGAGCACGACGGGAAACTTTTTGCCCTTGGCGGGCTTGGCGAGATAGCCCTTGATAGAGCCGTTGCCGGCCGGCGACTCGACCGTCTCGTAGCCGACCGTGATGTCCTTGTCCTGCGGCGGCACGGTCTGCGCCCATGCGTAATTGGGCGTCAGGCTCTCAAAGATCGCCGCCACGGTGAGGCCGCCGACGGCAAACTTTGCCGCGTCGCGTAAGAACGAACGGCGGTCGATATCGCCGTGCTGGTATTCGTGAAAAAGGTCCAATAGCTCCTGCGGGTATTCGTCGGCAGTCTTGCGTTCCATTAATTACTCCTTGTTTTCAGACTTTTGAAAAGGATACCTAACGGTGCTTTTGGTTTCAAGCAAAATTATGCAGCAGCAGATATTTACGCGATCAGCGACTGATATCCGCAGAGGTCGGCGGCCGATGTATTGCCGCCGCAGAAGACGAGCGCGACGCGGCTGTCGGGCCCGAAATTGGCGCGGAGCTCCTCAGCCGCGGTGACGGTGCAGGCGGCGGCCGGTTCGGTGATCACCTTGAGCCGCTCGAGGATGAAATTCATCGCCCGGACGGTGTCGGCGTCGGTGACGACCGTCACGCTCTCGAAATATTTTTGGACCAGCGAGAGCGTCAGGTCGGAAACGGCCGGCGCACCGAGCGTTTTGGCGATCGAGGTAATGGCGTCGAGCTGGACCGGATGGCCGGCCGCGAGTGCCCTCGCCATCGCGTCGGCACCGACGGTCTCGACACCCCAGACGCGTTTTGACGGATCGGCGCCCTTTACGGCCGACGCGACACCCCCGGCGAGGCCGCCGCCGCCGATGCTGACGATGACGTCCGTCACCTCGGGCAGATCCTCGACTATCTCGAGCCCGACGGTTCCCTGCCCGGCCATTACGAGCGGATCGTCAAACGGGTGGACGAACACGCGGCCGTCGGCGCGGTAATGCTCGACCTTGGCAAACGCCTCGGCGATCGTCGGCTGCAGATCCACCGTCGCGCCGTATCCGCGGGTCGCATCGAGATATATCTGCGGCGTGTTCTGCGGCATCACGATGACGGCATCGACGCCGAGCTTGCTAGAGGCAAGCGCGACGGCCTGAGCGTGATTACCGCCGCTGACCGCGACCACCCCACGCCTGCGCTCGTCGACGGACATTGAGAGAAGCTTGTTGAACGCACCGCGGATCTTAAACGCTCCGGTCAGCTGAAACAGCTCAAACTTGACGTAAACCGGGAACCCGAGCTTACGGCTGAGCGAGCTGCTGTATTCGAGCGGTGTGCGTTTGACGAAAGGTGCGATCCTTTCTTCGGCCTGTCGGATGAGTTCGAGCATGGTCTTTTGGCGTTGCGGAAAGGCAAAAACCGCCCATTCGGGCGTTCTTTTATTAACAATTGAGGATAACGCCGCCCGGCAGTTGTGACAAGCGGCATATGCCGCGGGCCGCGGCGAAAATAAACTCGGGCGGACAAATTTAAGGTTGATAATAAAATGCAGTAAAGGGTTATAATCGCAACATCTAAGGCGACAGGAGAATTGCCCATAATGAAAAGGCTATATACGGCGATCGCACTTTGCACGGCACTCTTGCTGATCGAAGCAGCTATCTTCTTGCCCCACACTTCCGCAAAAGACGACCCGATCGCCGCCCTTTTGCGGCTGCCGGCACCACCGCCGCCAAACCCCTTTAACCGCGTCTTTTCGTCGAACACGGCCGGGACCTATGACAAGTCTAAGCAGCCGAAGGACGACGTGCCGACCGCCGAGCTGCTCGATTACTGGGCACGGATGAACTCGTCGTACCAGAACCTTAGGTACAATCCCGAGCCCTCGGACAAGGCGCTCGGGCGGCTGATGGGCGAGATCGAACGCGATCCGAAACTGCTGCCGGATTACCTAAACACGCTCGGCAAGACCGAGCAGGTGGTGGAGTTTGTCAAACGCATCTATGACGCCGAGGGCACGGCCGGTGCATTCAGCAAGGACCAGCGGGCGGCCATTAAGCAGTGGCTGACCTATAACAGTAAATATTTTACCAGCGACCTTTACCGGCTGGCCGCGGGCGTCGGGAGTACGGACACATATGTCTCAAGCCACGACGAACTGCTGGCTCTCGTGCGGGTCGATTGGGAAAAGGCCAAACCGCTAGTCGATCGGCTGCGAACAGGCGATCAGAACAAGGCGGGCCGGGCATTGGCGGCGTGGGCCGCGTACCGACACGCTCTCGACACCGACTCGCTCGGCGATACTGAGCGGTATCGCGACGAACTTAAGTCGATCGTCGAAGACAAGACGCTCGGTGCCCCGATGCGCGATCTGGCGATGGACGCTCTCGTCAGCGAAAAGGAGTGGGCCGGCCGCGACGAGTGGTATATGTCGCTGCTCGGTGACGAAACGCTCGCCGATATGGGCGGCTACACGGGCCTGACGACGCTCATACTGATCTCGCCGCCCGATCGATATACCGAAAAGATGATCGAACTGCTCAAGAGCGACAACCCCGTCGTTCGAGCGGCGGCCGTCAAGAATCTGCTGTCCGGTATTGACCGGTCGCACCCCGAGATCATAAAGGCGATGCTGCCGTGGCTCGAGGATAAGAATTGGGCAAAGGAAGCCGGCGGCGAGCGCGAAGCTATCGTGATGGCTCTCCGCCAGGTCAAACTGCCTGAAAGTGTGACGGGCTTGCTCAAGGTACTCGATGAACGCGGCAAACGGCCGGTTTACAACGCCAATGTCGCGGCAAACACGGTCACCAACACCACCGCGAACGCGGTACGACCCGCCGTAAATGCACCGGCGGCAAACGCCGTCAAGCGTGAAGCAGCACCGGCAGCAGAAGAAACGTTTTTCCCTTTCAGGTCGATGGCGATCGGATCGTTGGGCACACAGGCGGATCCGCGTGCCGTGCCGGCACTGAGGCGGGTGATGTCGGAAGTCGAGCCGTTTGAGAGGCGGGCGGTCGTCGAGGCGATCCTCGCGTGCAAGGGCTATACGGTCGCCGAACAGATCGACGCACTGGAATATTCGATCAAACGGTTTAGCGAGCTCGCGGCAGCGTCGAACACAAATCTGGACACCAGCGAACTCTACATTTACAGTTACGGCGACAATCGGCCCGTGGCCGCGGTCGGCCAGCCGATATCCGCCGGCGAACTCAAATCGATGATCGGGGCACAGCTGATGCAATCGACGATGGTCAGCGACGAACTCGCGGCGGCGGTCGTCGACCGCATCGCCTTTTTGGACAGCCGCGATCCGAGGATCGCCGACACGCTGCGCACGATCGTGCTGAGGTGGCAAAACGCGGCGATCAATATGATGCTGCTGAGCGACGTCAAGCGCGACCGAGCACCGGCAAGCGGAATGCTCCGCCTGCTGGCCGGCCGGGCCGAACTGCGCGAAAAGCAGCCCTCGGACGTATTTGACCTTCGTACCGGTTCGCCGACCTCGGTCGGCTTTGCCGCCTGCATGATCGAGGACGCCGCTGAATATCAGGCGATTTTCGAGGGTGACAACGCCGACACCAAAACGGCACTGCTGGCGTGCGCGCGCCTGATCCGCGCTCCGCTGCCGGTCGCAAAGGCCGCTGAGCTTACACGCAGCGGCGACAAACGCCTCGCCGTCGCGGCTGAGCGGTATCTCGAGTCAGAAGATTCGCCGCAGGCACGCGCCGCCGTGCTCGCCCTGCACCCCAACGAGGCGAAGATCCTCGGGGCAACGAGCGCGTTCTTTGTCGATCTCGAGGCCGGCAGCGAGATCGTCTCGACATATCTCGACGCCCTGTTCGCAAGTGTCGATCCGTCGGTCGCGACCGGCCGCGGTTACGGCTATTACGAAACTTCTAGTCAAAGAGAGACCGAAGTATCGCTGATCAAGGAGGTCAAGTCCGACAACGATCTGCTCGGCGTCTACGCCTATGACGGCAATTTTGTCCGAATTTATAAGGATAAGGTGCTGTTCAGTTGGGACTATGATAAATCGAGGTATCGCGAGCGGCCGCTCGAGGCCGCCGAATTCGACAGCCTGAAGTCCCTCCTGGCCGACAATCGCGTCGATGAACTGACGCCGTTTCTCTCGTGCCCGACTAACGAGTACTGTCCGGGCAAGGAACTCGTCATGCTCGGACGGGCGGGCGGGCGGCGCGTATTTGTCGCGGCGGCGCCTCTGCCGCCATTCTTTGCGGCGCTCGAAAAATACTTTACCGAACTTAAGGCGACGCCCGGCGGCATAAAGTACTCGATGAGCAAGGAGATACCGGGCCTCGAGATCGTGTTGGCCGACGAGAACCTGCATGTCGAGACGGTCTGGAAAAATGGCGACGACCTGCGGGTGGCGGTTACCGACCGCGTTGTCCGAAAACGCGTCAAGGACGAGATCGAAAAGTCGCTTGACGAGGTCACAGACGGCGGCGAACAACCGATCGTCGACGGTGCCGACGGTGCCGTAAATGACTACGAACAGGTTTATGAAAAACGGCTGAAACTGCAGGAAAAGCGAGCCTGGGAGGGCATTTCGTGGCGCAAGGTGGCGGGCGGAGCCGACGTCGGGCCGGCGGACCAGCCGGCAGGTTTCGAGTATATTCCGGTTCGTGACGGTGCGGCCGTGCAGGCGACCATCTCACAATGGAAAGCCCGTGCCGGCGATGTCGAGATACGCACCGATGCAGAAGGCCTTTTCAATTTCTCACGCGGCAAACCGTCACGCCTGCGTCAGGGCTGGTACTCAGACGCGGTCATCGTGCCGAACGGGCAGTGGGTCGTAGTTTACACATACGTTGACGAATCCGGCCCGAAACTCGTCAGGGTCAACCTCGTCAACGGACGCGAGTTCCCGATCGAGCTGCCCGAATATATGACGTATCTCCCCATCGCGTACGTTTCGACGCTGAACAAGGTTCTCGCCGTTCAGCAAAATGAGCACGACGAAGGCGAATACGAGGGCGATCCGGACGCCGAGCCCGACGACACGGTCAGCGACGATCCCGGCCCGGGCGAGATGCTGCTCGTCGATCCATTGACCGGTGCGACAGGACCTGTCAGCGGCGAATTTCGACCGCTTACACAGCAAACTTACAGGCCGCTGCAAAAAACGGCAAAACTGAACGAATTTTGGGCAGCGATCCCCGACATCGAAAACAACGAGACCGTCGTCGGCATCTATGACACCAAGACGTTTGGTTTCAAGACGCTCCTGCGAGTGCCTAAGATGACGTTTAACAGTATGAATATGTGGGTCGACGAAGCCGAGCGATATGTCTATTTCGTCTATCGCGGCCACTTGCTGCGAATGCCGCTCGGCAAGTGATGACGGGCGTCAGAGGCGGTATTTTGATTGCAGAATGCCGTACGACGCCATCATGAATAGCACCGGATCCATTGATGCCCGCCGGGCCGGGTCCATCGCGGGCAGTTCGTCGAGCAGGCGGATCACGGCCCGCTGATCAAAGAACGGAACGGCGGCAAAGCTCTCGCTTCGCAGATGATCCTGCAGCAGGTCGAACATTGGGTTGCCGGGGATCAGGTCGGTGGGCGGAGCGATGAACGGCTGTTTGAGGCCGTCATAGACCTCCGGCCGAACGTACGGCTTGACCGCCTCGCGAAGCAGATGCTTGAGCCGGCCGTTCTCCGCGAGCATCGTCACCGGAATGCTCCTCGCAAATTCAAACAGCTTGTGATCGAGAAACGGCAGGCGGACCTCGACCGCATGCGCCATATCGAGCCTCTCGGCGGCGAGAACATAGTTAACGAACACCGATTTCATCCACAGATAGAGTATTTGTTTGGCCGGTTCACGCCCGTAGAGCGTCGATCGGTAATCGAACTGCCTGAAGAATTCGCGGTACGGATCGCGTCCGTCAAATCGGCGGGCGATGTCCGGCGCTATGATGCCGCCGAGCAGATCGAACTTTCCGGCGACGTACTCGAGCAGATGCGGCGGGAAAGCAAGTCCCTGGCTCAACCTCGCAAGCCACGGCGAGGTACGGGCGATACCGCGCTGAAGGCGGCTTTTCGGCAGCAGCATCCGCATCGCGATCCGCGCCCATTTGCCCGGGCCGCCGGCCGTTCCGGCCGAGAGCACCGCCTGGCTTGAAAAATCATATCCGGCAAAAAGCTCATCCGCACCCTCGCCGGCCAGCACGACCTTGTAGCCGGCGTCGCGAACGGTCCGGCTGAGGCGAAACCGGGCGGCACCGTGGGCGTTGTAGTGGATCATTTCACCGCGCCAAACCGCCTCTTCAAAATCCTCGGCGAAATCGGCGGCCTTGACCGGCACCGGATGATAGTCTGCACCGGCAAAACCGGCCGTCAGGCGTGCGCTTTCGGTCTCGTTAAAATCGTCGTGATCGAATGCGATCGTAAACGCGGTCAACGGCGAACTCGAGTAGGTTGCCGCCAACCCGAGCACTGACGAGGAATCGACGCCGCCGCTCAGATAACATCCGACCGGCACGTCCGCACGCATCCGCAACCGTACGGCTTCGCTGAGAAGTTCGCGGACGCCGTCCACGCAGTCGCCGGATGAAAGGGCGAAACTCTCGCCGCCTGAGCGCGGATAATCGACATCCCAATATCGCTTGACGCTGACTGCGCCGTCCCTGATCCTCAGAAAGTGTCCGGGCGGAACCTGACGAACGCCGCGAAACAGGCTCCGGTCCTGATCGACCGAAAAATAAAGGTGTTGAAAGACCGACTTGTGGTCCCACGCCGGCCTAAAACCGGCGGCGAAGATCGCTTTGACCTCGGACGCGAGATAGATATTGTCCGCATCGACCGCGTAGAATAGCGGTTTGATCCCAAAACGGTCGCGGGCGGCGAAAAGCTCGCCCTGTACGCGGTCCCAGATCGCAAAGGCAAATTCGCCCCGCAGATGTTCCAGGCAATTTGTACCGTACTGTTCGTAAAGGTGCAGGGCTGTCTCGCTGTCCGAGAGCGTCGAAAAGCGGTGACCGAGTTTCTCCAGATCCTTGCGGATCCGCTCAAAATCGTAAAATTCGCCGTTGACGATCAAACGCAGCGAGTCGTCCTCATTTGCCATCGGCTGTGCCCCGTTAGCGGCGTCGATAATGCTCAAGCGTGCATGCCCGAGGCCGACGCGGCCGTCGGCGTCGATCCACATGCCGGTATCGTCCGGGCCGCGCGGCCGAAGCTGCTCGACCGCTTTGCCAAGCAGTTCGGCGTTTACTCGCCGACGGTGTGAAAAGATCGCTGCAATTCCGCACATAGGTCAATTTTGGCCTGTTCCGCTCTCAAGAGCCGGTCAGGGCTGGACCTCCCGATAAATAAACGTCGGTTCGCCGCCCGAACAGGTAAAGCTCATCAGTTGTTGATATTGCAGGTCCGGCGGGCGGCCTGACGGGTCGATCCGCTCAATAGCGTATAGAACGTCGACGGCTCCCTCGGGCGATGCCTTGCGGCAATAGCGAGCGGCGATGCGCGTCTGCAGGCTTTCGCGGATCTCGGCCTGGCGGGCCGGCGGTACGCGCATCCAGGTAATGCCGTGCAGATAGAATTGCAGCAAAACCCCGCGAAGCGACCGCGGCAAAAGATCGGCCGTGTTCCCCTCGGCCGACGTGCCGTCGGCACCTCGTTCAAAGACCTTGTAGTACAGGCGGTAATTGCGTTCGTCGATCCAGTTAAAGAGCTGATATTGCTGGGCAATTCCGGCCAGCCACAACGCCCCGAAAAACGTCGATTGGACGGGCCCGAGGCCTTCGTGCCAACCCTCATCAAACTCGCCGCCGCGAGAGTTCACCGGTGCGGCGGCGACAGTGTGCGGGCCGGCCGAGACACGGGTCGGCCTGCGCCAGTTGGGCAGGGCGACCGAACTAAGCATTGCCAGCGTCAGCGTCGCGGTTACAAAAACAGCCGCGGCATCGGCGATCCTGAACTGCGGTCTTGCGGGTTGCGGCTCACCGCCGGGCCATTTAGACCGCAAAAGCGACATTATCTCTTCGCCAAAAATGAGCACGGCGGCGGCCAGACAGGCGAAATTTGCGAACGGTATGTTGAGCGTCGCGATGGTGCCGGCGTGGAGTCCGATCAGGCCGATCAACAGGACGTATTTGAGAATATGGCCGCGGCGTAGGAGAAAAATGATCGGGAAAACCGGCTCGAAAATGAGGGCGCAGTAATCGAGCAACCGCAGATATGGTATATGCGACGTATTCCAGAGATCGGCTCCGTATGATATCGGCAGCTTAAAGATAACGTACATCGCCGTGCCCTCAAGCCACATCGGGCTCGTCCATTTCCAGAGTCCGGCGACCAGATAGAGAAGGGCGAGATTCCAAAAGAAACAACGCAGGGCAAGCCCCGGGACCGTCGCCGGCAGCCACTCAGCCATCGAACCGCGGCCGCGCAAACGATCGACGAGCGACAGCGTCCGGCCGACCGGCAGGACCAACAGCCAGAATATGATCAGGTGCATTATCGCGTCATCGACGTACATCACCATGAAATTCCAACGGTAGGTGCTGACCGCGATCAGGAACAGGAGGAACGCAAAGAATTTGGGCCGATAGCCGGCCGCCACCAGCAGCGACGCGACGCAGGCGAACGCAAAAATGCCTTGAAACACCTCGGCACTGATCCCGGGATGAAACAGGCCGATCTGCGTGAACCAATAGACAGACAGCGAGAGCCCGTGATCGATCAGGCCGTCGGGCGAGCTGAAATCGGGCACCTCAAGCAGCGTCCGAAGAAAATACGCAAAGAGCAAAAGACCGCACAGAATGCGAAAGATGTCGAGCGGTATCGCCGCGACCGGACGGCCGATCGCCGCGCGCAGATCTGCCAGGAGCCCGTTACCCGGAACCCGCGCCGTCATTTTTGAAACGTCGTCCATTTATTGCCGCTCTGTAATTTTGGTCGTGATGATAATCGCACGGGGCGGCCCCTCGGTCAATCGCTCTCTGCCAGACAGGTCGGCCTTGCGTTTCGTGCCGAAAAGTAGTTAAATAATGGTTTGCTCTTAGGAGCGTATCTTTAGCCGAAAGGGGGTGAGACGATAAATGGCATATATTACAGTTAATTCGAACGAATCGATCGAATCTGCGCTTCGACGCTTTAAGCGGAAAGTGATCAGCGAAGAGATCATCAAAGATCTCAAGAAGCACGCACACTTCATTCCGCCGTCGCAGAAGGCAAAACTCAAATCGGCAAATGCACGCAAGCGCAACCGCCGTCGTTTCCGCCAACAGCGGCCGATGAACAGCACGGCTCCCCGCCCGGCAGCACCGCCCAGCCGGTAAGCCGATCGGCAATGAAAAAATAAAAGGTGAAAAAGTGGAAAAGTAGTTTCGCTTTTTCACCTTTTTCTAGTTTTTACCCCAGATGAATAACGAACGAACCCGAATACTGATCACCAACGACGACGGCATCCACTCGGACGGCATCGCCGCACTCGAGGCGGCCTTGCGCGAGATCGGCGATGTTTATGTCGTCGCTCCGGAATCTGAGATGAGCGGCGCCGCTCACAGCCTGACGCTCGCCCGGCCGCTGCGAATACGCCAGATCGACGAACGCCACTGGACGGTCGACGGCACGCCGACCGACTGCGTCACGCTGGCGCTGAACAAGATCCTGCCGTCGGCCGAAGCCCCGCACATTTGCTGTTCGGGCATCAATCACGGAGCCAATCTCGGCGACGACGCGACCTACTCCGGCACGGTCGCCGGGGCTCTCGAGGCCACGATACTCGGTGTCCCGGGGCTCGCGTTCAGCCTGACCTCAACACGCTCGCACGACTTTACCGAGTCGGCCAGGATCGCCCGCGAGGTTACCGCCAAGGCGATCGCCGAGGGCATACCGCACGGCACCCTGTTGAACGTGAACGTCCCGAAGGGCGTACCGGCCGGGCTGCGCGTGACCAAACAGGGCTTTAAGACCGCTCGGCCCGTGATCAGAGAGCACATCGATCCGCGGGGCAAGCCGTATTATTGGATCGGCGAACTCCGCGAGGGTTTTCGTGCCGAGGGCGGCACCGATTTTGAGGCGATCGCCGAGGGTTATGTCTCGATCACCCCGATGCGGAGCGACCTGACCAATCATCATGTGCTCGAACATCTGAAGGACTGGAACACGTAAGAGTAAGATGAGCTTTCCGAAACGGTCAACTGGTGTCGCCGACGGTTACGAGATGGTTCGGGCCGCGATGGTCGATCGCCTGCGAAACCACTACCACATCGCCGACACCGCGGTGCTCGACGTGATGGCGAACCTGCCGCGGCACGAATTTGTCCCCGAGGCACTCAAGGCACAGGCGTATAAGGACAATGCCCTGCCGATCGCCGGCGGCCAGACGATCTCGCAGCCCTTTATCGTCGCCCGTATGACCGAACTGCTCGAACTCAAGGGCACTGAGAAGATACTCGAGATCGGCGCCGGAACGGGCTACCAGACGGCGATCCTGGCGAGCCTCGCCCGTAAAGTTTTCGCCATCGAACGATTGCCGAATCTGGCCGCCGAGGCCGAGCAGCGTTTGCGGAACCTCGGGTTTCGAAACGTGACGCTCAAGGCGGGCGACGGTACGGCCGGTTGGGACGTCTATCATCCGTTCGACGCGATGCTGGTCGCCGCGGGCGGCCCGTCGATACCTGAGCCGCTCGTTCGGCAATTAAAGGTCGGCGGACGCCTGGTCATACCGATCGGCGAAGGCCAGCGATCGCAAAACCTGATCCGCGTGACGCGTACCGCCGCCGGATATACGCAGGAAAATTTTGGCCCGTGTGCCTTTGTGCCGTTGATCGGCAAGCACGGCTGGGCCGCCGAATAGATCTGATCTATGGAATATTTAACCGAACTTTTTCATCAAGTAAGGGATTTTCTAAACCCGAAGTTGTTGATCGACTGGATGCTCGGCCTGCTCGGCGGGTACGTGTATTTTGGGCTCTTCTTTATCGTCTTTGCCGAAACCGGCCTGGCGGTCGGCTTTTTCCTGCCCGGCGATTCCCTGCTCGTCGTCACCGGCCTGATGGCCCGGACATTGCCCGACAAGTTAAACGTGGTTCTAGTACTGGCCGCGTTTTTCGCCGGTTCGGTGCTCGGCGACAGCACCGGTTACTGGACCGGCCGCTGGATGGGCAAAACGCTCTTTAACCGTGAAAGTTCGCTCATATTCAAGCCTAGCCGCGTCGCCAAAGCTCATGCGTTCTTTGAAAAATACGGCGTCAAGACGGTGATCCTGGCGAGGTTCGTCCCGATCGTCCGCACCTTTGCCCCGCTGGTGGTCGGTGCCGCCGAAATGCCGTACGCCAAATTCCTTCTGTTCAGCGTGATCGGCGGTTTCCTTTGGATCTTTAGCATGGTGCTGGCCGGATATTATCTGGGCACGGCGATCGAGGGAGCATTTAATATCAAGCTTGAGGACCATATCGAAAAGGTCGTCATCCTGGTCGTGGCCCTTTCTCTGCTGCCGCCGATCATCGAATTGCTGAGGCACAAATTCGGCAAACAGCCGAAACAAGATGAAGGCGCAGTTTGACACTTCAACTGCCGTGACTTAGACTCGTAGATTGACTCAACGGGGCGTAGCGCAGTCTGGTAGCGCGCACGGTTCGGGACCGTGAGGTCGGAGGTTCGAATCCTCTCGCCCCGACCATTTTCCTGAAGAAAAGGCATTTGACCTGACGGTCAGATGCCTTTTTTGTTGGATCACCCAAAAAGTCAGAAATATTAAAGGCCCACGACCTGACGGCGTGGGCCCTTTGCGGCCGTGTGGAACAGCACTCCCCGCCGTTATTGTTCGTCAGGCTCGTCGGACGGGCTCTCGATCGTCACCTTGACCGAAGACCTGACGTCCTTTTTGGTCGAATTTCGGACCTCGAAGATATAGTCTCCGTTGGACTTGAGTTCGGCATTCAGATAACCGAAGTCTTCGGTCGTATCGGCCTTGCCCTTTATTAGGTTGACGGACGCTTCTTTTGACGAAAGTTCGACGTCCATGGTCTGCCCGCTCTTTGCCGCCACGACAAACTTTTTGGCCGTGCCGGGGGCAAGCGTGACGTTGACCGTACCCCAGTTTGCCCCTTTGGCGAAACTGATCCGCTGCGGGCCCGTGTCCGGAGCGGAGTTCGTGTTGGTATTGAAATTGGCGGCGCTCGCGGCCGGTGCGGGCGTCGGCGTCGGTGTCGCGGGTGCTGCGTTCGAACCGTTGCTGGCTGCGGCGTTTGGCCCGGCGGACGAACAGGCTCCGGCAAAAGCCGACGCGGCGATCGTGAAAATGATAAGTAATTTCTTCATAAGCTGTTGAAAAAATGCTGTCCTCTACTATTTAAGCGAGAAGATCGGACGGACGGTATCATTTTTTGGCCGGTTCGACGGCTGATCGCCGTCCGGAAAATGGGTTTGACGTGCCGCGATGCGCTAAACTGTTGGTTGCCGCTCAACACTCTCCAGAATTATCAGCGAGCAAAACGTAAGATGACGCCAGCCGATCAGGACAGGATCACGCAATATCTGCGCCGTTGGAGCGACGGCAGCGATGACGCTCTCGAGGAAATGCTGCCGCACGTGTACGCCGAACTCAGGACGATCGCCAGCCGGTATCGCCGCCGCGAGCGCGGCGGAACGCTGCAGACGACCGAGATAATCAACGAAGCATATCTGCGGCTGTCTGCTCAGAACGGGATCGACTGGAAGGACCGTTCGCACTTTTTTGCCGTCGCGGCACGCATCATGCGGCATATGCTGGTCGACCGGGCACGGGCAAAACTTTACGGCAAACGGGGCGGCGGCAGCGACCACATCAGTCTCGACGATGTCGCCGTCGTGACGCCGGAACCCGATGTCGGCGTCATCGACCTCAATGATTCGCTTGAGCGGCTCGCCCGGATCGATGAACGAAAGGCACGCATCATCGAGCTGCGCTATTTTGGCGGGCTGTCGGCCGATGAGACCGCCGCCGTCATCGGCGTTTCCGAGATCACGGTCAAACGCGAGTGGTTAAAGGCCAAGGCATGGCTTTACCGCGACCTTTCGGGCAGATAACAGATGGGGGATACATTGGACAATTCGGCCGCCGACGCCGAGCGTGAGCGTTGGCAGATCGTCGATCGGCTGTTTGACGAGGCCCTCGACACGGCCCCGGAGGAGCTCTCCCGATTCTTGGCCGAGCGTTGCGGCGGCGATGACGAACTCCTGCGTGAGGTGACGTCGCTGCTCGACGCGGCTGAGCATTCCGAGGGGCTTCTCGAGGCACCGCCGTTTGACGGCGGCTCTGACGCCGACCAACTTATCGACAGAAAATTCGGCTCGTACCGGCTGGTCAGCCTGATCGGCCGCGGCGGAATGGGCTCGGTCTATCTCGCGGTACGCGAAGAGGATTTTTCGAAAAAGGTAGCGGTAAAGGTGATCCCGCCGCTGTTCGATTCGCCCGAAAACGCCGCTAACTTTCGCCGCGAACGCCAGATATTGGCCCGGCTCGAGCACCCGAACATCGCCCGCCTGCTCGACGGCGGAACGTCGCCGAACGGTACGCCGTTCCTTGTAATGGAACATATCGAGGGCGTTCCCATTGACCGGCACTGCCGGGAAAAAGGGTTGACGACGGCCGAGAAACTGCACCTCTTTGAAAAGGTCTGCAACGCCGTCAGCTTTGCGCATCAAAATCTGGTCGTACATCGCGACCTCAAACCGCAGAATATCCTCGTCCGCGACGACGGTACGCCCGTGCTGCTTGATTTCGGCATCGCCAAGCTGCTCGAGTCGGACGGCGGCGGAAACACGGTCAGCGGCCTCGCACTGACGCCGGACTATGCCGCACCGGAACAGATCCGCGGCGAAAATATCACGACCGCGACCGACGTTTACTCGCTCGGCGTCATTCTGTTTGAGATCCTGACGGGAAAGCGGCCGTTCGAACTGGCCGGCAAGAGCCTTTCGGAAATGAGCTCGGCGATCGGCAGCGGGCGCCTCATCGGGCGGGACGAGATCGCTGACGAAGACCTGCGGTCGATACTGACACACACACTGGCATCCGCCGCCCCCGAGCGGTATCAGGCCGTCGATGATCTGGCCGCCGACATCGGGCGCTGGCTGAGGAACGAGCCGATCGCCGCCAAAACGGCATCGCCGATCTACCGATTTCGCAAATACGCCCGCCGACACCGCCTGACGATAACGGCCGCCGCGGTCGTCGGGCTGCTGATCGCGGGCTGGTTCGCTACTTTCGTTTGGCAGTTTGCCAACGCGCGAGCCCAGGCGTCCGCCAACCGCCGGGCGGCATACGCGGCCGAGATGACGCTGGCGGCAAAAGAGTTTGAGGCGGCTAACGTCGCCCGTGCCGCCGAGCTGGTTGATAAATACGATCCCGCGAACGCGGCGGACGGCGAGGACCTGCGCGGATTTGAGTGGTTTCTGCTTCGCAGATTGATACAGCCGACCGGCCGTGTGCGGACACTGCCGCTTCCCGACGAAGTTTGGTCCACATCATTCTCGGCGGACGGCAAGATGCTCGGCACCGCCTGCGACGACGGCGTGGTCAGGATCTATGACGTCAACGGCGGGCAACTGATATCTCAGACGGCGGTTGATTCGAGCGCATGGGCGATGCGGTTCTTTCCCGACGGCAAGCGATTTGTGGTCGCCGCCGGTACGTCGCGGTCGCCGTCGGTCAAGATCTATGACACCGCTACGGGCAAACCGGTGGGCGAATTGAACGGCCACACCGCCCGCGTCAGAGCAATTGCGATATCGCCCGACGGCCGGCTGGCGGCGACCGGTTCGGCGGACGGGACACTCAGGATATGGGATCCGGCGAGCGGCCGGGAAATTCGCAGCTATCGGTTTGAAAAGGCCGGGCAGCCGCTGGAAGTAAACGCGGCCGAGTTCTCGCCTGACGGCCAGCAACTGGCCGCCGCTTCGGCCGGCATTGTCTCGGCCATCAATATAGGCAACTGGACCCGAACGGACTCGGATCCCGACGATGTCGCCGCCCGCGAACTCTACAATTACGCGTGGTCACTGGCATATTCGCCGCTCGGCAAGACGATCGCCGCCGGAATGTTTTCGGGTGAGGTCGGCCTTTTTGACTCGGCGACGCTGAAGCTGATCAAAGTGCTCCGTCCACATCGGGCGAACGTGAAGGGCCTCGTATTCACACCGGACGGCAGTACGCTGATCACGTCGAGTTGGGACCGCACTCTAAGGCTGCTCAGTCCGGAGAACGGGGAAATACTCGCCGATCTAAAACCCCACATGGGTGCCGTTCATGATGTACGGATCTCGCCCGACGGCAGCGTGATCGCGACGTCCGGTGCCGACGCTAAGGTCAATATAACGCGGATCGCTGACATCGGCGGTGACCGGATCATTTCGAGCGAGACGATCTTTTCCCTGATAGACGGTGACGAACGGATCATCAGCTTTAATTCGCTCGAAAATCGGTTCGGCGCCTGGAACATCAATGACGGCAAACGCCAGTGGTCGATAACTCGCTCCGGCAGGTCGTCTGTCACGTCGATCTCGTCCGCCAGCGGCGGGATCTTTATCCAGGGGGATTCGGGCGGCAATGTAGCCGTGCGCAACTCGGCCGATGGGACATCGGTAAATGAAATCAACCTTTTTGAGCGTCCGGTGATAGCGGTCGAACTCGCGGACGATCACCAGCGGGCGGCCGCGACCGACAATCAGGGCTCGGTCGCCGTCTTTCGACCCGCCGACGGAGGCACCGTTTTCCGGCTCGCCGGCCACACCTCGATCGTCAAGGCAGCGGTGTTCTCGCCCGATTCGAGGCTGCTCGCGACCGGCAGCAATGATAAGTCGGTAAAGGTCTGGGACATGAATTCGGGCGGTATGATCGCCGACCTTCGCGGACACACCGAGGCCGTGACGGCGACAGCTTTTTCGGCCGACGGACGGCTGCTTGCAACCGGCGGTGCCGATGATACGATAAGGATATGGCGAACGTCCGACTGGAGCCTCGTACGCGTGCTTGCCGGCTTTAGCAACGGTGTCGCGTCGATAGCGTTTTCGCCGGACGGAACACGGCTCGCGGCGGCGACCGACGTCGGTCTGATCCGATTTTGGGAGCCCGCGGGCGGCCTGCAGGTATTTGCCCTTTCGGCGTCTGAAAAGGGTATTTCGAAGATCGCGTTCGCCGAGGGCGGTAAGACGCTTGTCAGTATCGGCCTCGACAGCAAGATCAGATTTTGGCGGTCGGTCTGACGGCCGCCGGAGGTACGAAAATGGATATTTCGATCCGAAAGGCCGACCGGGATGACGCCGTTTTGATCTCGGTGCTGGCAACCACCACCTTTTACGAAGCCTACTGCCGACAGGACGAATCGAGGAACCTCGCCGGATACATCGCCGAATCATTTGCCGTTTCGGCCACCATTGACGACATCGAAGACCCGACCTCGACTTTCCTGATCGCATCGATCGACGGCAAGGCGGTCGGCTACGCCCGTCTCGTCGATTATTCGACGACCGACGGAATCAGCGGCCAGCGAGTGATCGAGCTTAAGAGGCTATACATTCTCGAGCGGCTCTGGGGCACCGGTGCGGGTGAGGCCCTGTTGACGAACTGCGTTGAAATAGCTGCCGAACGCGAATTTGACACGATCTGGCTCGGGGTTTGGGAAGAAAATCAGAGGGCCCGTCGATTTTACGACAGACTCGGTTTTCGACAGGTTGGCACGCTCATGTTTCCGTACGGAGACGTGGTCGGCACCAACCTTGTGCTCGAAAAACAGATCGGTTGACGAAGCCTATCGGCCCGCGGCAAGTTCGTCGGCCCAATCAGTGATCGGTTGGGGTGTCGATGCACCGCCTTCGTTGAAGAACTTTCCTTTGGTCGACTGACGATAAATGCCGACGTGGATCGTCCGGGCCGCGAGATCGACGGCGATCGCCGATTCGCTCAACGTGCATGAGTGCGCCTGGCAACCGGTCGTGAACAGAAAACCGCCGACCTTCCGAAACGGCATCTGGACAGCAAACGACGTTACAAACGCCGAATAACGCGACCCGAGCAGCTTGCGCAGCCGGGTCTTGACCGCCGGCAGATTCAGAAATCCGTCCGGATACTTGCCGACATATTTGTCGAGGTTTGCCGGTAGTGCGGGCTTATTGACCTGGGCGTTAGCGACGCTCGACGCAGCCGCGGTAACGGCTATTACCAAAACGACTAAAACGAATGCACGCTTCATAAATGATCGCTCCTTGCCGGCTGTGAACGGCTAGAATCTATAGCGAAGTTGTGCCGTAAAGCTGCGTCCGGCACCGTCGACGCCCCAACTCGGATTGCGGTACTGCTGGTCAAAAATATTCTCGAACGCCCAAAAGATGGTGACCTTTTCAGCGGCGTTGATGCCGCCGCGAACGTTCGCCAGCCCGTAAGCCGGCAGCGAGGTAAACATCGGTGCCGTCGCGAACGTCGGCCCGAGCACTCGCGTCAGTACCTGCGTGATATTCTCGCCGGTCGACCGCAGCGTGTAGGTGCTGACGTTTGCGTTACAGGTGCCGGCGGCATTAGACGTCAGCCCTTGAACGCATGCTCCGCGTCGAAAATAATTCTCGATCTGCGCCCTCGATCGAGCCGCTCCGGTACGCCGGTCCGAAAGGTCGAGGCTCGACAAACGGCCCTGTTCGGCGGCAAGTGTCGAGTAGACTTCGACCCAGAACTTGGAACGCGAATATTTGAGGCTAAGAAATGCCGTCGGCGGCGGTGTTCCACCCTCGATATTCGGCGGCAGACCCGTGACCTTGTCAGCCGCATGAATGTAGGTAAAGTTGCCCCGGGCCGACCAGTTGTCGCTTATGCGCCCTTCGGCCTCGTATTCGAAGCCGTACAGTCGAGCGTCAGTAAAGTTGGCACGAACGAGAACCGGCGATGTCGAGAGGCCGACGAAGACCGCACCGCTGGGCAGCTGCGACGTGATCGGTTCGCTGCCGAGCAGCTGTCCGACCGAACCCGCCGGCAGGATCAGAGCCTGCTTTGTTATCGCACTATTGATATCGAGCAGGAACGCCGTAAATTCGGTGTCAAAGCGGCGATTCTCATATCGGATCGAAAAATCAAAGTTCTGGCTGGTCTCGGAACGCTGTTTTGCGACCGGGATGCCGGTCGAGACGGCCTCGGTGCCGGCGGTCGTGCCGATCGTACCGCCGAGCCTTTGCGAAGCGAGATAGTCGACCTCAAAACCGTCGCCGGTCAGCCCGAGAGTACCGAGGTCGGTCATGCTCGGGTAGCGGAATCCGCGGCCGTAGTTGAAAGCGATACGAAACTGCCGGGCAAGTCGGGCGACCATCCCGAGACGTCCGGACCAGTCCGCCGTGCGGAGGCTGTCGCTCGCCCACAGCGGGCGGCCGGCAACGATCGGTGCGTCCGTCCCCTTAGCGCTGTAACGCATACCGCCGTAACGCAGGGCTCCCGTGATACGCAATCGGTCGGGTATCGCCTGCCAGGCGTTTTGGATAAAGAGCCCTGCCGAATTGAATCTTGCCTCATCGGGCACTCGCGGCCGCGAAAGCGTCGTGACATTAGTTACGGGATTGACGATGAACGCGGGCGAGTTGATCTGTTCGCCGTAAAAATCACCGCCGATCAGGAATGTGTTGCGTTTCGGCAATTGCTTATCCAGGAAAAAGCTAAAACCGGTCGTCGAAGTGCGCTCATACTGGTGCGTGATGTCGCCGAAGGGATTGCCCTGGCCGCCCTGATTTACGCGCTCCTCACGTTGGCTGTTGTACGAAACGGTGAACGACGCCGAATCGAACCAACCGAAATGCTGCTTTACAAACCGCGCGTATCCGAAATCGAGCATCAGGTTGCGAAGGTCGGCGATCAGGTTGCCGTCGCCGCCGAGCAGTTGATCAAACCGCTTGCCGCCGTCCTGCTGGCCGCGTTGGTAATAAAAGATGAACTGGCTGTCGGGCCGCGGGGCATAGTTTACGCGGGCCGCACCGCCGTATTGAGTAAAATCGGTGTCCGGGCTGCGGTCGTAAAGTACGTTCGACGGCAGGCCGAGAAAACGTGTGACGGCCGAGTGCGTGTCGAGCCCCTTTGCGGTCCGCAGCGTGTTGGCACGGCGGCCGTTGAGGCTGATATAGCCGCCAAGTTTGTTGGTGCCGTAGCTCAGGAATGCCGAACTGCCGAAGCCGCGGTTAGCCGACGAAAAGCTCGGGTTAAATTCGCCGTGAAACTCCGCCTTGGTATCGCCGAAGCGGGCAAATTTAGTGACCAGATTAACGGTGCCGCCGAGCGAATCGCTGCCGTACTGAGCGCCGTTGGGGCCGCGAAGCACCTCGATCGCCGAGAGATTGGACCCGTCATTGAGGTTGAAAAATGTGTTGATGCCGCCGCGTTGGGCTCCGTTGGTGTACCGCACGCCGTCGACATAATTGACGACATTTTTGCCGGTCAGTCCGCGGACGACGATGGCTCCGATGGTCGGGCTCGTCATCTGGACGTTTAGTCCAGCTTCTTCTTTGCTGGCCTGTGCCAGAACCGACGTCGAACGCTGCAGAATGCGCTCAGACGAGATGACGTTGACCGCCTGCGGTATATTTTGCCTTTCTTGCCGCCCGCCGATCTCGGCGCTGACGATGAGATTAGCCTCGCCGACCGACAGCCGAAGCTCGAGCCCCGAGATCGCTGACGAGGTAACCAGGACCGGCTTGATCAAGCGGCCGAAACCACTAGCGTCGACCGTTATCTCGTAACGGCCCGGAACGAGGTCCTTGAACGCAAAACCGCCAACCGCGTCCGCTACATACAACTGCTTCGAGGAGGTCCGGATCTCGCGAAGCTCGACGCGTGCACCGGTTACGACGTCGCCGTTCTGATCGACGACGGTCCCGCGGATCGATCCCGACGGAGCCTGAGCAAAAGCGGCAAAACCGCTGACGGCGGCAAACAACAGTGCGGTCAAGATATGTTTCATAAGGGTCGATCTCTCGGTCAAAATTATAGCTTAGTCGAGCTGATACGTAGCGACACTGGTCGGAGTTTCGTAACACCGGACCTTATACACGTTGACACGGTCGTCACCGACGCGACTGTTGACGTACTCCAGAAAGTATCGGGCAAGATTCTCCGCCGACGGGTTCAGTTCCTCGTCAAACGGCGGCAGTTCGTTCAGGTTGCGGTGATCGAGGTACTTGACGATCTCGTCCGCGGCCGCCTTGAGGTCGCCGAAATCGATCAGCAAGCCAATATTGTTAAGCTCACGGCCGCGGGCAAAGATCTCTATCTTGTAATTGTGTCCGTGCAGGTTCTCGCATTTCCCCTTGTAGCCCCGCAACTGATGCGCGCTGCTGAAATTGCGCTCGATCATTACTTCAAAAAAGGCTGACATAACGTATCCCTATATTATACGGCACGATCGTCGTATTGCTGAAATATTTGCCGTACGTCGTTGAGGTCCGACGTTATGCGCATACGCGGAAGGCTGGCGAGAAAGTCGCGGCCGTAAGATTTGGTCCGAAGCCGCGGATCGAGAATGGCGATGACGCCGCGGTCCGTGCTTCTGCGAATGAGCCGGCCGATACCCTGCTTGAGTGATATCACAGCCTGCGGGACGCTGTAATCAAAGAACGAGCGGCCGCCATTGTCGTCGATGAACTTGGCGCGTGCCGCGACGAGCGGATCGGTCGGGACCGCGAACGGAAGTTTGTCGATGATCACACACGAAAGCTGGTCGCCCTGGACGTCGACGCCTTGCCAAAAGCTCGATGTGGCAAATAAAACAGCGTTCGCCGTCGCTCGAAATCGCTCAAGCAGCCCGGTCTTTGACATCGTTCCCTGCAAAAAGCACGGGTAACCGACTCGCGACGAGACTATCTCGAATAGTGCCTTCATCGACGAGTTGCTGGTACAGAGCACGAATGCCCGACCTTGCGTCGAATGCAGGATATTGACGATCTCGGCGGCTGCGATCTGGGTAAACTCGGCGGCTCGCGGATCGGGCATCGCCTTTGGTAGATAGACGATCGCCTGGCTCTGATAATCGAATGACGACGGGGCGACAAGCGAATCAGTCGTTCCCGGCGGCAGCCCGAGACGGTTGCGGATAAAGCTGAATCCGCCGTTCGTCGAAAGCGTCGCCGATGTCAGCACGCACGTCTCGACCTTTTCGAAAAGCTTGTCCTGGAGCAGCGACGAAACGTCGACCGGCGACGCCTGTAAAAAGACACCGCGGCCCCGACGTTCGAGCCAGTAAACGTAATTGCGGTCGGCCTGCTTGATGATAAAGCCGAGGTCGAAACGCGCCTGGCGAACGCGCCGCACAAGGCTCTCGGCCTCGGGCAGCTTTTCCGAAAATACGTCGACATCATTCTCGAGACGCGACAGTGCTTCGTCGAGAGCGTGGTACGCCTCGCCGTGCGATGTCGGCACGGGTTCGCCGTCGCGTCCGCGAACGGCAAAGGCGTCGGCAACGAGCGGAAAACGGCCGTCGCCGCCGCGTCCCTGCGTAAAACGCGCCCAAAACTGCTCTGCCAGGCCGGCAACCCTGGCGGACGCCTTGGTGATACCGGCGACCGCGATCGCATCGGCGATCGGCAATGTCGAGGCGTCGCGGGCGATCTCGTCCAGTTGGAAATTTGACGTTTGAAACCCGAAATAGTCGGCGGCGATATCCTCGATCAGGTGCGCCTCGTCAAATATGACCGCACCATAATCAGGCAGGACCTTGCCAAACTGGTTACCGCGCACATTGAGATCGGCAAAGAAAAGATGGTGATTGACGATCACGATATCGGCCGACTCGGCCCGGCTCCGCATTCGCGTAATAAAACACGGCTCAAAATCGGGGCATTTCTGGCCGATACACGTTTCGCTCTTGGCGTTAACGCGGCCCCAGAACGGCAGATTTTCCGGTAGATACGTCAGTTCGGCACGGTCGCCGGTCTGGGTCTCGCGCGACCATTCGCGGACCTCGTTGAAATGATCGACCTCGTCGATGCCGTCGAGGATCGGCTGATCGTCCGACTTGTGTATTCGATAGATACAGGCGTAATTCGACCGCCCCTTCATATACGACGCGGTGAATTTGGTCGGAAGTATCTTCTGCAGGAACGGGATGTCCTTTTCCATCAGTTGTTCCTGCAGGTTCTTGGTACCGGTCGATATTATGATCCGGCGGTTGTGCTTGATCGACGCGGCGATGGCCGGGACGAGATACGCGAGCGTCTTGCCGGTACCGGTTCCGGCCTCGACGATAAGGTGCTTTTTTTCTTCAAAGGCAACGGCGATAGCGTTTGCCATACGCACCTGGCCCTCGCGGTATTCATAGTTCTCATGAAACTGCGAGATCAGGCCGCTGGGTCCGAATATCTTGTCATCCGTTGATTGGGTCATAGAACGAGGGAGCACAACGCTCAATTTATTGACTTAGCGAGGGTTAACTGTTAAGTATTGAGTTTGCGCCGATCAGATCTCCCTATTGTTCGATATTAGTGCTTTCTTATTCATTTTTCGATCTGCGGAGTCATTTTGATCCGCAACGCCGGAGCAGTTTTCCAAAATGGCCACACCAACGATGAGTTTCCGCAACGCTTTCGCCACACTATTTGCACTTACAGTGCTCACGCTCGCATTTGTTTCGCCGTACCTATTCGGAACGCGGGCGGCAAAGGGCCTGCTCGTTCGCACCGAAAGCCACGACCCGCAATTGCCGAATTACGACATTCGCACTGACCGCGACGCGGCCGATACGCTCGCCGCGTTTCGAACCGCGGCCGGACGGAACGCATCGAATACGGCCGACATCCGCGACGATTTTGCGATGGGCGAAAAGCGCCTGCGCCGTTTGGTGCCGACCCTCAAGATCGAATACAACGACGACATCAGGATCCCCGAGGTGATCGGGACCGACATGGCGGCCACGAGGTCATTCCTGACCGGGCCGTCGGGTGAAAAACGGGCCGATTCGCTGAAACGCTTTTTGAACGCCAACTCGACGCTGATCGGCGTCGGGCCGGACGCTATCGCCGGGCTGAAGGTAACCGCGGATTACGCGAACCCGAATGGCGACCTCGGCTTTGCCGTCCTCGAGCAGCGGATCGGCGGCGTTCCCGTCTTCAGAGGCGAGGTCAAGGCCGGATTTACGCGAAACGGCGAGATCGTGCGCGTCATCAATAATCTTGCACCCGGTGTCGATGAGAGTTCGGCGGCGGCCGATTTTGGTTCCCCGCTCGACGCCGTCAGGGCGGCGGCCGGACACATCTCGATCGACGCCGCACGCCTCGACCTGACGCCGGACGCGGCCGCATCCGGCGACCTGCGAGCCGTTTTCGGCCGCGGTGATTCGGCGACAACGGCCGAAAAGATGTACTTTCCGACCGAGCCCGGCGTGGTCACACCGGCCTGGCGGATCCTGATCTGGCAGCCGGTCAACGCATTTTACGTGATCGTCGACGCGGCGTCCGGCACCATGCTCTGGCGCAAGAACATTACCGAGGATCAGACCCAGTCGGCGACCTACGGCGTCTATACAAACCCGAACGCTATGATCAACGTGGCCGACAACCCGTTTCCGCTGACGCCCGGCCCGATCGCTCCCAACGGCGTTCAGGGGCCGGCGATCGGCAGGACCTCGGTCACACGGATCGGCAACGAAGCCCCGTACACTTTCAACAACCTCGGATGGATAACTGACGGCGTAAACATCACGGACGGCAACGCTATTCAGGCCGGGCTCGACCGTGACGGCACGGACGGCGTCGACGCATCGAGCGAGGCGGTCGGGACCGGACGAGTGTTTCAGTTCACGTACTCGCCGCTCGACCCGAACACAAATACCGGCGAGGCTCCGGTGCCCGTGACGCAGACCTATCCGGGCAGCACGTTTCAGCAGGGCTCGACAACGCAGCTCTTTTACATCTGCAACTGGTACCACGACGAGCTTTACCGCCTCGGGTTCACGGAGCAGGCACTCAACTTTCAAAACAGCAATTTTGGCCGCGGCGGCCTTGAGAACGACCGCGTAAGGGGCGAGGGCCAGGATTCATCCGGCACGAACAACGCCAATTTCTCGACGCCGGCTGACGGCTCGCGGCCGCGAATGCAGATGTACATCTGGACGGGCCCCAACCCGGACATCGACGGCAATGTCGATGCCGACGTCGTTATCCACGAACACACGCACGGCTTGTCAAACCGTCTGCACGGCAACGGCAGCGGGCTGTCGTTAAATATGTCGCGCGGCATGGGCGAGGGCTGGTCCGATTTTTACGGGCACGCACTGCTGTCCGAACCGGGCGACCCGATCAACGGCATTTATACGACCGGCAGCTACGACACCTATCTGGGCGCCGGCGGCACGGTCAACAACTACTATTACGGCATTCGCCGTTTTCCGAAAGCAGTCAAGGCGTTTACCGGCGGGCCCGGCAACCTGCCGCACAATCCTCTGACCTTTGCCGACGCTGACGCGACGCAGATAAACCTTAATGACGGTGCGTTCCCGCGGGGCCCGTTCGGGTCGTCGACCGCCGACGCCGTTCATAACCTCGGTGAGATCTGGAGCAGTGCTCTCTGGGAGGTCCGTGCCCGTATGATCACGCGGCTCGGCTGGGCGGCCGGCAACCGAAAGGTCCTGCAGCTCGTCACCGACGGGATGAAGCTGGCTCCTCTGGCTCCGACATTTCTGAGCGAACGCGACGCGATACTTGCGGCCGCACAGGCGAGTTCGCTTGCGCCTGAGGCGGCGGCAGATGTCGCCGACGTGTGGGCCGGATTTGCGATCCGCGGAATGGGAAGTACGGCGAGCATTCAGAATAACGGCAGCGGAGCTGGCGATACTCGCGTCACCGAATCGTTCGAATTGCCGAATCTGACCCAGTCCCCCGGATTGACCGTCGCCGACCCGACCGGCAACGGCAACGGTTATCCTGACCCGGGCGAGACGATCTCGCTCAACGTCCCGATCACAAACTCAACCGGACAGACGGCTACGGGCGTGTCGGTCCAGCTGGTCGGCGGCGGTTCGGCGAACTACGGTACGATCGCCAGCGGTTCGACTGTCACTCAGGCGGTCAGCTACACCGTGCCGGCGGGTTCACAATGCGGCACGTCGCTTTCGCTGACATTGAACGTAACGAGCAGCCTCGGGCCGGTCAGCGTCACGCGGCGGATCATTATCGGCCAGCCGGTCACGACGTTTGCCGAAAATTTTGACGGCGTTTCGGTACCGAACGTTCCCGTCGGGTGGGCATCGACCGTTTTGCAGAGCGGGATCGCCTTTGTCACCACGACAAATTCGCCCGATTCGGGCACGACGGCGGCATTTGCCCTCGACCCCGATACGGTCGGCGGCGGCACCGATCTGACGTCTTTGCCGGTCGCGATCACGTCGCCGGCGGCGACCTTGTCGTTCCGCCATCGTTTTGAGACCGAAGGCGGATGGGACGGCGGACTGCTCGAGATCAGCATCGCGGGCGGCGGTTTTCAGGACCTGACGGCGGCCGGCGGCACGTTCTTACAGAACGGTTATAACGGCACGCTCGGCACCGGCACCAATAATCCGCTGTCGAACCGGGCCGCGTGGAGCGGTTCGTCGGGCGGCTATATTACGACGGTCGCCCTTCTGCCGGCGGCCGCGGCGGGCCAGAATGTCCAGTTTAGGTGGCGTTTCGGTGCGGACAACAATACTGCCGCTCTTGGCTGGTGGATCGACACGGTGCAGGTCAGCGGCAATTACAATTGCGTGATCGTCGATAATTTCGCACGCGTAAGGGCGGACTTTGACGGCGACCGGCGAACGGACGTTTCGGTCTTCAGGCCGGCGGACGGCAACTGGTATTTGAACCGTTCCACGGCCGGCTTTGCGGCGGCCGCATTCGGGCTCTCGTCAGACATTCCGACGCCGGGCGATTTTGACGGCGACGGCAAAGCCGACATTGCGGTTTGGCGGCCCTCGACCGGTGTTTGGTACCGGCTTAACAGCGGCAACGGACAATTCTTCGCATACGCCTTCGGCAGCGGCGGCGATATTCCTCAAGCCGGCGACTTTGACGGCGACGGCAAGGACGACCTCGCGGTCTGGCGGCCCTCGACGGGCGTTTGGTATTGGATCGCAAGCGGCAGCGGAGCCTTTAACGCCTATCAGTTCGGCCTGGCGGGCGACAAACCCGCCGCCGGCGATTACGACGGCGACCGCAAGGACGACATCGCTGTCTGGCGGCCCTCGACAGGCGTCTGGTATCGGCTCAACAGCGGCAACGGCCAGTTTTTTGCCGCGGCATTCGGGCTTGCCGACGATCTCGCCGTTCCGGCCGATTACGACGGCGACGGCAAACAGGACATCGCCGTCTTCAGGCCGTCAAGCGGCATCTGGCATCGTCTGAACAGTTCGAACGGACAGTATTCGGCATTGGCATTCGGACTCAGCGGTGACTTTCCCGTTCCGGGCGATTTTGACGGCGACGGCAAGGACGATCAGGCGGTATTTCGTGCCGGGACCTGGTACCTCAACCGCTCGACGGCCGGCTTTACGGCGATCGCCTTCGGGCTCGCCGCCGACACGCCGATCCCGAGATCGTATCTGCCCTAACGCGGCAAATCGGCCGGCCCGGGCGTATCAACCTGCACCCGGGCCGGATCACCACCCATCAGGCTTAAATTTCACCCATCGCCATTTTTGTCTTGTATTTTTTACCTTTTGTGGTATATCATTACGATATTTCGTGAGACCCTAACTCAAATTGTTTTAAGTTCTTGGGTATCGGACCGTGCCGATGCCTGTATTTTGTTCATTTTGCGCTCTGCGCAGGTGTCAGGATTAAGAGCTTGTTGGTTTTCTACTTACGACGACTCAGGAGGAATCGAATATGTTTGGACGATCAAAGGCTGATACTCGATTGAGTATTCTCGCCTGTTTGTTCGTATTGGGACTGATCACAGCGGTGATCTTGGTCCCGTTCAAGTTTGGAACGGAGGCGGCAGGCAAGAAAGGCCTTTTCACCCGCACTTCGACATCGGATGACGGACTGCCCAAAATGTGGGACATCCGTGAAAACAAGACCATTGAAACGGAAGACGCATTGCTGAAATTCCGTCAATCGGTCGGCAAGGACTCAAGCGCAGTTGCTAACGTCCGCGACGATTTTGCTCGCGGCGAAGAAATGTTCAAGCAACGTCACCCGAGCGCAAAGGTCGAGTACAACACCGACATCCGCACGCCGGAAGTGATGACGCCCGATATGGCGAAATTCCCTGTCGAGTGGCTCTCAACCCCGTCGGGCACGAAGCGCTCCGAGATCCTTCGCGAATTCGTTCGTGACAATCAAAACCTGATCGGCGTAAATGACCAGCAGATCAACGGCCTCAAAGTAGCGGCTGACTATACGAATCCGGACGGCAACATCTCGTACGCTCACCTCGAGCAGGAGATCAACGGCATCCCGGTCTTCCGCGGTGAGGTCAAGGCCGGATTTACCAAGAACGGCCAGATCATCCGTGTTATCAACAACCTCGCACCGGGCCTCGATTACGGTTCGCTTTCGACCACGTTTGGCGATCCGGTACAGGCTGTCCGCAAGGCTGCCGGACACATCAACCACGCGATCGTGCCGGCAGACGTAGCCCGCAACGACGCTGCTTCGAATGACCTCAAGGTCACTTTCGGCGAAGGCGACTGGGCGACCACCGCTGAGAAAATGTATTTTCCGACCGAGCCCGGCGTTGCCGTTCCGGCCTGGAGAATCCTGATCTGGGAACCGGTTCGTGCGTACTACGTTATCGTTGACGCAAACACGAACGTCGTCCTCTGGCACAAGAACATCTCTGATGATCAGACCCAGGCCGCGACCTACCAGGTTTACGGAAACCCCAATGCCTACAATGACATCGCTGACGATCCGGCACCGCTCACACCGGGCCCGAACGATCCCAGCCTTGGAACGCAGGGAGCTATCATTCCGCGTACGACCCGTACGCTGATCGGAAACGAAGGCACGCTGTCGTTCAACAACAACGGCTGGATCACCGATGGCAACAACACGACGGACGGTAACGCTACCGAAGCCGGTATCGACCGTGACGGCACCAACGGCGTCGACGCACCGCAGACGGGAGCCCCGAGCCGCGTGTTCGACTCGACATGGAATCCTCCTCCGGGAAATCCGGCACCGGGCGACGACCCGCTGACGGCTCAGGCACAGCGTGGTGCGGTCATTCAGATGTTCTACATCATGAACCGCTATCACGACGAACTTTACAAACGCGGCTTCACGGAGCCCGCACGCAACTTCCAGGCATCGAACTTTGGCCGCGGCGGCGTTGAAGCCGACCGTGTCTCGTCCGAAGGCCAGGATTCATCGGGTACCAACAACGCTAACTTCGCCACGCCGGCAGACGGCGGACGCGGACGTATGCAGATGTACCTCTGGACCGGACCGACGCCTGACAAAGACGGAACGACCGACGCCGGCATCGTCATTCACGAAGTCACGCACGGAACGTCGAACCGCCTGCACGGAAACGGCAGCGGCCTCGGCAACCAGGGCGGAATGATGGGCGAAGGCTGGGGTGACTGGTACGCCAGCACGATGATGGCTGAGCCGACCGACCCGATCAACGCGATCTATTCGCTTGGCGGTTACGGAACCCACCTGCTGACGGCGACGTTTACGTCGAATTACTATTATGCAATTCGCCGTTTCCCGACCGCTGTTATCGCATTCACCGGCGGCCCGCAGAACAAGCCGCACAACCCGTTGACCTTTGGTCATATCAATTCAAACTGCGACACGACCCTCGGAACGACCGCAACGGCCGTTTCCAGTGCTTTCCCGCGTAACCCGGCCATCGCCACCTCGGGCAACTGCTCGCAGGTACACAACGCCGGCGAAATTTGGAAGAGCGCACTGTGGGAAGTTCGTGCCCTTATGGTCACGCGTCTTGGTTTCTCGGCCGGTACGACCCGTGTTCTTCAGGTCGTCACGGACGGCATGAAGCTTTCGCCGCTTAACCCGATGATGCTCCAGGAGCGTGATGCTATCCTCGCTGCCGCCGCTGCACTTCCCGCAGCTCCGGAAGCAGGTGCTGACGTTGCTGACGTTTGGGAAGGCTTCCGCCGTCGCGGATTTGGCTTCTCGGCAAGCACCCAGTCATCGACGGCCGTTACCGAGGCATTTGACCTTCCGAACGCTGTTCTTACGAGCCCGTTCTCGGTCAGCGACTCGACCGGCAACAACAATGGCGTTCCTGAGCCGGGCGAAAACGTCCTGCTGAACATCGCCGTCACCAACAACACCGGCGCGACCGTCAACAATGTTACGGTCAGCGTAAACGGCGGAACCCCGGTCAACTACGGTAATGTCGCTCAGGCAGCCGTTGTTACGCAGGCTCATCCGTTTGCAATTCCGGGCAATGCAGCCTGCGGCGACACGGTTTCGGTTTCGATCGTCGTTGCCAGCTCGATCGGCGCACAACCGGCGGCAAACCGCAGCTTCGTCCTCGGATCGCCGAATGGAACTGTCCAGAACTTTGACGGCGTGACCGCTCCGGCACTTCCTGCCGGTTGGGCATCGACGAACGAAGGTGCAGGACCGCCCGCAGTATGGACGACCTCAGCCGCCGGACCGGATACTGCTCCGAACTCGGCATTTACCAATGATCCCGCGACGATCGGCAGCTCGTACCTCGAGTCACCGGTAACGGCGATCAGTTCACCGTCGGCAAAGATCAAATTCAGGAACAAATACATCACCGAATCAACGTTTGATGGTATGGTCCTTGAGATCAAGATCGGTGCCGGTGCTTATACCGACATCGTAACGGCAGGCGGAGCGTTTGTGACCGGCGGCTACAACGGCACGATCTCGACCGCATTCTCGAGCCCGATCGCGGGCCGACAGGCTTGGACGGGAACATCGGCAGGCGGTTACATCAATACCGAAGCCACTCTGCCGCCCGCAGCAAACGGCCAGAACATCCAGCTCCGCTGGAGAATGGCCTCTGACTCGTCGGTCGCCTCGACTGGCGTTAACGTTGACAACGTTGAGATCATCAACGGTTACACCTGCGCCGCGGCTGTGCCGAAGTCACGTGCTGACTTTGACGGCGACGGCAAGACCGACGTTTCGGTATTCCGTCCGTCGACTGGCGACTGGTACATCAATGGTTCGACGGCTGGTTTGAGCGTCGTAAATTGGGGTAACAGCACCGATGTCACGATCCCCGGCGATTACGACGGTGACGGTAAAGCTGACGAAGCAGTGTTCCGTGCAAGTGCGGATCCGGCGGCAAACGATTACCTGATCCTGAAGAGCAACGGATTCGTCTTCCAGGGCACCTCGTGGGGTATTCCGAGCGACGTTCCTGTCTCGGGTGACTACGACGGCGACGGCAAGTCTGACATGGCTGTCTTCCGTCCGTCGAACGGCACCTGGTACGTCCTGAACAGCGGCAACGGTTCAAACACCGTCGCTCCGTTCGGATTGACCGGCGACGTTCCGATGGCGTTTGACCTCGAAGCAGACGGCAAGACCAATCTGGCCGTTTACCGTCCGTCGAATAATACCTGGTACATCGCTCGCAATACGGGTGTTCCGGCACAGAACTTTGATGCTTATCCGTTCGGTACGACCGGCGACCTTTTGGTTCCGGCTGACTACGACGGTGACAACAAGGATGATGTGGCGGTATTCCGTCCGTCGAACGGAACCTGGTACATCCGTAAGAGCTCGGATGGCACGACCACCTTCACGCCGTTTGGCCAGTCAGGTGACCGTCCTGTTCCGGGTGACTACGATGGCGACGGCAAGGACGACATCGGTGTCTATCGTGCAGGTACGTGGTACGTCAACCGCTCGACCGCCGGATACTTCCAGACCGGATTCGGCGTAACGACCGACGTTCCTGTTCCGATCCGTTACATTCCGGGCGGAACTTCGTCAGGCCCGACGGTGGTCAGCTACTCGGGAGCACCTGTTGCGGTCACCGACAACACCCCGGCCGGCGTCAACATCGTTGTTCCGGTTTCGGGTGTCGGTAACATCAGCGACCTCAACTTCTCGTTTGACGGGACGGCAGGCAGTGCCGATCCGGCATCGACCACGGTTGGCTTTAACCACTCGTGGGTCGGTGACATCATCGTTAAGTTGACGTCGCCGGGCGGCACGACCGTTACGATCTTTGATCGTCCGGGCGTTCCGACGTCGACGGTTGGCTGCAACAACAACAATCTGTTCCAGCTTACACTCAATGACGACGGCGGTTTGCCGGCCGTTGAGACCCAGGGCAATCCGGCCGCAGGCAGCTGTAACACGGCCCTTGCTTTCCCGACCGGCAACTTCTCGCCAAATAACCCGCTGAGCGGGTTTGACGGTCAGAATGCCGACGGTAACTGGACGATAAATGTCAGTGATAATGCGGTGGGCGACACGGGTAGTGTCCGGGCATTCTCGATGACGTTCAACTCGGGTAACTAGTAGTTTCCCGACCCGCCTGACGGGCCGGGAACAGGACTAAGGGCTCGGTCAGACATTAGTCTGGCCGGGCCCTTTTTAATTCTCCGCCCGGAAAAGATCCATTGACTTTCGTTTAGGCGGTATCTATCTTTAAAGAAAACCGTTTCTTCAGACTATTCGACTATTGCCGGCGTCAAAACATAATTACGTTTAGTGTGACCGTCCTCGATCTTTAGCCATATGAAAATGTTGTCTCCTGATATTCGCTTTAAGGTGCTCGCCGTAGTTTTTGCAATTGTCTTGGGTATTTTCGGCCTAGGCACGACCGGCACCAGTGACTCGCTGGTGATGGCATCGGCATCAGGGCCGACGCCTTCGAATACCAATGCTCCGTCAGAGGGCAACTGCACGGCCTGTCACACGTCATTTCCGCTAAACAGCGGAACCGGCGGCGTTGCCATCAACGGACTTCCCGCGAGATGGACTCCCGGACAGCAGATCAATTTTACCGTCACGACCAGCCAGGACGACGGCGTAATTTACGGTTACCAGATGACCGCTCTCGATTCGCAGGGAAAGCGTGCGGGAACACTATCGGTGCCGTCGGGCAATCCGCAGCAATCGCAGATCGTGACGGGCATCGTCGGCGGCGAGAGCCGGCAGTACGCTGAACACACGATCGACGGCATCCTGCCGACAGTATTCGGTTCTAAGACGTGGACGGTGACCTGGACCGCCCCGGCACAGCCGATCGGCCCCGTGACATTTTATGCCGCCGGGAACGCCTCGAACAGCGACGGGTCGACGGCCGGCGATTATATCTACACCAAGACTGCAGTTAGTTCGTCCGGCGGTTCGCCGTTCGATTTTGACGGCGACGGCAAGACCGACATTTCGATATTTCGTCCGGCACCCGGTGAATGGTGGTATCTCAGGTCGTCAAACGGCGGCAACGGAGCTCTCCAATTCGGAACCTCGACCGACAAGCTTGTTCCGGCTGATTTTACCGGCGACGGCAAGACCGACGTCGCATTTTGGCGGCCGTCGACCGGACAGTGGTTCATCCTTAGGTCCGAGGACCTATCGTTCTTTGCGTTCCCGTTTGGATCGAATGGCGATATTCCGGCACCTGGCGATTTTGACGGCGACGGAAAGGCTGACGCGGCCGTTTTTCGTCCGGCGACGCAGACGTGGTATATCGCTAAGTCAACGGGCGGCACTGATATCGTCGGTTTTGGAGCGGCCGATGACAAGCCGGTGATCGCCGATTATGACGGCGACCGAAAGGCCGATATTGCGATCTATCGCCCAAATGCCCTTGACGGTGCCGAATGGTGGATCAGACAGAGTTCAAATCTGCAGGTATTCGCGACAAAGTTCGGGTTCTTTGGCGAAAAAGCGTTTCCAGGCGACTACACCGGTGACGGTAAGGCCGATCTTGCATTCTGGCGGCCGTCGAGCGGATATTGGTTCATTCTCAGAAGCGAGGATCTTTCGTTCTATGCGTTTCCGTTCGGGGCGAACGGCGATGTGCCCGCGTCGGGCGATTATGACGGCGACGGCAAAATTGACGCGGCGGTCTTCAGGCCGTCGAATGCGACTTGGTATGTCAATCGGTCGACGGCCGGCGTCCTGATCCAGCAATTTGGCCAAACAGGTGACCTGCCGCTGCCAAACGCCTTCGTACCGTAAGGCTCTGCCATATTTTTAGACGGCAAAAAGCCCGCCTGGTCCATATAGGCCGGGCGGGCTTTCTTTCTGCGGAGAAAACGAACTGTCGATCGCCTGTTACGGCTTGATCGGCATTGCCGGGTTCGAATCCGGGCGAGCCAGAGTCGGTGCCTGCAGCACGACCGGCTGCGGGGTTTCGACGACCGGGGTCGAGTTCGACGGCGGATTGCCCATCGGCACCGGCTGCAGGATCGGAGCAGGACGTGTCACACCACCGTTGTCGCCGCCATTGCTGATCGACTCGGGCCGTGTGATGCGCGGCGTGATGAAGAAGAGGATCTCATTCGTGTTACGCTGAATTCCCTTTCTCTTGAACAGGTTTCCGAGGAGCGGCACGCGTGACAGTCCCGGTGTGCGGTCCTGACTTTCGCGTTCGTCGTCGAACAGTACGCCGCCGACAACGGTCGTTCCGCCATCGGGCACGGTGACCTGCGTCTGCATACTCTGGGTGTTGATCGCCGGATTGGCTCCGCCGACGACGGTTGCCGTAGAGCTGTTTTCAGCGGTCACGTTAAGGATAACGGTACCGACCTCGGTGATCTGCGGCGTGATGGCCAATCTGAGCGGCACATCGACGTAGGTCGTCGTGGCCACAACGGCACCACCGGCAGCCGTACCCGGCTGAATGGTCGTAACGGGGATCTTGGTTCCGCTCTTGATCTCAGCGGGACGGTTGTTGAGCGTGGTCACACGCGGCGTCGCGATGACCTTTGCCTGTCCTTTCTGTTCACCGGCCGAGATAAGTGCACTGATCTGTGCCGTACCGAAGATACCGGTCGTCAGGCCGATCGCCGTATTGGCGATCTTTGAGAACATATCGTTGTTGATCGACGGGATCGGAAGGCTCTCGGGAACCGGAAGCGTGGTCGTGGCCCCCGGCAGAGTGCCGCCCGAAGCTCCGCTGCCGCGTTTTCCGATCACGAGGCCCGCAAGCTGGACGCCGATGTCGCGGCTGAAGTTGCGCGATGCGACGACAATGCGTGCTTCGATCTCGACCTGCGGTTCCGGCTGGTCAAGATACGCGACCAACTGCCGAATGGCGTCGATATTCTGTCGGACGTCGGTGATGATCAGGGTGTTGCTGCGGCCATCAACCTCGACGGTGCCGCGACGCGACAGACGCTTTTTGATGATGCCCATGATGCCCTGGTCCGAACCGCCGCCGGCCGATGCTCCACCGCCGCTGCCGCCGCTCGCCGCTCCGGAACCGCCGCCGCTTGACGTTCCCGTCGAAAGCTGGCCGGCACTGCCGGAATCGCCGCTCAGCGTGCCCGACGCACGGGCATAATTGAGCCGAAGAAATTCTGTGTAAAGGGGTGAACTGTCAAGCGCGTTGTTGTTGCGAGCCTGGATCAGTTCGCCCTCGGTCGCGAGCGTCTTTGAGTCGGCGACGCGGAGGATGTTTCCGTTGACCTGCACACCCAGCGACTGTGACTGGAGGACCGAATCGAGAGCGATATTCCACGGAACATCGCTGACCTTTACCGTCACCGGTACCGCCGGGACCGACTTGTCGATGACAAAGTTGATGGCGTACTGATCGGTAATGTAGCTGAGAATGTCGCGGACATCGGCGTTCACGACGTTGAGGTTGATCGGCTCGCCGCGAAATCCGGGCTCGCCGTACATCTTACCCTGTGACTGCGGCTCGACGCGCTGTGCGAAAGCCGATATTGCCACAACGGTGACTAAGAGCATTGCAATGGCGGCCTGTTTTACCACCGTGCTGATGTTTGATCGAGAATTCATGTTTCCTCCGTTTGCAGTTGAGCGTCCCGAAGATCGGTTCGCCCATTCAATAGAACTGTTTTATGCGGGCCGGCCGAACCTCCGGGCTGTTACGCCGACCCTGAATGCACTACTTTTCGACGTTCTTAGCGACCTTGGTCGGGCGACGCGTGTCCTTTTTGGTCTTGACCTTTTCGGTCTCGGCCGGCTGATTGTTCATCTCATCAAGCGGCGACATCAGTGACGGCGGGCCGACGGGCGTCATACCGCTGACCGGCGGATTTGCAGCCGTCTGGACCGGACGGTCCGAGCTGCCCTGGGCCGGTGCCGTGCCTTCGACCTGTGCCTTCATCGAATATTGCTGAAGCGGCTTGTTTTCGACCGAGGCGACGAACTTGTTCGGGGCGGTCTTGGTCACCTTGCGAAACACAAGGCGGTTCTCTTCGACCGCGACGAGCTGGCCGTCAAAAAACTTTTCGCCGGGATAGATCGTGTAAGAGAGCTTGATCGGCGTCGCTTCCACCATCGCGGCATATCCGCGGGGCGTCTTGAAGATGCCGGTGACAGCCATTTCGTTGAGCGTCAAAACGCTCGTCACCTTGGGCAGCGGAGCTCCGCTGGCCGCGGCCGCCTCACGCTGACGCTTAAAGTATTCAATGCGGGCCTCGATCGACGGCGGAACATAAGCGAACGGCTGTGCCGCCGGCTTGCCTGCCTTGCCGGTCCCGTTGGCCGGGGCCTGCGGTTTCTGCTTCATATAACCGGGCTTGACGAAGGGATCGCGTTGAGCATTCGCCTCGGAAAAGATTCCGGCGATGAGCAGTGATCCGACAACGGCTGTGCCGAAGCTGAGCATACGTAGCGTTTTAGATAGATTGATCATGGCTTTTGTCTCTCTGGGATACTATTTCCCCTTTGGATCGGTGGGTTACTTACTGACTGGTGCCGGCGGAACTGCGGCCGGAGCGGGAGCCGGTTGGCCCGGGGCTGGAGCCGGTGCTCCCGGCTGTCCGGGGGCACCCGGTTTGGTGTTGATCGGCTTGCCGTTCAGGTCGGTCGGAGCGGCATAGTAAGCCGTCAAAAGGAACTGAGCGTGCAGGGTCTTTTCTGAGGACTGCTTGTCCAGTTGGTTCAGCTTGAAATCAGTGATCGACACGATCCTGGGCAGCTTGGCCATACTGTCAAAGAAGGACCGAAGATTGGTAAAGTTGCTGTCCACCTCGATCTCGACCGGTTTGGCCATGATCGAATCCTGCTGCGTGTCATCACGCGGCGAGAAACGCATAACGATCATCCGGCTGCTGTTGGCAGTGTCCTGCAATCCCTGCAAAACGTTGGTGATCTCACGCTGTTCCGGGAGCAACACTTTCAGCTCTTCGTATTCTTCGGCCTTGCTGGCGTAGAGGGCACGAAACTCGTTGATACGCTGGGTCGCGACGCGGGCCGTTTCGTTCTTGGCCTGCAGTTCGGCGATCTGGTCGTTGAGAGCGGCGATCTCGACGCGGGTTTCGCTGGTGACAAAGTACCATACGCCCGAGTAGATCATCGCGGCCACGCCGACCAACAGCATCAGCTGGAAGTACCATTGTAGGTTTTTGATTTTCTCTAACATCGTGTTTTCCTTCTTTCTCGTAGGATCGATCGGTGATCGTCAGTTACGTATCAGATCTAGTTTTTGGCGACCTGGACCGGAGCCGGAGCGGCGCCGGGCTGCTGGGCCGAGGCGGTAGTCGGGGCGGTTCCCGGTGCTCCCGGGGCCTTCGACGGCGTGTAAGCACACTTGATCGTAAAGTTTACGATCTGCACCTTCGGGGTCTCGCCTTGAGCGTTGACCGTCTGCGGAGCGTTGTTATTGGCAACCTCGGCACGGGTCGTTTCAATATTCAGGTTCGAAAACAGCCCGTTCGAAAATTCGAGGCTGCGGCCGAACTGGGTCACCTGCGATTCGTCGGGCGAGTTGCCCTTGAATGTCAGCTGGTCACCGGTCTGCTCGACGCTTTCGAGATAGAGCCCCGGCACCATCGCGACACGCTCGCGCATCGCGTCCAGCACTGCACTCGGGCCGGCCTGTGACGAGCGAAGCTTCTTGATGGCTTCGATCCTGGTGTCGATATTCTGTATCTTGGCCTCGAGTTCCTTTTGCTCGTTCATCACGACCTCGAGCTCGGCAGCGATCTGCTTTTGCTCATCGAGTTTGTGCTGAGCCTCGGTACGGGCCATCTGTGTACTGATAACGTCCCATCCGATGAGTGCCGCGAGCATAACGCCGACGACAAGCGACATCAGGAGCATCCGAGACGAAGGACTGGCTATCTTGCGGTCGACCGCGACCACGGCACTGCCCTGTCTCTCTGTGACTGAATTTAGTAGATTGATCTTGATCATTTCTATTACACTCCCCTGATCGCGAGTCCGACGGCGACGGCCATTTCGGGAACGATCTCGTTCAGATATTCGGGATCAAATTTCTTCGGGTCGATCTTGATGTTGCGGAACGGGTCCAGCACCTCGACCGGCAATTCGAGTCGCTGCGACAGTTCCTGAGCGAGGCCGGCGAGTTTGGATCCGCCGCCCGAGATCAGGATCTTCTGTACGACGGTCTCGTTGTCCTCGGTGGTCGCACGGTAAAAATCAAATGTCTTCTGGATCTCCATGGCGACGATCTCGGTGACGTTGTTCATCAGCGGTTCGATCGCTTTTTCCTCGATGCCGTCGGCAACGTCATGGACGCCGCGTTTGACGGCCTCGGCCTGCTGGAAGTTGAGCCCGAGGCTCCGCTGCAGCACGTCCGTGAACTGACTGCCGCCGACCGTGATGTCGCGTGTGAAGAGCGAACGGGTTCCTTTGACGATATTTACGTTCATCGTCGAAGCACCGATGTTCAGCAATGTCACGACGTCCGACTCGGTCGGGTCGTAGTTGGCCTCGTAGCAATTTTGCAGGGCAAATGTGTCGACATCGATCACGACCGGCTGTTTGCCGGCGAGCTGGATCGCCTGTTTGATATTGTCGATGCGCTCGCGTTTACAGGCGGCGATCAGAACATGTGTCGAGTCCGCGTCGCCCGACGTCACCTGATAATCGAGGCTCACATCGGCGAGGTCGTACGGTATATGCTCTTCGGCGTGCCAGTCGATCGACTCTTCGAGTTCCTCGCGGCTCATCGGCGGCAAAACGATATTCTTAATGATCACCGAGTGTCCGCTGACGCCGGTCACGACCTGGTTGGACGTGATCTGGTGGTTAGCGCACAGGCTCTGGATAACGTCAGAAACAACGTTCAACTCCATTATCTGACCGTCGATGATCGTGTCGCCGGGCAGATTTTCAAACCCGAGGCCAACCAAACTCAAATTGTTCGCTTTGCCCTCAAGCTCGACCATCTTGATCGAACTCGATCCGATATCTAATCCAGCAACGCTTTTCTTTTTACCGAACAGCATTATTTTTCTTGCTCCTTTTTAGCTTTACGCCAAAATCATTTGAATCTTTAAGTTTTCTGTTTTTGATCCGGGTCGAGGTCTTTGGCATGTTTTGAAGATTGTTGTGCCACCTTCTGAATCAACGCGTGGTCAGGAAAAACATTTGACGGGACGTTTGAATTTGCGGTGCCAAATTCCCTTTTTTTACCGGATCTCTGGCCGCGGTCTGCGGCCGTGGTAGAAAGTCATACAAAGAAAACTTTTTGCATCTGGTGGCGAAGGGTGAGCGGCATATGCCGCCGCTACAAGTTAGAAGTTACAGGAAATTACAAACTGTGTCAACATTTTTTTACGTTGTTTAACGCAAAATGATGAAATAGTGAGCAGAATGACCATGAGGGCAGGTCATTATGACCGATTGGGCTATATAGAAACTGGTCGACATCGAGCCCGGACGGTGAGAATTATCGTTGATCTGATCGTGACGCTGCCTATCTGAGCATTAGCTGCCAATAGCCGATATCGAACATCCGGTCGAATTTGGCGGCGACATTGCGCAAATGTGCGGCCTTTTCGAAACCGCATTTTTCGTGGAGATGGACGCAGGCGTCGTTGGGCAGTGATATGGCGGCGATAGCCGAATCGAAATTGCGGGAGCGGACCTCGGCCAGCAGCTGCTCGTAAAGCGCGGTCCCGATCCCCATACCGTCCTTGCCGGGCCGGACGTATATTGCCGTATTGACCGAACCGCTGAACGCCGGGCCATCGAGAAACGCGGCGCCGAATGCGTAGCCTCCCAGATACCCCGCGGAATCGAACACCAGGAACGGATAATCTGCTTCCCACGCAGTCCGCAGCCTGCGGAGCATCTCGTCGCCGTCAACCGGCTCAAGTTCGAACGTAGCGTGCGACGTCGCGATGTAATGATTGTAGATATAAGCGATCTGGACGGCATCGTCGGCGGTCGCCGGTCGAACGATCATTTTTTGAGCTCCATTTTTGCGATAGATTCGAGATGCACTTCGTCCGGGCCGTCAGCGATGCGTAAAGTCCGGGCGTAAATCCAAAACTGGGCAAGCGGAAAATCGGGCGAAACGCCGGCACCGCCGTGGACCTGTATGGCACGGTCGATGACCGTCAGCGCCATCTGCGGAACGGCCGCCTTGATCATCGCGATCTCGCGGCGTGAGGCCTTGTTGCCGGCGGTGTCCATCATCCACGCGGCCTTGAGTACGAGCAGTCGGGCCTGGTCGATGGCGATGCGTGCCTCAGCGATCCACTGCCTGACAACGCCCTGTTCGGCGACCGCCTTGCCGAATGCCGTGCGCACCTTGGCACGTTCGCACATTAGCTCGAGCGAACGCTCGGCGATGCCGATCAGCCGCATGCAATGATGCACGCGACCCGGCCCGAGACGGCCCTGTGCTATCTCAAACCCGCGGCCCTCGCCAAGCAGGAGATTTTCTTTCGGAACGCGAACGTTTGTAAATGATATCTCCGAGTGCCCATAAGGAGCGTCATCATATCCGAAAACATCGACATTACGCTCGACCTTGACGCCCTCGGCATCCATCGGGACGAGGATCATCGATTGCTGCAGATGTCTCGGGGCCGACGGATCGGTCTTACCCATAAAGATCGAAAGCCGGCATCGAGCATCGCCCGCACCGGTCGACCACCATTTTCGTCCGTTGAGAATATAGGCGTCACCGTCGCTCACGATCGACGCTTCGATATTGGTCGCATCGGACGACGCCACGCCCGGTTCGGTCATCGAAAAGCAGGACCGGATCGCGCCGTCGAGGAGCGGCCTGAGCCAGCGTTCCTTTTGCTCGGGCGTGCCGTAGAGATGTAGAACCTCCATATTCCCGGTATCGGGAGCGGAGCAGTTAAAAACCTCGGAGGCCCAGGTCACGCGGCCCATGATCTCAGCCAGCGGTGCGTATTCCAGATTAGAAAGCCCCGATTCGGACGGCAGAAACAGATTCCACAGCCCGGCCGACCTTGCCTTGGTTTTCAGATCTTCGATCAGCTCGGACGGCTGCCAACGGTCGCCCGTTTTGACCTCATCGGCAAATATCTTCTCATTCGGATAAATATATGCATCCATGAATGAGGACAGCCGCATCCGAAGGTCCGACGTCTTGTCTGAATAGTTAAAATCCATAATTTGCGATAGATTATCACAAGTTTCGGAGCAGGACATTTTCACCGGCCATTAGGCGGTTGTAGTAACTTTTTCGACGCGATAATATTAGCGGAACGAGAGGACATATCCATTTATGAAAAACACGATCAGGTTGGCCCTGGCAACGGCGGCGATGGTAATGGCGTTTGCGGTCGGCTCAATGGCACAGGATTGCCGCGCAAAAACAGTGGCGTTCACTGACGGGGCGGCGACCATACAGGCAAAGACCGGCGGGTGTGTGAAGTTCCGGTTTATGGTCGAGCCCGGACAGCGAGCAAAAGTGACGCTTCGTTCGTCGGATAACAAGGCACGCTTTGACCTGCAGGACGGAGCCGAAGACGAGACCGGGTCGACCTATTATGAGGGTCAATCGAGCTTTGACAAGGTCATCGAGTTTGACGAGTTCACTATTGAGGTATTTGGAACATCTTCAGTCGGCTTCACTCTGAGCGTAAAAGTGATCGACCAATAGAGCTGCCATGCAGGAAACTACGCCGGTCAGGGCGGGTGAAGAGGTAAATACAGAAAAACTGTCGGCATATCTGGCAGCTAATCTCGGTGCCGCAGAAAGTGTGGTCATTGAGCAATTTCCGGCTGGCAGCTCGAATCTCACCTATCTGGTCCGGCTCGGTGACGCCGAATATGTGCTTCGGCGGCCGCCGTTCGGCAATACGGTCAAAACGGCCCACGACATGGCCCGTGAGTTTAACGTCCTGTCAAAGCTGTCGGCCGTTTACCCTCCGGCACCGAGACCGATGTTGTTTTGTGAGGACGATTCGGTCATCGGCTCGGAGTTTTACCTGATGGAACGGCATACGGGGCTTGTCATCCGCGGCCGTTCGCCCAGAGAGTTGCAGGATTCGCCGGAGTTGCAGCGGGCCGTCTGCCGCAGCTTTATTGAGAACCTCGCTGACCTGCACCGTATCGATCACGAGTCGTCCGGCCTCGGCACACTGGGGAAACCCGAAGGCTATAACCGCCGACAGGTCGAGGGCTGGACGAAACGCTATTTTGCGGCAAAGACCGACGAATGGCCCGAGCTGGAACCCGCGATCGATTGGCTCAATGACAACATTCCCGCCGAATCAGGAGCATCGCTCGTCCATAACGATTACAAATTCGACAACGTGATGCTCGACACAGACGACCTGACGCGGATCACGGCCGTTCTCGATTGGGAAATGGTGACGATCGGCGACCCTTTGATGGATCTTGGCACCTCTCTCGGTTACTGGATGTCGCCCGATGTCGGCGACGAACTGCTCAATATGCCGTTTAACCCGAGGGTGTTGATGGAGAACATCTCCCGCCGCGACCTTGTCAAAATGTACGCCGAGGCGTCCGGCCGCGATGTGTCGGATATGCTGTTCTATTACGTCTTTGGCACGTTCAAGATCGCGGTCATCGCGCAGCAGATCTATGCCAGGTTCGTAAAAGGATTTACGCGTGACGAGCGTTTCGCGTCATTTAACAGATTTGTCGCCGCTTTGGGACGCATCTCCCGAACGGCGCTCGACCGCGGTTCGATCTGAGATTTGCGGTAGCGGATCGAGATGACATATTAAAAGCCTTTTAGCCTACATCCTGAATGAGAAATCTCGTTTTCATCATCATTGGCCTTTTGTGCGGGACGCAGTCTGCGTTGTCACAGACGGCGTTCGTTCGGGTAAATCAGGCCGGCTATCTGAGCGGCGATACCAAGGTCGCGACCGCCTTTTCAAACGACAAGCTGATGGGGCGATTCACCGTCCGCGATACTCGCGGACGGGCAGCGTTGACCGGCCGTATCGACGCCATTTCATCGACGGGCACGGGCAGCCCGTTCGCATATAATTACCGGCTCGATCTAACCGCTTTGCGGACGCCGGGAACCTACACGATCGAGCTTCCGGGCGGAGCCGCTTCGACCGCATTCAACATCGGGCCATATCCGCGGTATCAGGAAGACCTTCTGTACTTTATGCGGCAGCAGCGGTGCGGATACAACCCCTACCTCAACCGTTCGTGTCATCTCAGCGACGGGCGTTCGGTCTATGCGCCGTTTGCGGACGGCACCTTCGTTGACGCGGTCGGCGGCTGGCACGACGCGGGCGACCAGCTCAAATATCTGATCACTGCCAGCAACGCGACCGCCAGAATGATGCTCGCCTATGAACTCGAACCGGCCAAATTCGGTGACAATGTCGATGAACTCGGACGCGAGCAGCCGAACGGCGTCCCGGACGTGCTCGACGAAGCGTACTGGGGACTCGTTTGGATACATAAGCTGCACCCGGCGGCCGGCCTGCTGATACACCAGGTCGCCGACGACCGCGACCATCGCGGTTTCAAGCTGCCGGACGAGGACAACGCGGACTATGGCTGGGGCAAGAACAGCTTTCGTCCGGCGTACTTTGCCGACGGCAAACCGCAGGGGCTCGGCAAATGGAAAAGCCGTTCGACGGGCGTAGCCAATATCGCGGGCCGCTCGGCCGCGGCAATGGCAATGGCATACCGAATTTGGAAGAAAGACCTGAAAAAGACAGCTTTCGCCGACAAGTGCCTCAATGCCGCCCGCGACCTTTACGCGATGGGAAAGCGACAGGAAGGGTTTCAGCAGGGCAATTCATTTGGCGCGCCGTATCGCTATAACGAATCGACATGGGCGGACGATATGGAATACGCCGCCGCCGAACTCTACAAAGCGACGCGTGAGCCCGGCTTTTTGGCCGACGCAAAGCGGTACGCCGCACTTGCCGGGACAACGTCGTGGATGGAGTATCCGGACTCGTCGATGGGCGAACAGATGTCGCGGCATTATGAGATGTATCCGTTCACGAACGTCGGCCATTTCGCGCTCTATCCGCTGGTTGACGCCAGGACAAAACGCGAACTCGCCGGCTATTACCGCAGCGGCATCGAGCGCATCGCGGCCCGCGGCCGTCTCGATCCCTACGGCGTCGGCGTGCCTTTCCTCTGGTGCTCGAACAACCTCGTCGTTGCCTATATCACGCAGGTCCATTTGTACGAACGGATGACCGGCGACAAGCGTTTCCACGCGTCGATGCTCGCGCACCGCGATTGGCTGTTTGGAAATAACCCTTGGGGGACGTCAATGTTCGAAGGGCTGCCCGAGGGCGGCGAATATCCAGAGGACACGCATCTGCCGACCGTTCAGATCCTCAAGAAACAGGTTCGCGGCGGACTAGTCGACGGCCCCATCGCCGCATCTACGTACAACGGGCTGATCGGCCTGACGCTGACCAAACCGGATGAGTTTGCCGAGTTTCAGCCGCGCGACATCGTCTATCATGACGACGTGGGCGATTATTCTACCAACGAACCGACGATGGACGGCACCGCCGACGCAATACTTGTCATGGCGATGTTCAGCTCGGCAAGTCAGAACCGCCTGCGTGAGCGGGCAGCCAGTTCGCCGGCCGCTGATCCGCGCTTCACCTACGTCGAACGCGGTATAATTCGCGGCGACCGCACGTCCAGGAAAATGGCACTCGTCTTTACCGGCGACGAGTATGCCGAGGGCGGTGCGGCGATCGCGGACGCTCTGCGTAAGCACAAGGTCAAAGCATCGTTCTTTCTGACCGGCCGATTTTATCGTGCGCCGGAAAATCGCAAGATCATTGAGCGGTTGAAACGCGACGGCCACTATCTCGGCCCGCACTCGGACGAGCATCTGCTGTACGCCGATTGGGCCGACAGAAACCAGTCGCTCGTAACGCGGGAGCAGTTCGAACGCGACCTCGACAACAATTTCGCCGCGATGCGCAGTTTCGGCATCGGCCGCAAGCAGGTGCCGTTCTTTTTGCCGCCGTACGAATGGTACAATCGCGAGATCGCTGGGTGGTCATCGGAAATGGGGATGCAGATCGTGAATTTCACGCCCGGCACGCGGTCAAACGCGGACTATACAACCGATGACGATAAAAATTTCATCTCAAGCGAGGCGATAATGTCGCGGATCAAAGAACACGAATCGAAAGACGCGGCCGGCTTGAACGGCTTTGTCCTGCTCACGCACATCGGCTCAGGGCCGAAGCGTACGGACAAGTTCCACGATCACGTCGACGAACTTATCGGGTGGCTCAAGGCAAAAGGTTACGTTCCCGTCCGAGTGGACGAACTGTTAAAGTCGCGTTAATATCGCTAAAATTTCACTAAACTGCTTAGGCATCAGGTTTAGGCTATTAAAATGGTGGACCGATAAATATGAGCCTATTTTCGTTCAAACTCCGGTTTTCAGTGTCACTCGGAATTGCGTTTTTTGTTGTTTTTTCGGCAGCCGCAGTGAGCGGGCAGAGTCCGGTTTACCGGCCGTCCTCAACGCCGCCCGTTTACCAGCCGAAAGCCGCCCCATCGCCGACACCGTCCGCGACGCCGGCAATGAAACCGCCGGTTTACACGTGGGCAACCGCCGAAACGCTTACGTCGGTCTCACAGGTCACGGACGTAAAGCCGACTGACTTTTGGTACAAGGATCTGCAGGTCCTGATCGAAAAATACGGCATCGCCGGATTGACCGAGGGCAAAAAGCTGATGCCGAATCAAACCCTCACGCCCACAGCGTACCGAACGATCAGACAGAGTGCGGTGACTCAATTGCGGGCCGTCGCTTCTCGGACAGGGATGCTGAGCAAGCGTTTTGACGAACTTTTCCCGACAACCTGCCCTGACCCGAAGGCGGTAGGCGACGTTATGACGTCGGGCGAGGTGGCCAATTCTCTGAAATGCATATTCGGGCCGTCGACTCTGAAGGCGGTCTACCCGGACAAACCTATTACCCGCGGCTATTTTGTCCAGATATTTGATGACGCCGTCGAGAACGGAATGTCCAAGATCTCGACGAACAGCAGCCAAAGTTGGGCCGCACCCACGACAAAACCAGGCCCTGCCGAGATCAAAAAGCTGATCGATGCGGGTCAGACGCTGATCGGTGAGAAAAAGTACGACGAGGCGATACGGAACTTTAACCAGGCACTCGACTACGACCCGAACAACGTCGAGGCGTATCGGATGAGGGGGCTGTCGGCGTTTCTTATCTACGAGGGGAACAGTAATCGTTATCAGATGATCTATACGGCACTGAATAATTTTGACCAGGCCATAAACCGAAACTCGTCAAACCCTGACGATTTCTATTTTCGGGGAATGATCCACGAGCGGCTCAAAAACAAAGACAAGGCGATCGCTGATTACAAGTCGGCGCTGAAAATAAACCCCGCGCACCAGGGAGCAAAGGATGCCCTGAGGAAACTTGGTGTTACTCCTTGATTGCAGGGAATTGATCAGAAAATCAAGTTCAACATTTGGGTGGCAATTCCTATTCGGGTTTTGTGTCTTTTGATTTGTCCTTCTCTACGTTAACCCAAAGATATCCATTTCCAGTTTTAACTGCGGTACTCGTGGTTTTCGAATTGTCGATAAAAATCTTTGTGAAATACTCCTTGTAATACCAGACAAAGAACACCGACCCCAATGTAGGCTTTTCGATCTCGGTGTAATTCAGCCAGATCTCACGCGGTGGAGCCGTTTTGAACCCCCGGAAATTGTCTTGAAAATAGCTCGTGTCGGCAATGATCTTGCCGCCGGTGGCATCGATCTTATACACACCCTCGCCTCCGTACACCGCAACTCCGTTTGATTGAAATGCAGGAAACAGCCAAACGTCGAATGTCTTGTCCGGATTTCGCCGAATGTACTGATTGAATCGCGGAGCGTTTGCAGGAAGCTTGGTTTCCAGTTGTTTTTTCGCAGTTACTAGGGACTTAGCGTGGGTATCGAGAAAACCCTGATCTATTTTCGACGCTATCTTGGTGATCTTGCCCGAGGTGTCCATCGTATAATGAAAAACAACATCGTACCGCCCGTCAGCATATTTGCCGTAAACCGCGTGCCAAAGACCTTTTTCATCTTCAAAACAAAACCATTCGGTTCCCATTTTTGCGATCTCTGCCTTATCTTCGGTCACAACGACGTCGGTGGTCTTCCACGCTACCATGTCGTAACGAACTAGCCAATCGGCGAGTTCTGCTTTGACGGCAAAATCCGCCGTGTCGAATTTAGGTCCGGCCGGCTTGGGGGGCTGTGCAAAGCAAACGAATGTTGTTAGAAGTAACGCAATGGCTGCGATTACGTTGAACCTCGAAAGTATGATTTTCTTAAGCATGATCTTCTCCTTGTCGATTCCCGGCTGCAATTGTTGAGAATCGTGGGGTGACTCGAGAAATTTTATCAGTTCAGAGCGTTTTGCGAACTTCGCCTACCGATTTGCCGCCGCCGTCGATCCAAGCGACCAGATCGACACGAAAACCCATCAATCGTTGCTCACCGCATCGCTCTTTGGAGCCGCAGCGGCGTCAAGAGCCGGTCCGTTCGCGCCAGCTTTGCGTTGGGCCGCCCTGGTCAACGCGTACCATCGAGATCGCTCCGGGCGACGGGCAGACGAGTGAACAAAGGTTGCACCCGACGCATTCGGCCTCGACCACGTACGGATAGCGCTTCCCGTTCACCTCGCGAAACTCAAAACTCTGATGAGCGCCGTCCTCGCAGGCGACGTAGCAAAGGTTGCATTGTATGCACTTATCTTCGTTGACGCGGGCCTTAACGTCATAGTTCAGATCCAGATTGCCCCAGTCTGTCACCCGATGGACCGACTTTCCGACGATCTCACTCACGGACGCATACCCTTTTTCGTCGAGGTAGGTATTTAATCCGTCGATCATGTCCTCGACGATGCGATAGCCGTAGTGCATTACCGCCGTGCACACCTGGACCGAGCCCGCACCGAGCAGCATGAACTCGACCGCGTCGCGCCAGGTGTTAATGCCGCCGATGCCTGAGATCGGTATGTTGAATTCGGCGTCGCGGGCGAGCTCACTGACCATGTTCAGAGCGATCGGCTTGACGGCCGTCCCGCAGTAACCGCCGTGAGCCGCCATACCGTTGACATTAGGGTACGGAATGAGCGTGTCGATATCAACGCCCATCACCGAATTGATCGTGTTGATCAGCGACACTGCGTCGGCACCGCCGTTCTGGGCCGCTCGCCCTGGCGGGACGATGTGTGTGACGTTTGGGGTCAGTTTGACGATCACGGGTATCGCGGCGACCTCTTTGACCCACTCGGTCACCATGCAGGTGTACTCGGGCACCTGACCCATCGCGGCTCCCATACCGCGTTCGGACATGCCGTGCGGGCAGCCGAAATTGAGCTCAAACCCGTCGCAGCCGGTGTCCTGCGTACGCTTGGTTATCTCCTGCCATGCTTCCTTTTTCGACTCGACCATCAGCGAGGCGATAACGGCGTGGTTCGGGTATTTCCGCTTGCATTCGGCCATTTCTTTGAGGTTGACCTCGAGCGGACGATCGGTGATCAGCTCGATGTTATTGAGCCCGATGAGGCGCGTCGGCCCCTGATCGAGGCCGGCAAGCCGTGACGAAACGTTTGTGATCGGCTCGCCGAGCGTTTTCCAGACCGCGCCGCCCCAGCCGGCGTCAAATGCACGCTCGATCATCGACCCCATATTCGTCGGCGGCGCGGATGCGAGCCAAAACGGATTGGGGGACTTTATTCCTGCGAAGTCAATACTTAGGTCTGCCATAAATTCAATAGTTGGGTTTTAGTTCAACACTGATCACGCGAATATCCGTTTCGCCGACGTTTGAAACATAATGCGGATGCAGCGGCCCGGCCCAAAGTGCTTGTCCGGGCGTCGGTTTGTCGACCGACTCCCGTGAATCGAACAGGACCTCACCGGTGTCGTCATATCGGACAAAATCGCTGAAACCGAGTATGTACAGAACGCCCGGCCATTCGTGAGTATGAACAGGCGTCGATTCACCGGGCTTTACCAATGAATCAAGAACACGTACGTGCTCATTCTCCAGCAAGAGCGTGTGATGCTCCGGCGCGGCGGTCATCGCGTCAAGCTCTTTCGGCCAGGATATTTCGAAGGCGTTCATCATCGATCTCAATGAGGATTAGGATCGACCGGAGCTTTCGGCGGATCTCGGAGAATTGCACCCGCAAATTCGACCTTTTCACCACTCAACGCATTGTGTATCCCCATCGCCGCCAGTTTGCCCATTTGCGACGCGTCGACGGCCTCGGCCCCGCCGTTCGCGCAGTCGCCGCCGGCAAAGACCTTGGGGTCGGAGGTCTGCATCTTTTCATTGACGATCACGCGGCCCTTTTCGTCCACGTCAACCCCGATCACCTCGCTAAAGAACGACGCCATCTTGGTTTGCCCGATGGCCTTTATCACCTGATCGCAGGCGATCTCGCTGACGACCCCGGCCGCGTCGACCACGCGCAAGGCCGAAACATGGCCGTCGCCGACGATCTCGACCGGCGATACCTGCCACATAAATTCGATGCCGTCCTTGCGCGCGAGTTCCATCTCGTAATCATAGGCCGGAGCTTCTTTTTCCGTCCGCCGATAGACCATTGTCACGCGCTCGGCCCCGAGCCGTTTTGCCTGAGTGACCGCGTCGACGGCGGTGTTGCCGGCACCGATCACAACGACATTGCGGCCGACCGGAATGTTCTTCCAATCACGCGTCTTTACCTGGCCGATAAAATCCAGTGCGTCGATAACGCCGCCGAGCCCTTCACCCGGGATATTCAGCTTATTGGTCGCCCCGAGTCCGATCGCGACAAATATGGCGTGCCACTGGTCGTAAATCTCGCCAAATGGCCGCTGCAGCAGTCCGCCGGCGATCACGGGCTCCGATGCCGGTTCTTTGACGATCTCGACGTTCATCCCGAACCGAATACCGATCTGGCCCAAAAACTCCGCCTCGGCGACTGAGGTTTCCTGCGTCGATTTATACTCGGCCATGCCGTAGGTGTCGAGTCCGCCGGGCTTTTCGTGGCGGTCAAAGACCGTGACGTCATAGCCGAGCCGCGTCAGATACGTGGCACAGGACAGACCTGCCGGGCCGGCACCGATGACGGCAACGCGCTTTCCGTTCAATTCGCCGCGGGAAAACAGTTGCTTGCCGGCCGCGATCACGTGATCGGTAGCGTAACGCTGAAGCCGGCCGATCTCGATCGGCTTTTTGACCAGCGTCTTTTCGACGCAGGCACCTTCGCAAAGTACATCGACCGGGCAAACCCGTGCACACGTAGCTCCGATCGGATTTGCGTCAAATATCACGCGTGCCGCACCGGTTACATTGCCGCTGGCGATCTTTTTGATAAATGACGGCACGTCGATGTGCGTCGGACACGCGTGCATGCACGGCGCGTCATAGCAATAGAGACATCGGTTCGCCTCGACGGCTGCCTCAGCCGGCGACATCGCCGGATCCAATTCAGCAAAATTGCGCTCGATCTGAGTTATGTCGAGCGATGGGCAATAGTTTTCTGCCATAAGAAATCAGCCACAGAGTTCACAGGGAGCGCCGAGAGATCATTTCTACAAGATCTCTGCGTTCTCTGCGGTAAACACTCCTAATCAGCCACGATCGGCCCGTAGAGGTCGGGGCGGCGGTCGCGGAAGAACTGCCATGTGTTGCGGACCTCGCGGATCTTGTCCATATCGAGGTCGGCGACGACGAGTTCGTCCTGGTCACGTGTACCGACCGCGAGCATCTGGCCGCGAGGGTCGCAAAAATAGCTCTGTCCGTAAAATTCGCCTATATTCCACGGAGCCTCGGTGCCGACGCGGTTGATCGCACCGACGAAATAGCCGTTCGCGACGGCGTGGGCGGGCTGCTCAAGTTTCCAGAGATATTCGCTTAGTCCGGCGACGGTCGCCGACGGATTAAAGATGATCTCGGCACCGTTCAGGCCCAGGCATCTTGCCCCCTCAGGAAAATGCCGGTCATAGCAGATATAGACGCCGATGCGGGCAAACGCGGTGTCAAAACACGGATAGCCGAGATTGCCCGGCCTAAAGTAGAACTTTTCCCAAAAGCCCGGCGCAACGTGCGGGATGTGGGTTTTGCGGTATTTACCGAGATACTTGCCGTCGGCGTCGATGACGGCGGCGGTGTTGTAATAGATACCCGAGATCTCTTCTTCGTAGATCGGCACGACGATAACCATGCCAAACTGCTTGGCGACGTCCTGCATCAGTTTTACTGTCGGGCCGTCCGGCACGCGTTCAACCGCCTCGTACCAGCGCGTGGTCTGCTCGGCACAGAAATACGGCGTGGTAAATATCTCTTGGAAACAGAGCATCTGGACGCCCTGCCTGGCCGCGTCCTCGACAAACTTCATCTGATGGTCGATGTTCGCCTTTTTGATCTGTTCGATCGGAGCATCGGCCGGAGCGACGTTATGGGCCTGTATCAGGCCGGCTTTTATGATTCTTGACATTGATCTTCCTCTCGATTTTTATTTGGGTGCCGCAAATTTCGCGTCATCGACCGTGTTATTTTTGACCTCGACGATCTTTCGCGTCCAGGTAATTCCCGGCATCGCAAACCGCGTCGAAGCCGGCAGTTTGACCCCGCCCAGATCCTTGTAATCGCTGTAATCAACCTGATACTGAAACTGTCCGATGACGGTCATCGCCGACGCGACCCGGCGCACGAGTTGACCGGTGAGCACGTCAAATACCAGCTGCTCGCGACGATTATCGGCCGTTGTGGCCGTTACCATGTAGACCTCGCGGCCATCGAGGCGGTTTAGAAAGCGAAAATCGAGCTTGGCGTAAACCGACTTCAGGTCGGGATTGGCAAATATCTGGGCGTCACGCTTCATCTGCTCGGCCTCAAACGCCTTGAGCTCGATCGCCTCGGTATTGCCGAGTTTGAGCGCGTCCTTACCGTCGAAAAGCTCGGTTACGACATAGTCGCCGTATTTGGTCTCGGAGCGGTATTTCCCGCCCTTGAGCCATATCTCCTCGGGCTCGACGGTCTTGCCGTCCGGCTCAACACGGTTCGCCTTGATGTGGCGGGACTTGACCTTGGCGAGTGCGTCCTTGCCGCCGAGAGCAGTCTCGTATTTTGCGAGTATCTCATCGACAGTCGGCTTGACCGCGGGCTGTTTCGGACGTTCGACCGGCGGGGCCGGCGGCAAAAGGCTCGGCAGTGCGACGGGGCGTTCGTGCCCGTTGTGACAGCTGTTGCACGTAACCTCGGGTTTGCCTTCGAAATAGGTCTTGTTCAGTTCCCAGGTCATCTTGATCATCTTGCGGGCGATGTCCTTGTGATCAATGCCGTCCTTTTCGAAATCCTTATCGTTGGAGACATGGCACATCTTGCAGTCAACGCCGAGGCTCGCGGACATGATGTTCATCACCTGGCCCATCTGGTCTGCGGGCATGTCATTGAGGACCTTGATGTTCTTAAATTTTTGTCCCGCCGTTTCGACCACCGTTTGCGTCTCGCCCGTTGGTGCGAAATACAATGCCGAAAACAGAGCAAATACCACAACGACCAATAGCTTAAAATACATTTTCATACCTATAAATTGACTTTCTAGTTTAGTGCGTTCCCTGAACAGGCAACAAAGATCCCCGATGACGGAAACCGCTTGTCTAATCTGGCATTCGAGCCAAAGACCACACATTTACCTGTACGGGAGATCGCCGGAACGCTGACGCTTGTTTGAACCCCGTCGATCATTTGCGGAACGACCGGAACTGACCTCGATCCTTCCGTCAGATTTCTTACCACGAGGCTTCCGCCCAAACTTGCCGCTTTGGTGCTGAATACAACTGAACTTCCGTCGTATGAGATCGCGATCGGTTCGCCTTGCCCGGCCGGGCTGTTGTCGTCTCCGGCAGTTCCGTTGGCTACGCTCAAAAGCGTTATTCGTCCGCTGTCAACTTCGGCAAGATAGGCGTCTTGAAATTTGTTCGTATCGTTCCCGACCATATTTGTCGCAGTCGTCGCAAAGGTTACGAATCGTCCGTCGCCCGAGATCGTCGGCGAAACGACGCGGCTTGAACTTTCATCGCCCTGATCCTTGTCGCCGCCCGCAGCGGTTTTGCTGATGCGTTTCAATTTCGGATTCCCGCTCTGCCAAACATATATGTCCCAAAGATTATTTTGGTCCTCTTTGGTTAAAGGGAAATAATTATGAAACGCGATGCGTAAACCGTCCGCGGAGATCGAAGGACGTGAACCGCCTCCGCCTTTGCCGTCTTTTTCATTTTTGCTGATAAGTGTAACCGCCCCGCTTCGCATATCGCGCAGGAAAACGTTGACCGTCGAAGTTCCGTCAACGCCGGGTGTCAGATTGCTGGCCGAAGACGAAAAGGCGATCAAACGTCCGTCCGCGGAGATCGTCGGTTCAAAACACTCAGAATTTGCTTCGATCCCGCGATTTTCGCTGACGGCGGTAACCGTGTTCGTGTCCGCGTTCCAAACGAAAACATCTCGGACATTGTTAGAATCAGGCGTAAGGTTAGTCGCATACGATTCAAACGCCACCGATCTCCCGTCCGCCGAGATCACCGGATTATGACTGTTTTGATCGCCTTCCACGCCATTCACACCATGGCTGACCAGCCGCGTCTCGCCCGTTTTCCTATCGCGCCATACGACTTGGCGAAACTTCCCGCTGCCGCCGCCCAAACCTTTCGCATACGTTACGAAAGCAACGTAGCGCCCCTCATCCGCACCGCTGCCGCCGATGACGGGTGTAAATGCCTCGTAAAACGTACCGATGATCTTATCGTCCGAACTGCGGCTGACAAGATCAAAGTTCGTGAAATTGGTCGTTGATGTCGGCGGAATCGGGGTCGGGGTCGGTGTCGGTGTCGGATTTCCGCCCGTCATTACCTTTCCGCACATGGCGGTGATATTTACACCCGAATTTGTTACAACGCCTTCCGCGTTGTTCATTCTGCATTGCCGCGGTCCGCTTGCTTGTCTGAAGATATATTCATCACCGATAGGAAAATTTTGTATCGGGTAGGTTCGATTGATCGTCGCGTAATAGGTATTTCCGTATTCGTTTCCAAATACGAAAGTTTCGCCTTGTTCTATACCCGAGACGGTCAGCGTTCCGTTCACTCGCGGTGGAAAACCACAATTGACCCCTATTTGGATGTCAGTCCCAGCAACCGTCCCTTGACCGTTATTGCTCCAAAAACTACATGTTCGCGGCCCTGAGAGCTGCGTTACTCGATATCTCTGTCCGGTGCTCAATCGACGATTGAAATAAACGCTCCGGTTATTCCAATCAACCGTGATATTCTCGCTTCCGCCGAGCGAAAACTTAAACTTGTCATTCTTCGACATCAGAACATTTGAATAAACGATCTGGATCCGATATTGCCCCACCGCTTGCGAAAAAGCGTTTGAAGCGAACAAGATAAACGAAAAAACGACTAAGCACCTAAAAAACGTCATATCTCAGGCCTTCTAACTCATCCAGTTGATTCCGGCTTCGGGGTTCCACTTGGTGGTAGTTTTCTTAAGTTTGGTCCAAAATTCGATCGAGCTTTTGCCCGTGATGTCGTTCGCCCCGAAGCGCGAATCGTTCCAGCCGCCGAAAGAGAACGGTTCACGCGGCACCGGCACGCCGATATTGACACCGATCATACCGGCACTTGCATGCTCCATGACGTACCGGGCGAGCCCGCCGCTTTGCGTAAAGACGGCGGCGGCGTTGCCGTAAGGATTGGCGTTTTCGATCTTCAGAGCCTCGTCGAGAGTGCCGGTCCGCATGATCGAGATTACCGGGCCAAAGATCTCTTCGCGGGCGACCGACATTTCCGGCGTCACATAGTCGACCACCGTCGGGCCGACATACGTTCCGCCCTCTTTGCCCTCGACGACCGCTCCGCGTCCGTCCACGAGTATCTTGGCTCCGTCGCGTTCGGCCTGTGTGATATAGCCTTCGATGCGTTCCTTGGCGGCTCGCGAGATGACGGCACCGAGATTTTTACCCGGTATGATCTTGCGCGCCTCGTCGCAGATCTGCGAAATGATCGGATCGACATTGCCGACCGCCAGCATCGCCGAAGCGGCCATACACCGCTGGCCCGCACATCCCGACATCGACGCGGTGACGTTTGTCGCAGTCATTGACGGATTGGCGTCAGGCAATACGAAAAGATGATTTTTAGCACCGCCGAGCGCGACACAGCGTTTCAGGTTATGCGTCGATTGCTGATAGACGAGCTTTGCGACCTTGGTCGAACCGACAAAACTGACCGCCTCGATATCCGGATGTGAACAAATGCCCTCAACTATCTCGCGGCCGCCGTTGACGATATTGAAAACACCGTCCGGCAGGCCCGCCTCTTTAAGCAGCTCCGCCATCCGAAGTACCGATAGCGGAACGAGTTCCGACGGTTTCATCACCATCGTATTGCCGAGCACAAGGGCGTTCGGCATCGACCAGTTCGGCACCATCAGCGGAAAATTGAACGGGGCGATCGACGCCACCACGCCGACCGGAAAATGTTCGACGCGGCACTCGACGCCGCGGCTGACCTCCAAAACCTCGTTCGAAACAAGCTGCGGCATCGAGCAGGCAAATTCGGTCAGTTCGATGCTCTTATCGACCTCGGCCTTCGCCTCGTCCCAGGTCTTGCCGTTTTCCTCGGTGATCAGTGCCGTTAGTTCGGCCGAGTTTTGCTCAAGCAGCGTGCGGTAGCGAAAGAACACCTGCACGCGCTCCTTGATCGGCATTTCGCCCCACGACGGCGCAGCGGCCTTGGCCGACGCGACCGCGGCGTCAAGCTCGGCGGCCAACGACATCGGCACCGTCGAAAGCAAATTGCCGTCTATCGGCGAGACAACGTCGAGGTCGCCCGTCGAAACGCTATCGACAAACTCGCCGTTGTAAAAATTTTTAACTCTTTCGTATTTCATAAGAAGGAACTTCATCGCAGAGGCCGCAAAGAGCTCGGAGATAAACCTAAATTCTTAAATGCCGGCTTCCTCATCTTGCCCTGCGTCCCCGGCGGTCTCTGCGTTTAAATTCTGGTGCGGAGGTAAGATCATCATCAACGCCCAATGGACCACGAACGCGACACCAAACCCAACGAACCACCCATAATCGTAAAGCACACTGAGACTTGGAATTATCAACCCTATCCACGCAAAAAAGCAACCTAAAAGTGTCGCGATGACCGCCCGCCAATTCCATCCGCCGTACGTGCCGCGGCTGCGGTAGAGGTCGCCGAGATCGAGTTCCCTTTTTCGGACAATCCAGTAGTCAGCGATGAGCACGCCGGCGATCGACCCCAAACCGCCGGAATAGCCGACCAACCAGCCGAAAATGTAGCCGCTCGGGTCAGCGAGCAGCTTCCACGGCTGCATCAAGATGCCGATAATGCCGGTGATCAGGCCGCCGGTTCGAAATGAGATAAGCTTTGGAAACGCGTTGGCGAAATCATTGGCCGGCGAGACGACGTTCGCGGCGATATTGACTGACAGCGTGGCCACAACGACAGTGAACATCGAGATGGCGACGATCGCGGCTTGCGAAAATTGCCCGACGAGTTTGACCGGGTCCCACGCGTCAGCCGGGTTCATATGCGGAAAAACGATCAATGCCGCCGATGTGATCAGCACGCCCATTGCCGCAAAAATGACCATCGTCGTCGGCAACGCGACCACCTGCCCGACGGCCTGTTCACGCTGGCTCTTGCCAAACCGCGTAAAGTCAGGCATGTTGAGGCTCAGGGTCGCCCAGAAACCGATCATCGCCGTCAGCGACGGGACAAAAACGGGCCAAAATTCGCCAAATGTATGAAATTTTCCAGGCTCGTGGAGCAGGAACCCGATACCGCCCGCTTGATACAGTATCCAGCCGAGCAGGATGCCGGTCATCACAAGCACGTACGGCGCCGCCCAGTTCTCGACTATTCGCAGCAGGTCCATGCCCTTGTAGATGATCGCGATATTCATCGCCCAAAAGACCAGAAACGAAAACCACTCGGTCGGCGTATGCCCGCCGATCGCCGGCCCAAGCAATGTCGCCCAACCCGGAATGAACGCCGCAAAGAACGTCTGCAGGGCCTGGCCGCCGATCCACGCCTGAATGCCGAACCAGCCGCAGGCAACGAGTGCACGCATCAACGCCGGCAGATTTGAGCCGACGGTTCCGTACGCCGCCCGGGCAAATACCGGAAATGGAATGCCGTACTTCGTTCCGGGATGCGAATTGAGCAATATCGGAGCAAGCACGATGATATTCCCCAGCAAGATCGTCAATAGTGCCTGCCACCAGTTCATACCCGCCGAGATCAGCCCCGACGCCATCATATAGGTCGGTATGCAATGCGCCATCGAGATCCACAGAGCGGCGTAGTTATACGTCGTCCAGTTGCGCTTATCGACCGGCACCGGAGCAAGATCCTCGTTGTAGAGCGGCGAAGCCTCGATCTCATTCAAAACATGCGGCTGCAGTTCGACGCGGCCGTCGTCGTGTTGTATCGTGTCCGTCATATCGCTATTTTATCTTCAATAATTTCAGCCATTCCGGCATCGCCTGCAGCTGATCGCCGTGATCGGCACCGGTGTTTCCGGCGTAGCCGCGAATGTGGAAACCTTTCAGATCGACCTCGCTCAACTGCTGCATCCCGACGGGGCCGGCCTTGAGTTTTGGTTTCCTCTTAAGCCCAAGAGTTGTGAGCAAATAGTCGACACACTCGGTCGTGCTGGCGTAAGTCGCCGGAAATATCTCGGAGTGCGAGATCATGAACTTCTTGTTGCCGGCAACCGCCTCGCGGGCGAACTTGATGTACGAATCAAGGTCGTCCGCCTTGATCATCCCGCCGTCGGCGAGGCGTTTCCCCTCGGGCACGTAGCTCGCGTGAATGCCGTCGAGCAGCAGCACATTGTCCACCTTCTGGAAATGCACATCATGCCTGAGTATTGCCCGGATCGCTCCGTAGCCTGCCGAAAAGCCGACCAGCGTTATCGACGACCAGCCTTTCTTCAGATCCAGTTTGCTGCTTGCCTCGTCGATCAACTCCTGAAACATCTCCGCCCGCCCGAACGGCTCGCCGTAAACCCGCGAACCCGAGCCGAGGTTGACCGTGATCAATGCCGCTTTCGGGAAGTGCTTGGCGATGTGATACTCCATCAGCCACGACACGCCGTGAAAATGGATGATCAGCGGCACGGGTTTGTCGGTCCTGACCTTTGGCCCCGCGAAAAGTACTGCTCCTTTCAATGCTGTGAGTTCGGTCCGTCGTCCGGAAACCTCGACCTTCTCGATCCGCGGATGCGGCCGCGTAGTATCGGTCATCGGCGAAGGGTTCTGCGCCGTCTGCTGGGCTATCGCCGACATCGCCGAACCAAACATAAGCAGCCCCAAGATCCGAACAAAAGCGCTTCTTGTCATAAGGAATGTCCGCGTACTGTTGTGATGATCCCTCCTGAATTCAGGGCATCGTTTCAAAAGAATCTATTTGCCAAAGCCGGCGCGCCCGAGCAGTTCGTCAAAGCGCGGTTCACAGCGAAGTACATCGAATTTAGGATCGACCCTCATGAACGGCACCCAGGTCACCCGCTTTTCGCAGGCATGTTCCAGCCAATCAAGAGCCTCTTCGTGATCGCCGAGCCCGGCGTATATATGTGCGAAATTGATGGCCGGCGAATAACCCTGACCTGACAACTCCTTGAATTTGTCCAGGACCTGCTCCGCCTTTTGCCGATCGCCCGACCTCGCGTAAACGTATCCCATGACCGACAAAGCCTGCGGGTCCATCGCGTCGGCTGCTATCTTCTCGATCGTTGCGACGGCCGACGAAAGGTCGCCCTTTTGGGCGTACGCTTCGGCGAGAAAGGCGATCGCCACCGGGTAGTTCGGGTGTAATTCCAGGACATCCTCGAACTGCGTGATCGCCCTATCAGTCCGACCGGACCAATAGAGAACGACGCCGATCGCGTTGATATTGGGAGCCGAAAGCGGGTCCACCTCGCGTGCCCGGTTCAGCTCCCCGAGGCTCTCGTCGAAACGCCCCATCAGGCCGAGGAACCACCCGTACCACATGTGGACGGTCGCATTACCCGGATTGATAGCGATTGCCCGTCTGAATTCAGCTTCGGCCCCCGCGTAATCCCAATCGAAGTACATCTTTATGAGGGCGAGCGAATTGTGAGCTTCCGCAAGGCCGTCATCCAGTTTCAAGGCTCTTTCGGCGGCGGATCGGGCTCTTGGGGCCGGGTCGGCCACCGAGAACGAGAAGAAAGACAGCTCCGTGAATGAGTCAGCCAGTGCGGCGTGGGCAGACGCGTAAGTCGGATCGATAGCTATGGCCCGCTGAAAATTCTCAATAGCCTTATCAAAATCGGCCGGCGTCCATTTGTTGAAATGCGACAGACCTCGGAGATAGAATTCGTGAGCTTCGGCGCTCTGCGTATGCCGCTTCAGCAATGCGGCCTTTTCTTCACCGAGAAGCTTTATCTTGAGCGCCTCGACCACAGCAACGCCGATCTCGTCCTGCACGTCGAAGATATCTTTCATCTCGCGGTCGTAGCGTTCCGACCACAGTTGATATCCGTCGGCGGCATTCACGAGCTGAGCGGTGATCCGCAGACGGTCATTCGACTTTCTGACGCTGCCCTCGAGAACCGAGGTGACGTTCAAGGCGGCAGCGATCTCGCCGACATTGGCGTTTCGCCCTTTGAACGAGAACGCCGATGTGCGGGCCGCCACCTTTAACCGATCGACCCGAGCGAGAGCATTCAGTATCTCCTCGGCAAGCCCGTCGCAGAAATATTCGTTCTCGGCATCGGCACTCATGTTGACGAAAGGCAATACGGCGATCGAAGGTGCGGGCTCTTTCACAGCCGCTATGTCTATCAACGGACGTGTCACGTCTTCGGACGGCGAAGCAGCGTTGTGCAGGATCGCCGTCTGTGGTTCGTCACCGAACTGGCCGCCCGCTGACGCAGGCGGTTCTGACCGGCCGCTTGCGGGCCCGTCGAGCAGCGGATTGCCGTCGTCGAGGCAATACAGCAGCGTATCGTCGTAATAATCCCGCCGGCATTCAGGGCATCGCTTCATAGGTGTTACAGAATGGATTGAGCATCACATTCTAACCCATTTTTTGCCATTTTGTGCGTGTATATGCGATCTGGAAGGCGTTTTTCTGGGCATTCTTCTGCGACTGGCTGCCCGGAGCGGCGCCCATAATGGCGAGTTTGCAGCCGCGGCCGGCGGCAAATGACAGACGGTCTTCGAGCAAGGCGGTTTGAGCCCCATTTTTACGAGCGTCGGGCAAGGTGCTGGCACCCGCGAGCACGCAGACGTCGTCGTAGATGAATAACATCCCGGTCGCGATCGGTCGGCCCGCGAGCTCGGCCATGTAAGGAAACGCCCCTTTGCACGACGCACTGACCGAGCCAAAATTGAACATAAACTCGCCCAATGCCTCGTGCTCGGTCATCCACGCGTCGGCGGATGTCCGTGCCCACAGCTCGACCTCGTCAGGCCGGATAACGCGGGTCGTGAGCCGCGGGTCACGCTCGCGCTTACTGACGTGCGCGAGTTCTCGATACATCACGCTCGTCAGTTCGATCGGGCGATAGCCGCGCTCCCCCAATAGTCCCATAAGCGACGCATCTGCCATCGGGCTGACCTCGTGAAACACCGGCGAGTCGTGATTCGCGTAAAATGTCTCGATCTCGCTGAGATGTGCATCTGTGGCGTCTTCGAAAACGCCGAGCCCGAACGTCTGCGTCAGCGGCGATTCCACGCCGTCGAACATCGCATAAGCCCCGCCGACCTCGATCCACTCGGCACCAAATTCCGGCGTCAACCGCGCCCGAGTTTCGACAAAATCGGCATTGACGCGGGCCTCGGTACGTTCGAGTTTCTGAGATAAGTTCTTGTCTGAGTAGATCATTCTAATGAAATTAATGCCCCTAAATTATTTTTTCACGAACTGGCACTCGGCTGCCTTTGTTTCCCGACGGAGTGTTGGTCCGCAACCGCTGACCGCCGAGCGGCTCACCTCGAGTTCATTCGCAAAAAACTGAGCCCTTATTGGCAAAAGATCTCAGCATTCCATTTAGATCGCTTGCCCGGATCGATCGTACATGTGAACGTCCCGCTTACCGAGCGGCCGTCAGGCGACAGAGTGCCTGTATAGATACAGTTGCCTGTCCCATAATCGTAATCGATTCGGGCCGTAACTGTCAGGCCGTTCAATGTTACCTTTGGCTTTTCGGCAAAGCGGCTGCCGTCCGCGTATGTATAGACCGCGTCAAACACGTTGCTGTCACCGATACGCGTCCATACCGACCGCGAGTTATACTCATTTACCATCGTCCATCTTCTGCCGATCCCGCAACCGCTGACCGCCGGCGTGCTTTCGCTTGCACCCGTCGAATACACGGCGTTTGCCGAGTACCCGCCGCAGTTTTGGGCCGGGTCGCCGGTACATTTCATATTGCAGTTCGCCGCCGCGCCATAACGCCCGTAACTATTACCGCACAGGCAGCTTTCGCCGTATTGGACACCGGCAAACTTAAATCCCCTTGCCTTGCAGGCGGCAATACACGCTTCAGGCGTGTTCCGTGAACTGCGTTCCAAAAAGCCGTTAAGGTCGAACACGCTTGTGTCCTTAAAACAGCCGACATAGGCCGCCGAACCGCCGGTTTCGCCGGCAAACGTCTTGACCGGGCTGACAGATGTCGCGGTAACCGCGGCTGACTGGCCCGATCGGACGGTCACGGGCCTCAGCGTCCTATTCTTCGGCTTAAGCGTTACTTCGCCGCGATAGACGGTGACTCGGGTCGTACCGGCGGTGCTGGTGTCAAAAATTATATGCGGATCGCCGGGCGGCGGGGGCTCGGGCACGACAAACGGTTGATACGATGCGTTTAGAAACACGCCGGAAATAGGCCATTCATCGCTGAGGCCGCCACGGATCCAAGTGAGGCCGTCCTTGACGCCGCCGATCGCCTCTTTTGTCTCGATCTCGTAGAGTTCCGGGAAATCATTGTTCTGCTGCAGCGTGATCGTCTGCCAGAACCAATTCATCTTTCCGCCGGCAAGTTCCATGCGGTACCGCTCCCTTTCGCCGGCGCTTTCAGGGACCTTGCACGGCAGCCGAAAGCCTGCATTGCTCTCGAGCATAATGATGGCCCCCGGGATCAGGACATTGATCTCCCACGGGTACCGTTGCCCATAGACCGGATTTTCGGGCGAAAGGACCCATGTGCGGCCCGGGAACTTTCCGCGTTCGCCCTCGACATATCTATCACCCATTCTTCCTTGTTCGTCATAAACGGCCATTGCAATGAGGTCATCGCTCGGCGGCATCGCTTCGACATAGACCGTGGATAGGGTGCTTTTGCACCATGAATAGTTCGAGTTCTCGGGGCGTATCTGCACGATCTTGTTCCGGTCGATCGGCTTTTCCTCCGGCGTTTTTTTGCCGCCGCCTTTTGCGGGACATGCCCGGTCGATACACTGCTGACAGGCCTTGAGCTTTGCCGACGCACCGGGCGAATTCGGATTCTGGCCATAGTATCCGGTAACGCCACACCAGTTGTAGGTCACGTTTTCGGTCCGTTTCGCCGGATCGGGATCGTCCTTGCAGACGCCGCAACTCTTGAATGCCTGAAAGCAGCAGGCGTCATCCTGACCCGCAACAGTATCTGCGGAAATGTGCCAGGACGCCAAAACCGCCAATATACAGATCGACAGAATGGACTTGTTTCGCATGAGCCCTCCCGAATTCGGTTTTTCGGGAATAGTAGCACGATTTATCTAGGCGCGGGGTGGAAAATTCTTAGCGGCGTGCCCGCGGCGGGCAGAGGCCGATCAGATCGAACACGGGCGGGTCGCGGCGACGTTGACCAAAAACGCACGCAGATCGGCGGCCTTGTCCTGATTATCAGTGATCAAAACAACAGACTTGACCTTTAGTTCCTCCAGGATCTCGGCCGCGGGTCTAAAGCTCCGTGCGTCGGCCTCAAAACCGGCCATTTTGTAAGCTTCGGCCTGTCTGTGCCCTGATTTTTTGAACGGAATGCTCTTCATCAGAGCGAGATGCCCGTTGCCCTTGCCCTCTTGATCGAGATAAATGATCACACCCTTTCTCGCCGACTGGATCATTGCCTGTGCCGCCGCCATCTCGTCGGCGCACGTGCACTCAATACTATTGAAAACGTGACCGCCGATACACGCCGAGTGTATCCGGCAAAGTACGTTCTCCTCGCCTTCGACATCGCCCATAACGAGGGCGATCGACTCCGCCTGTCCGTCGTAGTAGAGGACCTCGGTAAACGTGCCGAATTTGGTTTCTATTTCCCGGTCAGCGAGACGAATATTCATACCTGAGTTATCCGCGTTCATCTGCGGCAAAGCTCTTATATCCTCAAGCACTAGCCGCGTCTGATTGTTCGTCCGTCATCGGATTTCCTATATCGTCGCGGCATCGCCTGCTATCGCCAATTTTGCCGCCTACTTGATCTTTTTCGCTTTGGCTAATTGCTGCTTACCACGCATAACGGCCAGATCGGTAACCTGTCCGTTTTCGCCTTTTACAAAACGGTATGTAAGCAATGGCTCGTCATCGATAAAGTAGTCTGCTTCGCTCTCGGGCAGCAGTTCTTGTTTCTCGGCGTCGGGACCTTCCTGCACCATTAACTTTTTTCCTTCGCGAGTGACGATGACGATGAAGTTTGGGTTCGACGGAATGGGCTGATAGTGCCCGATGAATTGATCAAATATTTTCGGATCGACCTTAGCGACCAGTCGATTGGGAAGCACGTCGGGAATATATCGATCGGCGATACCTGCGGCGATCGAGGCAGCATTTGCACCGTCCCCATTTGTCAGAACTATGACGGAAAGCTTGTCGTCGATCAATCTCGCAAACTCAGCTCGAAACCCGGGCAAAGCACCGCCGTGACGAACCTGTCTATGATTTCCCGCCGGCCCCAGCTCCCAGCCGAACCCATAAGGATATGTCTCACCATTATTTAGCTTAACCGGCGTCCACATCTGATCACGAGTTGCTTTGGTCAAGAATTTGTCGGTGTAGAGAGCGGCGTCCCACTTTGCCAGATCATTGACCGTCGAAAGAAATGCTCCGCTGGGCCGAAGTGCAAAATAGATATCGGCGTTTTCGTATTTGCCTTTTGCCCATGCGTAACCGTTCGCACGGTTTGGGACAAGATCGGTCATAGTCGTGGTTCGCGTCGAGTTCATCCCGAGCGGAGCGAAAACGCGTTCCTTAAGAAAATCGCCCCATGGCTTTCCGCTGACTTTGTGTATGATCTCAGCCAGCGAAAAATAGCCGACATTGCAGTACTGCCATTTATCGCCCGTTTTGAAGACGAGCGGCAAAGCGTACGCCGTTTTGATCACGTCGGCATCACTCTGTATCTTGAGCGGGTCGAATCCGGGTGCCTCGCGAACTAGCCCGGATGTATGTGTCAGGAGATGTCTGATCGTAATATCCTTCCAGGTGTCAGGCGTGCCGTCTAGAAACTTGCTGATCTTATCGTCGAGACTCAGTTTCCCATCCTGAACGAGCAGCATTATCCCGGTCGCGAGAAACTGCTTGCTGACAGATGCGATCTTAAAGACGGTGTCCGGCGTCGCGGCGACATTTAGCTCGACATTGGCCATTCCGTATCCCGCGGCTTTTATGACCTTTCCGTCTCGAACGACTGCGATCGATACGCCCGGCACGTGTTGTTTCGCCATCGCCGCACGGACATAATCATCTACCTTGTCGGCCCGAACCGCGACCGTCGCAGCGAACATTAATATTAGGGCAACGACACTAGGGCGACGCATAAAATTCAGTTTCATAGTATTTTCCGGGCATCCTTATTTCTTTCGCAGGATCTTACGGCAATCGCAGCGGATCGGTTCCAGTTTTCTAGATCTTTACGCACTCGCCGCGTTTGATAAATTGCCCATCGCCCTGCTTGCCGGTGTGTTGGCCGTTTTGGATGACGACGCGGCCGCGTGATAGAACGGTCTCGACCTTGCCCTTGATCGTCCAGCCTTCGTATGACGAGTAATCGACGTTCATGTGCTCGTGCTCAACTCCGAATTTTGTTTCGCCGTTCGGGTCGAATATGACGATGTCCGCATCCGAGCCTACGGCGATCGTGCCCTTTTTCGGGAACATACCGAACATTTTCGCCGCCGCGGTTGATGTCAGTTCAACAAAGCGGTTGAGCGAAATGCGATTCTCGACCACGCCTCCGTTGTAGATGAGGGCGAGGCGGTTTTCCACGCCCGGAGCTCCGTTCGGGATCTTGGTGAAATCACCGAGGCCCAGTTCCTTCTGTTCCTTCATACAGAACGGACAATGGTCGGTCGAGATCACCTGCAGGTCGTCCATCTTGAGGCCTTTCCACAGCTCGCCGCAGTTGTGCTTTTCACGCAGCGGCGGCGTCATCACGTATTTCGCACCATCCCAACCGTCCCCGTAATCTTCGATGGAATGGAAGAGATACTGCGGGCAAGTCTCGGCAAACGCCGCGATGCCGCGATCTCTGGCCTGACGCACCTGATTGAGTGCGTCGGTGCAGCTCAGATGAACGATATAGACCGGCGACTCAGCCATCTCGGCAATTGCGATCGCGCGATGAACACCCTCTGCCTCGGCGATCGTCGGCCGTGTTAATGCGTGATACTTCGGCGCAGTACGACCGTCGGCGAGAAAGCGTTTGATGATCTCGTTGATGACGATGCCGTTTTCGGCGTGCATACAGATCAGGCCGCCTCGCTGGCCGGCTGCCGACATCGCCCGAAAGATCGTCGCGTCGTCCGCCAAAAATACTCCCGGATACGCCATGAACAGCTTGAACGAAGTAATGCCTTCGTCCATCAGCGAATACATCTCTTTCTCACTGCCGTCCTCAAATTCGGTTGTGATCAGATGAAACCCGTAGTCGATGCACGTCTTCCCCTCGGCCTTTTTGTGCCAAGCGTCAACGCCCGACGTCATTGATTCGCCCTTGGTCTGCACCGCAAAATCAATGATCGTCGTCGTCCCGCCGTGGGCCGCCGCCCGCGTGCCGGTAAAGAAATCGTCCGACGACTGCGTCCCGCCAAACGGCAACTCCATATGCGTGTGCGGATCGATCCCGCCGGGAAAGACGAGCTTGCCCGACGCGTCCAGGACAACGTCGGCCTCCATATCCAGCGACTTCCCGATAGTCGTCACCGTCTCGCCGTCGATAAAAATATCTGCGTGATAATCATCAACTGCAGTTACGACACGTCCGTTCTTAATAAGTGTTTTCATAAGTTTATTGTAAATTTTTCGATCAATCGCCATCCGCCAGAAGTTTGCCATCCCAAAGTTTTTGCCCCGCGGTCGAGGTGTAAAAGCCGAATACTGCCAATGCAAGCAGCACGATGGTATACATAATGAATTCGCTCGCGTACCAGGCAGACAACTCGGTTGTCACCGGACGATCCATCAGAGCGGCCGCCACAAAGAACGAGATCACCGCCAGCACCCCAAAGCGAGTAGTTACAAAAACTATCGTGGTAGCAAATACACAGCCCGCAATTGTATTTAGCACCGGCCGCCCATCAGCGATACCCGCGAAAATAAAAAGGAGGATCAAGATCGACCAGACCGCCACCGGCCCCGCCCACTTTCGACGAAGAAGCAGGCTAAGAAACAAGACCAGAAAGGAAAGAATGAAAGCGGTTATCAGACTTTGGCTGACATTCGCAAAAAACAGGTCCGGAAAACTGATGATTCCACGAATCGGGCCGCCCGCAGGATCGATGGCGACTAGCGCCGGGGCCGGCTTGCCCAGCCAGTAAGGCATTAGTTGTTCAGCTGTCACCGATAAGACGGCGAAGCCGATCGCCACCGCAATCCCGATCAGCACATCGCGGCCGACCAGCGGGTCACGCCAGTCGCCGCCTAGAAGTCGTGTCCAGGAAACGATGCGCTCAGGAGAGCTTTTCCTCAAATAGGGCTCGAATGCAAGGTACATGAATCCGGCCATCGTCGCCCAATAGAGAGCAGCCTGCAGGCCTGAGACCAGGAGATTTACCTCACCGATCAACAGCGTGACGTGATGTGTCGCAAAAAGCCACATCAACATCCTGGCCGCAAACACAAAAACGGCGACGCGCAACGCTCCTTTTACGTCGCTGCGCCCGGCGCGAACATGCCGCACGGAGAGCCACGCACTAAAGAACAAAACGCCAAAATAGATCCCGACAAGAATGAATACAAAGATCGGGGGATCATTCAACCGCGGCGTTTTAGCCGGCGGAGGTGTCCACGGCTCAACTATTTCAAAGCTCACGAGTTTGCCGCGATATACTGCGGTCTCGATCCTGATCGGAATATCGTGGGCTTCGGGATAAACGCCGGAGAATGCCCGCCGGTCGTCAAATGCCACCGGCGGCGTCCATTGCGGATCCACTTTCTGAAAAGCGGTGATATCAAAACCTGCTTCCCTAAACACCGCCGCCCAGTCAAATTCGCCGGTGGCACTCACCGGCTCATCAACCCGCTCCGGAACACCGGCAAAGAATACCATCCGCCCCTTTGTATCCACCGAGACCTTCGCCATACCAGGAAGGTTGTTCGGAGGGTCCGCACTCGTGATCGTTTTGTCGGCCAGAGGAACTAGCGGCTCCGGACTCGAACGATACATAAATGTAAACGTCGCAGGCTGAGCACTCGCAAGCCTTTGCCAGCGCTCAGGCGACTGGTCATTCTCCCTGAGATACTGGAGAAAGGTTGAACTCCCGCATCGGCAATCGAAAGATGTATACGCGTCCCCAACTCTGTAGCCAAATTTCTCGACCAGTTCGCGGCCGCGTACCCGCAGTATCTCGTCCGATTTATCAAGCGGCACTATCCGATGCACGAACGTTTTTTTCGATGTCACCATCAGAAACCCGATACCCAAAATAACGACCGTCAACATCAACAAAGCGACTAAAGGCTTCAGGGCCCCGGTTTTTGCCGAGGCGGCTACCATTTCAGGCGAGGGCGTCTGTCCGGCATCGAGGGCGATCTGGAGCGGATTGCCGCCCGGCAGGGCCATAGCAACATGGAGAGCGGTTTGGGGGCGGTTCTTTGGATCTTTTTCGAGGCACTGCGAGATGACGCTCTCGACCAGCGGGTCGATGCCTTTGACGATCTCTGACGGGTTGGTCGGCGTCTCGGTCTGGTGCTTTTTGATCAGATCGATAACGTTGTCGGCAACGAACGCCTGTTTGCCTGTGAATATCTCGTAGATAACGAGGCCGAGTGCGTAGATATTGCTGCGGGTCGAGACTTCCTTTCCGATGATCTGTTCAGGAGCCATGTAGGCCGGCGTCCCGGCACGGATACCATCTTTGGCGATCTCGCTCTCGATCCCGGCGATACCGAAATCAGTGATGCGTGCAATACCCTTTTTGTCGATGATGATGTTGGCGGGCTTAAAGTCGCGATGAAGAATGCCGGCCTTATGGATCGCCTCCATGCCGACGCAAAGCTGCCGCGATATCTCGACCGCTCTTTCGGACGTAAACCGCCCGACCCGAGTCAGCAGGTCCGACAGGTCGTCGCCATCGACAAACTCCATCGACAGAAAATGCCGCCCGTCGATCTCGCCGATGTCGAAAACGCGGCAGACGTTAACATGCGAGACCTGCCGGGCATGACGCACCTCAGCGTGAAACCGCTCGAGCGCCTCGGAGTCTTCTTTGTAGCTGTCGGGCAGGAACTTGAGTGCAACGGTCTGCGAGAGCTTGATGTCCTCGGCCTTATAGACCTCGCCCATCCCGCCTTTGCCTACCAGACTAATGATCCGATACCGGCTCGCGAGTACGGTTCCGGCTACAAAGTCACCCTTCAGCGACCCGCCGGTCGTATTGCCTTTGATCTCGGTCTTGTTTTCGTTGCCCGATAGCTGTGTCGGATCTTCCATAAGAAGTATCTTCCCTTGTTACCTGGCCCGCTCGAAGTACATATCCCGCATTCTGCCCGTACCGACGTGCATCCGCTCGATCTTGCCCGAACGGCCGCGAGTGAACCAGACGACATAAGTTCCGGCAATGAAATGATCCATATAAAGCGGCTGCAGTTCCAGCCGGATCACCGGCTTGTTGACGAGATAGGCTTTGTCGCCCTCGACCGTGAATGCCACCTTCGCCTGTGCCTCGTCACTGTACCATTCACCGGCGAAGCGTTTCATTTCATCGGCCGTCGGGGTCCAACCGGTATCGGCGACCAATCGCATGAGCGAGCCGTCATTTTGAACTGCCTCAATTGAGGTCGGCCGGCCATCCTTATCATAGGTGACCTTGGCTCGGGTGCTTCCGAGCAGCAGCACATCGTCGGCAGCGAAACGAACAGGCGATCCTTCGATCCGCAGGCTGCCGTTTTCAACCGTAAAACGGGCAGGAAAGTGTGTCGTCGTGTCACGCCAGAGGCCCACAAATCTCTTGAGCTTTTCGTCGGACACCTGCACGGTCTGCGGCTGTGCCTGAGGCGGAAACGGGCCAAAGATCTCGTCCGTCACCGACCGTGCAAGGCCGGCGGCACTTGGGCTCGTACCGTTACAGAGCACGGCGACCGAAACCTTCTGGTCCGGATAGCGTGCCAAATATGTCTGGTAACCGGCCGTCGAACCGCCGTGCGAAACGTCCCGCATGCCTCGGTACGACCCGACCTGAAGCCCGAGCGCGTAGCTGATCTTCTTATCGCCGTTCGTGATGCCCTGCGTTTCGAGAGCTTCGACCAGCGTAGCCCCCATCGAACGCGAATCGAGCATTGCGTTCCATTTCAGCCAGTCGCCGACGGTCGTGAGCATGCCGCCGTTGCCGTAAACGTTCATGAACGGCATGTTGAGTTCCCACGGTGAATTGGCACCCTGCCGCGAATATGCTTGTGCTCGTCCGGGCACGACCCGCTGATAATTGTCGCGGGTCGAGCTGTTCTTCATACCAAGTGGTTTGAAAAATCTCTCTTCAACAAACGCCGGAAACTTTTGCGTCGAAACCCGCTCGACGATCTCAGCGGCGAGTTGGTAACCGCTATTCGAATACGAATATTCGGTGCCCGGCTTAAAATCGAGGTACTTTTGCCGGAGCACCACATCTACGGCCAGTGCCTGCGAGATAACGCGATCGCCGCGGCCTGCACCGGTCAGCGACATCACGGCCCCCCAATCGCGAAGCCCTGCGGTATGGTTCAAAATATGCCTGATCGTCAGCGGCGAACCGTAATCAGGCAGCTCAGGAATGTACTTTCTGACAGGATCGTCGATATTGAGCTTTCCCTCGAGTTGAAGCAGAACGATCGCGGCTGCCGTAAACTGCTTTGCGACCGAACCCGATTCAAAGATCGTCTGCGGCGTATTCGGAATATTGTGCTCCATTTCCGCGAGCCCAAAGGCCTTTTCGAAAACAGATTTACCGTTCAGCGACACGCCGACCGCACAGCCCGGAGCGGGCATGGTCACTGACTTTGCCGCCTTTTCAAACGCCCGCTCGGCACCGGCAGTAACGCTTGCAATATTAACGGTCTGCCCTAAAACGGAGTGGCCTGCAGCAAGAACAAGAAGCACGAATCCTAAGTTTATGCTTTTCATAGTTTGATCATACGGATCGCAGCGTATTACAGGCGACCATCATGTATTCACTCTTCTTGACAGTCACTGGCCGCTCCTTTCCGCCGGTTGCTTTTCGTGTTTCGTTTAGGAGCTCGGTGCTGATGAGATCGATCGGGATCCGATCGAACCCTTCTCACTGTTTGGTCGATGGATCAAGTATTTGAGCGATTCCGTGTGCAATTTGGTCCTGATTCGCCTGGGCTAGATTTGCAAAAACAATGACGGTCAATTTGTGATCGACATATCTTGCAATGTGCGTTTTGAATCCCTGCCAAGAGCCGCCATGCTCGACCAGACGTTTACCGTTTATATTGCTCAGTTCCCATCCAAACCCGTACGGATGAGAACTTCCGTTGTTCAGCTTCACCGGTGACCAGATCTCATCATAGGATCGCTTCTTCAATATTCTTCCTGCTCGCAATGCTTCGTCCCATCGAATTAGATCTAATGCATTTGTGTAAAGTGACCCGTCGGCCGTTGTATTCAACGAAGGGGCTACCCACTCTTGATTTTTCAACTCGCCCTTCAATAGCCGGTAGCCAGCGGCCCGATTTGGAACAATATCGGCTTCGCTGATAATGCGAGTCGAAACCATCCCGAGTGGCTGGAATACGCGCTCTCGCAGAAAGTCTCCATAGAACCGACCCGTTACTTTTCTTATCAGAACACCAAGCGTTACGTACGCGACATTCGAATATTCCCATTTATCCCCCTGCTTGAACGTAGGAGACATTTTCTGAAGTTCCTTAAATATTTTTTCTTCCGTACCGTCTTTCTGAAGATCGAAGTTCGTCGGGTAGTCGCCCAATCCACTCGTGTGCGTCAATAATCGTCGAATGGTCAACGGTTTCCAGCTATTCGGAACGTCCGCAATATATTTTGACAGAGGGTCGTCTAGCCCGATCTTGCCTTCCTCAACCAACATCATGACCGCAAATGCAGTGAACTGCTTTCCGACCGAACCAGATTGGAAAATGGTTTCGGGCTTGACGGCAACGTTATGCTCAACATTTGCTAACCCATAGCCTTTGACAATGAACGGCTTACCGTCCTTGATAACGGCGATCGAAACACCGGGTATGCTCTCGCGTTCCATAGACGCTCGTACAAATGCGTCCACCTGATCAACAGATTGAGCACAAAGTTCACCCGCGATCGCAAATTGAATCAGAACTAACAAAAGAGCTTTCTTCATATCAACTTTTGACTTTGCCAGCCTAAGCAATAGACAGACCCGCATCGAGCGCTTCGACGAGCCGGTCGACCGTTTCGGTCGTCGTATTGAGCATCATCCCGGTGCGAATGACGTTGCCGTAAAGGCCGCCTTTGCCGATGAGGACGCCGCGCCGTTTTGTTTCTTCAAATACTTTGAGCACCGCTTCCGGATTCGGTTCTTTTGTCTTGCGATCCTTTACAAGTTCGATACCGAGCATCAAGCCCATGCCGCGAACATCACCGATGATGGCGTGTTTTTCCTGCAGTTCGTGCATCCGCTTCAGGAGATAGTCACCGACGACGCGGGCGTTGGTCCGTAGATCGTCTTCTTCGATAACCTTGATCACGGCGAGGCCGACGGCTGATGAGACCGGATTGCCGCCAAAGGTCGAGAAAGTCAGGCCGGGGAAAGCGTTGGCAACCTCCTCAGTCGCGATCGTCCAACCGATCGGCACCCCGTTGCCCATGCCCTTGGCTGAGGTCATGATGTCCGGCTCGACACCCCAATGCTCGATGCCGAACCATTTGTCGCCCGTGCGGCCCCATGCCGCCTGCACCTCGTCCGAGATGAACAGCCCGCCGTGACGGCGTACGATCTCAGCGACGCGCGGGAAATACTCTTTCGGCGGGATGATAAATCCTCCGACGCCGAGGATGGTTTCGGCGATCATTCCGGCGATCTTGCCGGTGGTCGTGGTTTTGATCAGTTCTTCGACGTCATCGGCGCACGCGACGCCGCACGACGGATACTCGAGTTTGAACGGACAGCGGTAACAGTACGGAGCGTGAGCGTGGACGATGCCGGCGACCTGCGACGCGACCGGCTTCCACGTCGAGTGGCCGATGGTCGAAAGCGCCGTTGCCGAACGTCCCGCGTAACTGTGACGCAGGGCGATGACCTCGTTATTGCCGGTCGCGATCTTGGCCGCAAGCACGGCCGTGTCGTCAGCCTCGGTGCCGCTGTTGGTAAAGAACGACTTTTTCAAATTCCCCGGCGTGATCTCGGCGAGCTTTTCGGCCAGGTCGCCCTGCGGCCCGTTTGCGTATAACGTCGAGCCGTGCGAAAAGGTGTTCACCTGGTCGATCCACGCCTTGTTCACGCGCGGGTTGGCATGGCCGATACTGACCGTCAGCACGCCGCCGAAACAGTCGAGATATTCGTTACCCTTGTCGTCCCAGACCTTTTCGCCCTCGCCTTTGACGATGGCGAGCGGCTCCTGATAATACATTGCCACGGCCGGGAAAAGAAATTCTTTATGTTTGCGGATCGCCTCTGAAAGCGAGGACTTGGTTTCTGGTTGCGTCATATAGATCCTGAAGTTTAATAGTAAGGCCAGGTGTTGAACGAACTGGATCACCGCAGCGCTGCGGTGCGATAAGTGCCGTTAATTGACGGCATCATAACAGATTTTGCCCGGCAAGTGTACGTTTACACCGCCTGTGAGAGTCTGATACTTTTCGGCGACAAAGACCTAGTTTTTGAACTTGACCGATCCGACGGATCTTTCGCCTATGATCTTTGTCTGACCGAAGACCGTCGAGTACGAAATACTGACCTGCCAGAGGGCGTTGCCGCGGCGGAAATAGATCGTCTGCCGTATATTGATGCCGCTGTCTTCGACGACCCGTGCCGCATCGCCGATATTGATCGGAAATGGCGTGATACGAACGTTTGAGATGCTCCCGGACTTGGACCGGGCCTCAAGTTCCTTCATGGTCTTGACATGCTCCTCGGCCTCCTGCATCGCCGTCCGCGGCGTGATCTTCGGCGAATAGGTCGAATACAAAACCTGGATATTCACCATGTTTTCACCCCAGACGGAGCAGGTCTGCGAAACACGATCAGGAAGTTTGGTCCGGCAGATGTTTTCGGACGGCCGTGCCGGAGATTCAAACAGCAGGCCTCCAAAATTGTAGACTTTCCATTCCTCCGGCGGAAACTTTGATTTGCCGACCGCCACCGTTCCTTCCTTTTTTAGAGAGGCGATGATCTGACTCGACAGTTCGGCAGCGGCGGTGTCGTCGGCGGCAAAAATATGATCGATCGTCACGTAGTCGTTCGGGCGGCCGAAAACGAGCACCTTTCGGCGGATCGACTTTTTCGCCGACGGTTCATATCGGGCCTCGTCATAGAACGCTCCGGTTTCGCCCAGAAATGTCGTGTCGTGGATGAGCGATTCGACCGCCTTAGCATTATTCAGCATATACGCGACGAAATCTTCCAGATTCTGGCGCACGGCCTTGTAGCCCTCGCTGGTCTTTTTGTACTCGACATACGCCCGCAGGCCGCCGTGCTCAAATTCCCAAACTACATTGGCCTCGACCTTGCCGTCTATGGACACGATCGGCTCGCTTCGGCCGAGCGTGAATGGAACAGGCGATGCGACACTGACCCCGGTGCCGGTGAGGACAGTACGCTTCCACGCGGGAGGTGTCTTGACGGCTGACTTGCCGCCGGATGTGTTGGGCTTGCCGTCAAAGATGCCGTCATACTTGCCTTTGCCGCCGCCGATCGAATCGGTGACAATACGGTCGGCCGCATCGGTGACCGTTCCGCCTTTCAGAATATCGGGTGTCGGAGTGGGCTTTGGCCGTGTCTGGCCCGAGCCGGTCAGATACAAAATGAATGTCAGTGCCGCCGCCGCCAAAACCCTCATATGATCGTTTCCCTCCGTGTGCCCGGCCTGCCGCAAGTAGATCCGGATCTGCACCTGACCGACGCCCGCCGATCAGGGCTGTTGTCGTCACATTTTCCACGACCGCTGTCGTTCGGTCAAGGCTTACGCCCGTCGCCCGTCGATAACGCCATCAATGCATATTGATGTAAACTAGAGTTTTGATTATGAGCAAGCGAACTCTCGGAATTGCGGTAGTTGGATTAGGCGGTGCGGTCGGCACGACAATGGTGGCCGGTATCGAACTGCTAAAAGCCGGTGTGATAGGCACCGAAGGTCTGCCGCTGGCCGAATTTGAGATCGAGGGCATGGTCGGTTATCCGGATATCACGTTTGCCGGCTGGGACCTTTTCAGCGACCAGCTCGCCGCGGCCGCTGAGGAACACGACGTACTTACTTACAAACAGTTTCGAGCCGCCGAAGAACGCCTGCGGGCGATCAAGCCGTGGCCGGCGGCCGGCAATGACCGCTTTTTATCCAATATCGAGGGCTTGAACCGCCTCGCGGGCGGCGGTCACCGCGAGACCATCACCAAACTTCGCACTGATCTTCAGGGTTTTAAGGAAACGTGCTCGTCGGCCGTCGTTATCAATCTGGCCTCGACCGAAAAATACGTTGCCGAGGGCAACGAGATATTTAATTCGATAAGTTCATTTGAATCGGCGCTCGACGCCGACTCGCCGGACATCTCGCCCTCGATGCTCTACGCGTATGCCGCGATCGCTGAGCGTGTGCCGTACGGCAACTTTACGCCCTCGGCCGCCGCCGATATTCCGGCGTTGATCGAATTTGCCAAGGCAAACGGAGTTCCGATCGCCGGCCGTGACGGCAAGACCGGACAGACGTTCATCAAATCGGTCATCGCACCGGCATTGCGTGCAAGGGCTCTAAAAGTGGACGGTTGGTTCTCGACCAATATCCTCGGCAACCGCGACGGCCTCGCTCTGTCGAACGAAGATTCGCTCGCGTCGAAGATCAAGACCAAAAGCTCGCTGCTCGAGGACATCCTCGGCTACGACGTCGAAGACCACCTTGTCGATATTCGATATTATCGCCCGCGGCGAGACAATAAAGAGGCGTGGGATAACGTCGATATCAAGGGCTTTCTCGGCCAAAGCATGCAGTTGAAGATCAATTTTCTCTGCAAAGATTCGATCCTCGCCGCTCCGCTCGCGATCGAGATCGCGCGGTGTCTCGACCTGGCGATGCAGCGTGGAAACGGCGGCGTTCAGGACCAGCTCGCCGTTTTCTTTAAGCTGCCGATGACTAGCGGCGGACGGCCCGAGCACTCATTTCACCGGCAGGAAGATATGCTGCTCGACTGGCTTGATCCCGCACGGACAAAATAGAAGCTATGCTCAACAACTTTACCTACAAACTTCCCACGTCGATACACGCTGAGTTTACGGCCGCAATTGATCGTTGGAACGGCGGGTCGATGATCAGCCGGATCTGGCAAAAGGACGCGGCCGTCTGGACCGGCAGCGACGAGTCGAAGTGGCTCGGGTGGCTCGACATCGTCGATGAGGAACTCGCCGATCTGCAAAAGTACAGTGACCTCTCGGCTGACATCTCCGCGGCCGGATTTACCGATGTTCTGCTGATGGGAATGGGCGGTTCGTCGCTGTGCCCCGAGGTGCTGGCGATGACCTACGGCAAGTCGAATTTTCATATTCTGGATTCGACCGTCCCGGCCCAGGTCGCGGCGGTCGCGGACCGGTTGGATCTGGAGCGGACCTTGTTCATCGTCGCCAGTAAATCCGGCTCGACCCTCGAGCCCAATTGTTTCAAACAGTACTTTTTTGACCGCGTTTCGCAGCTGGTCGGGGCCGAAAACGCGGGCCGGCAGTTCATCGCGATCACCGATCCCGGCTCTAAGATGGAACAAGTCGCCAAGGACGACGGCTTTCGACACATCTTTTACGGCAAACCGCAGATCGGCGGACGATTTTCTGCTCTTTCTGCATTTGGGATGACCGCGGCGGCGGCGATGGGCCTCGATGTCGGCGAATTTCTGACAAGCTCGGCCGAGATGGCCCGCGCCTGCCGCGGCGGCGACGCCGGCGTAAATCCGGGTGCCGCACTCGGCCTGATACTCGGTGTTTGCCACGCGGCAGGCCGCGACAAACTGACCATCTTTACGTCGCCCGAGATCCACGACCTCGGTGCGTGGATGGAACAGCTTGTGGCCGAATCGACCGGCAAGAACGGTGTCGCGATCATCCCAGTCGACCGCGAACAGCCGCAGGCGGCCGATCGATACGGCTCGGACCGCGTCTTTGCGTTCCTGTCGGTAGCGGGCCGCGGTGATCTCGACGAACTGTATGCCGCCGTGACCGCGGCGGGCCATCCGGCGGTTCGGATCGAACTTGGTTCGATCGGCGATCTCGGTCAGGAGTTTTTCCGATGGGAGTTTGCGACCGCCGTGACCGGGGCCGCAATGAGGATCAACCCGTTTGACCAACCCGACGTCGAATCGGCCAAGATCGAGGCCCGCAAGATCACCGACGAATACGAGACCACTGGCTCACTGCCCGAAGAAACCCCGTTTTTTGCGTCCGAGAATATTTCGTTGTTTACCGGCGATGAATATGCCCGCGAGTTGCTCGCGGCAGCTGAGGAAGAGACCGCCGCGGCGATCATCGACGCCCATTTGTCACGGATCGGCGAGGGCGATTACTTTGGCTTGCTCGGCTATGTCGAGATGAACGCTGAAGACGAGCAACTGATGCAGGCGATGCGGACGTCCGTGCTTGAACGTTTCGAGTGCGCGACCTGTCTCGGGTTCGGCCCGCGGTTTCTGCATTCGACCGGCCAGGCCTACAAGGGCGGTTCAAATAAAGGCGTCTTTTTGCAGATAACCTCAGACGACCTCGCCGACATCCCGGTGCCGGGACAAAAATACAGCTTCGGCGTGGTCAAAGCCGCACAGTCGCGGGGAGATTTTCAGGTACTGATAGACCGCGGCCGCCGTGCCCTGCGCGTCCACCTCGGCAAAGACGTTTCCGACGGATTACGCGAGCTGTCGGTCATTATCTGATCTCATACCTTTTGCAGTAGTAAGGCCGCCCGACAAATTTGTTACCGGGCGGCCTTCTTTTTAGTCAAGTCGATCGATGCATCAACGTACGAACGCATTCGGTATCGGCAGGTCGCCTGCCTGTCCGAACTGCTGAATGAGTGTGCCTCCGCCCGAGCGATTGGCGTACCAAGTCGACGTTGACGGACGGAATACGGCCGCATCCTGCTTGCCGTCACCGTCATAGTCGCCGGGCACCGGTAGGTCACCGTTGCCGCCGAACGGGAATCCATAATAGGTCAGATCCTCGCTCCGCAATACGAACCACTGCCCCGTCGAAGGCCGCCAGTATGCAACGTCGGCCTTGCCGTCACCCGTATAATCGGCCGGTACCGCCTTATCCGTAGATACTCCGAACTGGGTGGCGAACGAGCCGCCAGTGCTCTTTTGGATCCACCACTCCGAACCGTTGGCACCCGTCGGGCGATAGACCGCGATATCCGCCTTGCCGTCGCCGTCGTAATCGGCCGTGACCGGTTTGTCGGTCGTCAACCCGAATTGCTGGATCGTCGTTCCGCCGGACGAACGACTGATGTACCACGTTGCCGCCGAGGGCCTGAAGACCGCCGCGTCGGCCTTGCCGTCGCCGTCAAAATCAGCCGGGACCGGCACATCGCCATTGCCGCCGAACGGGAACGCGTAGAACGAAAAATCCTCACTCCTGAGCACGTACCAGAAGCCGGTGCTCGGCCTGAAGAACGCGATGTCGGTCTTGCCGTCACCGGTAAAATCCGCCGGCGTCACCGAGTCAGTTCCGCTGCCGAATGTCGCCGCTCCATTTCCGCCATTGCTGCTCTTCAGATACCACCACTCGCCCGGCCCCGGACGAAATATCGCAAGATCCGTCTTGCCATCGCCGTCGAAATCGAACGGCGTTCGTCGCGGAGCCGCTGCAGAATTGCTACCATACCGAACCAACGCGAAGTCGAGATTCGATCCATTGTCAGAGTAACCGGCCGCAACGAACTTGCCGTCCGCCTGTATGGCTACACCATTTGCATAATCGTTTCCGCCTAGTATCTGTGTCGTAACTTTTCCATCACCGTCGAATGACCCATCGAGCGAGCCATCTGCCTTGTAAACTACCGCGTTAAAATCATCGTTTACACCATTGTTGCTGAATCCCGCCGTCACGATCCTTCCATCTGGCTTAATGGCAATAGCATTTGCCCAGTCACGACCGCTCAACACCGGAGTTGTTACCTTCCCGTCGCCGTCGAAAGTGCTATCAAGCGAACCATTTGGATTGTAACGAACCAGAGCTACATCATCATTGGTTCCATTATTGCTGTAACCGGCAACGACTATCTTTCCGTCCGGTTGCAGAGCTACCGCCCACGCTTCTTCATTTGCGGCCCCGATTGAAGTAACGATCTTTCCATCACCATCAAAGGTCGTATCGAGAGAGCCGTTCGGGCTGTACCTTACGAGTGCAATATCTCCATTTGAACCGTTATTTAAGCTACCAACTGCGACAATTTTGCCATCAGGCTGAATGGCGACGGAAAACGCAGCATCGTTGAATCCAAGTACGGGAGTTATTGCCCTGCCGTCGCCGTCGAACGTATAGTCAAGCGAACCATCCGAATTGTACCGAACCACGGCAAAATCATTGTTCGTATCGTTAAACACATAGCCAGCAACTACGATCTTACCGTCCGCCTGAATGGCAACAGAATACGCTTGATCATCGCCTGAAAAGATGTGGGTGGTCACAATTCCATCTCCGTCGAAAGTTGGATCAAGCGAACCATTAGAATTGTAGCGAACGACTGAAAAGTCCCAATTTGTTCCGTTATAACTCGAACCGGCGGCAATTATCTTGCCGTCAGGCTGAAGTTTCACGGCCCTTGCCACATCGCCTGCAAGGATCGGAGTAGTAACTTTTCCATCAACGTCAAATGTGGTATCGAGAGTGCCATTCGCGTTATATCTAACGAGTGCAAAATCGTTGCTACCGTTTACAACTGTTCGGCCGGCAAGAACTATCTTTCCGTCTGCCTGGATGGCAACAGCGTACGCAACGTCCGAAGTTCCCCCAATATCCGTAGTTGTTTTTCCACTCGAACCCAAAGTCGAGTCGAGACTGCCGGATGCAAAGATCGGAGCCGTCATCCATTGTGCATAGAGCGTCGTGTTCGAACCTATTCGAAATGAATCAGCGGGACTGTAACGGATCCCACTTCCGTTTGCGGCAGTATTCCATCCGTTGAATTCATATCCGTTCTTTACGAGAGTTCCTGCACCAAGGACGCCAACCGTAGTGCCCGCGATGTACGATGCGTTCGGATCGACGGGCGCGGTTCCGCCTGTATTACCATTTCCGTTGTAAGTAATTTGGTAGCTTTGGGCCGTACAACCGGTCACCGCGACCGAATTGTTGTAATAATTGTTAAGTTCATTTGATTCTCCGATCACAAACATTGGATCAAGAAGACCGCTACTTGAGTAACTACCGCTGAAGATGGGTGTCGCGTTGAATGCAACCGTAAAGCTCCCGCCCTGGGCGATTTGAACCGCGCCCGTTGCAGTTACCTGCAACGTGTTACCGGTGATCGAAGCTGAAATATTGCTCGAGCCGGTGACACCGTTGAAATTCGCAACCGTAGGAGTACCAAAATTCAGGCCGTAGCTTGGCAAATATTGGATGAGGATGGGATTGCCTTGCACGAAGGCTCCGGTGAAAGTACCCTTGTTGACCGTTGTCGTAGTCCATGTCCAACTGTTACATGAAGTTGAACCACCGGCAAATTTCCTGACAAATGCATCGTTTGAGCCGTAACTAGTTTGATCCGGCAATGTGCCTGCAGTGTAACCAACCACGGAAACATTTCCATTTGGATCCGTTGCCGCACCATATGCGATGTCGGAACTGGACGTGCCGAACTGATTCGTCCAGACGATACCTCCCGACGAATTGTATTTTCTTACGAAAGCATCAGAGCCGCCGAAACTTGGTTGACCGGGTAATGTAATTGCCGATCCGGTTATATACGAATTTCCTGTCGCATCGACGGCAACCGAATATGGATGAGTGTTGGCGTCCAAGAGCGTACTCCACACGACGTTGCCGGCAGGATCGTATTTGCGAAACTGCTTAAATGCATTCGGGCTGCCCAAGTTGTCGTTTACAACGTAGGCGTTCCCGGACCCATCAACATCAACTCCCGTGGCATTCTCACTTTCGGTCACGCCCCACTCCCTATTCCATGCGGCGTTCCCGTTTGTGTCAAACTTCTGAATAAAAGCGTCCTGAGCATTGCCAGTGGTTCGATCGGTGTAGCCGACAACAAACGAATTACCAGATGAGTCCAACGCGATCGCCAAAGCTGAATCATTAGCAGATGTGCTAGTTGGACCTAAATGAAACTGCCGCGTCCAAATTTCATTTCCATTTGCGTCGCATTTCCGTATAAAAGCGTCAGAAAATCCAAATAATGTTTGTCCAGGTAGAGCACCCTCCGTATACCCTGCGACGTAGATATTGCCAACTGGATCGACCGCTATACCATTACCAAAATCCCTCGCCGTGGAACCAAAAGTACGCGTCCACTTTACATTGCCATTCTGGTCATATTTCCGTACAAAAGCATCGTTGCCACCTCCGGTCACGTAAACATTTCCCGACATATCCACGCTTAAGGCTGCTAGATTGGCGAGGGGGGCCTGTCGGATCCATATCGAACCTCCGTCGGGACCAAATTTTCCAATAAAACTGCCCCAAATAAGTTCTCCGGGAAACTGCCCAGTCGTTGTACCGAGAACGTACGTGTTCCCCGAGGTGTCACTGGTAACTGCACGGGCAGTGTCTATTCCACTCGTCCCGAATTGGTGTGTCCATCCGTTCGGAGGTAAACCATTACTCATCTCGGCGGTGAGGTCAGGCTGGATCGGTATGGTGGGCGTTGGAGAGGGTGAAGGGGCAGGGCACCCCGAAACGGGTTCAGTGTCTGTGAATGAATTATTGTTTTCGTTACTTTCGGGGATCACGTTGTTTGGATCTACAGCGGCCGTGCCGCCACTTCGTGGGTTTTGATAAACGCCATTGGCGGTCGGTGTAATACCGAAATTGACCGTGAATCTACCACCGGAAGCGATAGTGACCGGACCGGCAGCAGTTAACGTCAGCGAGTTTCCGTTCATCGTGGTGGAAATATTGGTTGTGCCGGTAACGCCTGTGAAATTGCCGACCGCCGGTACGCCGTATGTGAATCCGGAATTGGGCAGATCGTCCAAAAGGATAGGTTGTCCGGCTGAAAACGCGGCAGTGGTACCTTGTCGATTGACCACATTTATCGTCAGATTCCATGGTCTGCATGATGATGTGCCGCCCGAATATTTCCGGAACATAATGCCCTCACCGGCGATAGGGCTCACCACGTAAGCATTTCCATTAGCGTCTGCGTCGATACCCCAGTATACGACGGTACTGGACCCGGAATTGTTTATCCATAAGGCATTGCCGGATACGTCATATTTTCGCACGGCATCTGAAAGTACGTACGAGCTCCCAGACCCGTCCACGGCAAGTCTTGGATAGGAGCTGCCCGAACCGAAATATCGAGCCCAGACGACGTTTCCTGCGGCATCGTACTTCCTCAAAAAAGTGGTGCCCTGACCAAATACGGTAGGATCCTGAGAAGGAGAGCCAAGACCCGTCACAAGCACATTCCCGGTGCTATCTGTCTCCACGTCTGTGATGTAGCCAACAATGTCGCTGCGAGTCCAGACGACATTGCCGTCAACATCATATTTACGTAAGTAGTCCCTGTATGCAGGTGATGAGACCGGCCCAAACCCACCAAGATATACGTTCCCGGCAGAGTCGACGGCAATTCTCGCTTCATACGAGATCGAATGATTTGTTTGGATCTGGCGGGTCCAAAGAATATTGCCGGCCGAGTCATATTTCCTTAAGAAGTCATCGCCGCCGCCAGAACCGGTTTGTCCGGGCAATGAGCCAAATGTGACGCCCGCAACGTACACATTGCCAACTATATCGGTGGTTATCGAAAAAGCTTGATCGTCTGCTGTGGTTCCGAATTGGCGCGTCCAGATAACGTTGCCCAATGAATCGTACTTTCTTACGAATGCGTCCCGCATTCCGAGATTGGTTTGGCCGGATAAGGCTCCTCCTTGTACCCAGCCGCCAACGTATATATTGCCGAAAGGATCCGAATCGATCGCAGTAGGATTCGAGTTGGCGCCAGATTCGAATTGTATTCCCCAAACACTATTACCGTTCGGGTCGTGTTTGCGAACGAAGCCGCGGGTGCTGCCATCGATCGATCCCGTAATGTAACTGTTTCTACTTGGATCCAGAGTGATGCCGGTGCACGAAAACGCATCGATCCCGTTCGACCACGCGTAATCCGATGACAGATCGCTCACAGTTATTGCGGCAAGATCTGGTTCAAGAGTCAACGCGTTATTGACCCTGATCCGTGGTTTGACCACCCCATTTCTACTATCAGTGACCGGCAGTCCGGTAGTTGTCAGAGCATTCAGAATTGTGGTTACACTTGCGGACGGAGAACGTTGCCTCAGGATCGCCCAAGCACCCGCAACATGCGGTGTTGCCATCGATGTTCCCTGAAGATCGCCGTAGGTATTCCCGGGTAATGACGAAGTGATCAATTGTCCCGGAGCCAGTAAAGATACGAGAGATGAACTGTTCGAGAATGATGAGACGACGTCAACCGTTGCCCCACCGCTGCCGTCACCCGTAGAACCGACTGCAACACTTGTCGAAATACACGCGGGCGAAGAGATCGCGTTCGTGTAACCGTTGTTTCCAGTGGCGATCACAGTTGCGACATTGACCGATCTGAGATTGTCGACCGCCGCTTTCATCGGGGCGTTCGTTGCGTCGCAGCTTGCCGTGAACTGCCCCCCGCCGAGACTCATGTTCACCGACGCGATATTCGTCGAGGACGAAAGAGCAAGTACACGCTCCATAGCCAGTATTTGATCTGAGGTCAACGAAAGCACACAAGGAACAGGTGACGAGCCGCAAGTGGCTACGTCATCTGACCTTGAAAAGACCTGCATCGCAATGATGTTCGCTCCTTTTGCCACACCGCTGAAACTTGCGTTCGTCCCGGCCGCGATCCCGGCCACGTGAGTCCCGTGATAACAGCCGTTAACACTGCTGCTGCAAGGCACGCCTGATCCAGTAGCAGTTGTCGAAGACACTCCTCCGGGACAAACGCTCGAAAATGTGGCGTTGGTAGTTGAATAGCAGCCTTCAGAGATCACTTTGCCGGCTAAGAATGAGTGTGTCTTTTCAACACCGGTATCAAGCACCGCAACCGCCCAGCCGGCACCTGTGTAACCACTCGTCCAAGTAGATGGAGCACCAACGAGCGGCACGCTCTCGGCAAGTGTCGGCTCGCTGATGTAGTCCTCAAATACGCCTGATACGCCCGGGTCGCCGATGATCCGCTCCAGAGCGTCTTTTTCGGCCTCGACTGCAAAGTATGGGATCGAATCGAATCGCTTTATATTTGCAAGCCCAACTTCGCCCAGGCGCTCAAGCACATCTTCGCGGGTCCGAGCTATCGATTCCCTTTGAAGCTGCATGTTGTCCTCGGTAAGCTCGCCCTCGGGAACAGTGGCTACCTGCAAACCTACTATTAAGCGTACACTGCCCTTAGTGCGGGCCTCCTGCCGCAAACGTTCAGTTGTTTCGCCAATTGCCGAGGTGTTTTGTGCAGGCCCGTTTTGCGGACCCTTAACTTCAGTGTCTGCGGAGATCTTGAAGAATGTGCTGCCGGCGATCACCATAACGACCAGAATTGCCGCCGAGATCGGTAACAGCATGCCGGGCATCAAGCGATAGCCCTTGTTCAAAAACCGTGCCTTTACAAATTTTGCCTTTGCGCCGTTTGCGATCATTTTGATCTCTCCTTCGTCTCTAACAGGCTCTAAACGTGTCCTGTTCGAATTGACTAAAAACAAGCAAGAATTTCTTAAATAGACCTTCAGGTCCAAGCGCGGGTTGCCGCGTTCACCGCGAGATCAAATATCGGCGTGGTGCCGACATAACCGCACGGTTCAACTTGAAACGTATTGTGGGATAGGGTTGGCCGTAAGAATGAACTAATCGCCTGGAAAAATATCGCTGACGATCTGGTCAATCTGGGGCAATCGTGATTTATCACTTTCAATATTTCCATACGTGTCAATGTGCCGCTGATTTTTCACAAACACATCGACAGTTCGCCACGATCGATAGTAGAAACTTTAATTACGTTGGCCTTGAGGATAGATTACAGACCGGGAAAAGTAATTAATTAATTGCTAAATATTCGCTAAATCGGCGAATTGGTAATAAAATGAGGGGACTTTTTTTCCACGTATGGATCAGCAACCGTCAGGCCTCGCGCCGGAGTTCACACACTTTTACCGCTTCGGGGACTTCACCCTCGATCCGCGCGAAGAGACGCTGACTCAAAACGGCGAAAAGCTGTACATCAGTCACCGCATGTCTCAGGTCCTGCTGCTGCTCGTCGAGCGGCGGGGCGAAACGGTTAGCAAACGCGAGTTTTTTGACAAGGTCTGGGCCGGGAGCTTTGTCGAAGACAACAACCTCACCGTCGCTATCACAGCACTGAGAAAGGTGCTTGGTGACCGGGCGAAAGAGGCGCGGTTCATCGAGAACGTACCGCGAAGGGGCTATCGCTTCGTGGCCGAGGTCGAGACAGTTGACGAAGTTCGGACCTCGGCATCAGATATTCCGAACAGCAGTGTTTCGGGATCAGCGATCGCGGCAGCGGTGGGCTACAGCCGGAAAATGCGTGTCGGTATCCTGCTTGCGGCAATACTCATGGCCGCGGCGATCCTTGGCCTCGGTTCGCGGAGTTTTTGGCCGTCTACGCTAAAGCCTGCCGCCGCAAATGTCGATTCGATCGCGATCCTGCCTTTTGCCTCTGACTCCCCCGACGCTGAGTATCTGGCCGACGGCCTGACCGACGCCGTCATAGAAAACCTTTCGAAAATCCCGAATTTGCGAGTTATCGATAGAGATTCGGCGTTCCAGTATAGGGGCAAGCCGCCCGACACATTGAAAGCAGGCCGCGAACTTAACGTTCGGGCCGTCGTGACCGGGAAAGTCGAACACCAGGGCGACACGATCGCTCTCGAAATCGAAATGCTGGACATTGCCGGGAATTCACAGCCCTGGCGTCAGCAGTTTCGCCGCCCCGCCGCCGACCTGCTGACGATCCAGCAAGAGGCATCTGAGGCGATCCTAAGGAATGCACTTCCGACGTCGGCTGCAACCGAACAGCGGCGGCTGGCAAATCATCTTACAAAAGACCCGGAGGCATACGAACTCTATCTCAAAGGACGTTATTACTGGAACAAACGATTAAACCCCGATATCTTAAGATCGGTCGAGTTGTTTCGAGCCGCGATCGACCGTGATCCGACCTTTGCAATGGCATACATCGGCCTTGCGAACGCATATACGCTCGGGACTTTTACGGATAACGGCATTAGCAACGATGACAGGATCGTGTTGTCACGCGGGGCTGTTCGACGAGCGCTTGAGATAGACGAAACGATCGGCGAAGCATACGCATCGCTGGCGATCAACAAATGTTACTACGATTGGGATTTTGCCGGGGCCGACAGCGATTACCGCAGGGCGATCGAGCTAAGCCCCAATGATGCCACGGCTCATCATTGGTACGCTGAATTTCTATCGATGCAGGGCCGATTTGACGAAAGCTATGCGGAATACGAAAAGGCACTTTCGCTCGACCCGCTCTCGCTCCCGATCAGGACAGACATGGCATTTAGCCATTACTATGCACGTGATTACGACAAGGCTCTCGAACTTCTAAACCTTGCCCGACAGATAGATCCTGATTATCGCATGACTTATTCGTTCCTGATGTACACAAATCGCGAAAAGGGGATGTTCCTCGATGCTGCGAACGCTTATGAGCAGTACATCCAACGGTCTTATGGCCCAAATGAACGCTCCGGAAAGGGCTATAAGAACATTATGAAACACATCGCGGAGTTACAAAATATCGGCCCCAATTTGACCGGGGAACGATATTGGCGGGCCGAACTCGATTTTGAGGACGATCCCGACCCGATCTACAAGGCTGTCACGTTTGCCAAACTTGGCGACGCAGACAACGCATTTTTTCATCTGGAAAAGGCTTTCAAGATGCGATACTCGGGCATGGTCTGGCTCAAGGTCACGCCGGAGCTCGATGGGCTCCGGGCCGACCCGCGCTACGATGACCTGATGCGCCGTGTCGGATTTTGACTATTGGCCTAAAGCTCCAGGTGCTTTCAGCTGCCGCCGGTTGGGACGTCGCTTTTAAACAAAAAAGGCCGGCGTTGCCGGCCTATTTCAGTTTTAGCGAGTAACGGCGATCTTATGGCGTGACCGGGTTAGCCTCGACAAATCGCGGCAGTGATATCGACTGGTTGAGATACACGCCGAACTCGATCCCGGCCTTGACCGTCGCCTCTTCGCCCTTGGTCTGGGTCTCGGCGATCAGGCCGCCGACGCCGCCGATGATGCCGCCGATGAGGGCACCTTTGCCTCCGCCGATCGCACCGCCGATGACCGCACCGCCAACGCCGCCGCCGCCGATGAATTTGACCTTACGCAGTTTGGTCTTGTCGCCCGAGGCGGTACCTTCGTTGTCGCTTTTAGCACTCTTGCTGTCGAGATCGGTGAGCGAACCGTTGATCGCCCGCGTGCTGCCGTTCGGCATCCTGACCGAGACAAAGCTGACGTCGATCTCGCCGACATTTCCTCCCTTTCGGGCCGGCTTGACGGTATCGACCCGTCCGGTGACGGTCGAACCTGTCGGAATGACCACGACGCCGGTCGACGAATAGACCGGTTCGGTGACGGTCGCCGTAAACGTATCGCCGGCCTTAGCGGTCTTCGACGAGAGCGTCTTGTTCATACGAACCCGCATCGTAGTGCCTGACTCGACGGTAAAAAGCGGCACTGCCGGTTTCTTTGCCACCGGCTGTTTAGCGACCGGGCGCTTCTTCAAGACCGGCTTTCTGGTTTGAGCAAGGCCGTCAACTGACCCTATCGCAAGCAGCAATGCCAAGAACATCAAAAATCCGTTAATATTCAATATCTTCTTCATATCGTTTACCCAATTGGCCCTTTGGCCGCCGTGTCGGATCCGGGCCGAGTCTTTGTATCTAATTTCGATCGATTGGTTGTCCATCACGATCGCTTTGGGGGTTTGAGTACGATTCAAGATTAACATTTGCGGATTTTAAAATAAATAGTTGAAATTTCCTGAAATCGATCCTGATTGGCACTATACTCCAAGCGTCACAGTTAGTTTGTAATCTCCAGAAGTTGCCTTAGCCCCCGGTCCAAAGCCGGGGGTTAAGTCGTTAAAGGGAGAGTTTTAACAAGTTTTTTCAAGGAGAAACGTCTTTATGCCATTGGCCACGCCCGCATTCCTTCTTTTCGCACTTAACCTGCTCGACGCGCTTTTAACGATCGTTTGGGTACGCTCGGGAGTAGCGACTGAGGGAAACCAGCTGATGGCGACGCTTTTGGATATCGGCAACGGCCCGTTTCTTGCGGTCAAGATCGCCATGGGCACTGTCGCAGCGATCGTCCTGATCCGCTGGGGCAGCCGGCCGCTCGCCCGATACGGCCTGTCGGTCGCATTGGCGATCTACATCGGCCTGATGGGCATACATCTCTTTACCGGCCTCGCCGCCTTCGGCTATGTTTCGGCCGACCAGATCAAGGAATTTACAGAGATTCCCGGTCAACTCTTCGCTATGTTCATTTGATGCGTGTACCGCAATTCGCTCCGGGTTCGTTGTTTAGAAAATGGAAACAACGGCCCGTTTTTTTTCGTACCTTAATAACCAACGCAAAGGGATTTTGCCGGCATCAAAATGCTTGCTATTTTCTTAATTTGAGGTAATTGTCATTATGAACAGGAACTCGGTCTATCAGCTTTCGGCCCGCCAGATATTGCTGCTCGCGTTCGCGTCAGCATTGATCGCCGTGGGTGCGACGGCTCTTATTTACAACTACGGCCGGATGATCGTCACCAAGAATGGCGCCGATGTAACGCTCGCCGAGCAGGCACCGCCGCAGGGCATCAACGACCCGTCACAGGTGTCGGACGAACAGAACAGTATCGAGGTTTACAGGGCGATCTCGCCGGGCGTCGCGTTCATTAATACGACATCGTATCAGCAGGATTTCTGGGGCGACGTTCAGGAGGGCAACGGCAACGGGTCGGGATCGGTCATCGACGCCGACGGCAACATTCTGACCAACTTTCACGTCATCGACGGTGCCCAGAAACTCACGGTCAGCTTTGGCGGCGACAAGGTATATCCGGCCAAGGTGGTCGGCGGCGACCCCGACACGGACCTCGCGGTCATCAAGATCGACCCGCCGCCCGGAATGACCATTGTCCCGCTTGGCGATTCAGATAAGCTTGTCGTCGGCCAGAAGGTGCTCGCGATCGGCAATCCTTTCGGACTCGACCGCACACTGACGACCGGCGTCATTTCGGGGCTCCAACGCCCGATCCGTGCCCGTAACAACCGGCCGATCGATGCCGCGATCCAGACCGACGCATCGATCAACCCCGGAAACTCGGGCGGCCCGCTGCTCGACAAATACGGCAGGATGATCGGCATCAACTCGCAGATACTGTCGCCCGCCGGCGGATCTGTCGGTGTCGGGTTTGCTGTCCCGGTCAATATCGCCAAGCGCATCGTGCCGCAGCTCATCCAGTACGGCGAGGTTCGCCGGCCCAAACTGGGAGCCGCCACGATCAGTGCGGCTGAGGTCAATAACCGCGGCTACAGGCTGCCGATCGAGAACGGCCTCGTGATCCAGCGTGTCGAACCGGGTACGACCGCGTCGAACGCGGGCCTCCGCGGCCTGTCGCAGGCCGTTAGCGGCAGCATCGCCCTCGGCGACATCATTACGGCCATCGACGGCGAAAAGATGAACGATCTTGACGACCTGTACCGATATCTCGACAAAAAGCAGATCGGCCAGACCGCCCAGTTCGAGGTATATCGCGGCGGCAAGATAGTCACGATACCCGTCAAATTGCTCGGCTCGGCCCCGTCCGTACGCACGACGCGGCGATTGGAATAACGGCAAGACCAATGAGGCCGGCGCTCATGACGGTGTCGGCCTCATTGCCCCTCAAATGAGCGAAACGCATGATTTTTTTAACGACGGCTTCGGCTGGCAGTGCCGCGTCTGCTCTGAAGAACTGTCCGCGGCCTCGACCGTTCGATCGTCGCTGCCGCTCTACTATCGCGAGGGCGAAGCAGAATCGAAAAACCCTCTGCCCACCACACAGGCACTCGCCCGCTGGACCGACGCGACCCGCCGTTCGCTCACCTGTCCGCGATGCGGCGTCACCGAACTTATCGAGATCAACTAGCGGCATGGTAAATTTCGAACTCGACGCCGCAACGTGATAAATTGTAGTTAATGCTGCAACATGAGCTCGAAACCGCGGTCTCGCTTGCGCGGATCGCCGGAAAGTTGATCCTCGAACACTACGCTACAGATTTTGAAACACATCAAAAGCTCGGGGCCGACAACCATTACGAACCCGTAACCATCGCTGACCGCGAGGCCAGCCGCGTTATCGTCGACGGCCTAGTGGCCGCGTTTCCCGACGACGCCATACTGTCCGAAGAAGAAGCTGACCAGCCCGAAATTCGCCTCGCCAGCCGACGCGTTTGGATCATCGACCCGATCGACGGCACCGCGGGTTTTGTGAAAAAGGACGGCGATTTCGGCGTCCAGATCGGACTGGCGGAAAACGGCGTCCCGGTGCTGGGCATTGTGTTCCTGCCGTTTCACGATTCGATGAGCTATGCCGTAAAAGGCGGCGGATCGTTTACCGCGATCGGATCCGGCGAACCGGTGAGGATGTCGACCTCTGACCGTACGGACCTTTCGGCGATGACGATAGCAGTGACCCGCAATCACATCAGCTCGCGAATGAATCGCATTATCGAGCATTTCGGATTTCCTAATGTCGTTCGGCGCGGTTCGGTCGGCCTCAAGGCAGGCCTCATCGCCTCGCAAATATGCGACATCTACATTCATCCGAGCCCCAGGACAAAGATCTGGGACACGTGCGCTCCGCAGATCATTCTAGAAGAAGCCGGCGGCCGTCTCACTGACATTTTCGGCGGCCCGCTCCGATATGACCGGGCACAGTTACAGAATTTGAACGGCATTCTCGCAAGTAACGGTGCTGTCCACGATCAGGCCGTCGAGCGGCTCGGTACGGTGCTTGCCGAATTGGGCCGTAGCCGGCTCTGAGACCGTCAGCCCGGGTGATCTTTCCGGCGGATTTACATGTTATGATTTAGTCGTCGGGCAGGGACATTGCTATGGAAAACGCGATCTGGATATTATGGCTCATTCTTGGCGTCGGCCTTGTGGTCGCCGAGGTGTTCACGCTCGGATTCGTCCTGCTCTGGTTCGGCGTGGGAGCATTGGCCGCCGCTGCACTGGCCTTTGCCGGTTTTGGCTTCGGCTGGCAGTTTGCCGCGTTTGCGATCGTCTCGGTCGCTCTGACGGCGATGTCGCGTACCATCTTTGCCAACTATTTTACGCACGGTGACGGACACCGCCTGAAAATGGGTATCGACTCGATGCCCGGCCAGATCGGCACTGTCACGACGGCAAGTAATGGAGCGATGCTCGAGGCGGCGGTCAAGGTATTCGGTTCGACGTGGACAGCGTTTCCCGCCGATGGCGAATCGGTGCTGGTCGAGGGCGAAAAGGTCGAGATCGTCGAGGTCAAAGGTTCGTCGGTCTTTGTCCGCAAGGTGACCAACGAGCTGCCTGAATGGCGCAGCAAGTAACGCGTCGCTCCGCATCCGGTCAATAATAAAAATGGACGATCGCCGCTCAGGGTGATCGTCCATTTTTTGTTAATTTCGAAGCCGGCCTAGATGATCTCAGCCGTATCCTGATCGGCTGTATCGTGAATGCCGCCCAGATCGATCAATTCCAGTTTGACCTCGTCGCCGACCGGTTCGGGCAGGCTGTCGCCGGTAAATTTAGCGATGATAACCGTGATGTTGTCCTCGCCGCCGTTCTCATTGGCCTCGCGCACGAGTTCGACACAGGCATTCTGCAGATCGTCAAAATTTTCCAGAACGATCCGCTGCATACCGCCGGCCGACACTTTGTTAGAAAGCCCGTCGCTGCAGATCAGAAATACGTCGTTCCGATGCGGAGTGACACGTGCCGAAACGGGATAGATCTCATTCTGTGCCCCGAGCGCCTGCAGGATGACGTTTTTGAGCGTGTGTGTTTCGGCCTCGGCCTCCGAGATCTGTTGAGCGTCGATCAGCTGCTGCACCAGCGACTGGTCCTTGGTCACCTGATAGATCTTGCCGTTACGGACGAGATACGCGCGGCTGTCGCCGACCTGGATCACATCGGCCGCCTCGGGCGTGATGCCGATACCAGTAAAGGTCGCTCCCATTCCCTGAAACTGCGGGTCCGAGCGTCCCTGATTATGGATCAACTGATTGGCGTAAAGCGTCGCCTCGTAGAGGCGGCTGATCAGATAAAGGTCGTACGCCGCCGGCTCGATCGTTTTGTCGATGTCATCACCGAGTATCTGTTCGCTGACGGTCTCGACGGCCATCGTGCTGGCGACCTCGCCCGCAAGCGCTCCGCCCATACCGTCCGATACGGCGAGCACCACGCCGTTGCCGTCGATCTCAAAGGTCTGAGATTCAACGACAAACTCCCCATCATCCTGCGAGCCGGTCCAGCGCTTGGCTCCGGTGATATTCAGCACGAGGTAATTATCCTCGTTGCCTTTGCGCACGCGGCCGATATGCGATGTGGCGTGTATCTCAACAGTGAACATAATTAACTCAGCGCCTGATCGAGGTCCGCGAGTATATCCTCGATATCCTCGATACCGACCGAAACGCGAACCAGGCCGTCCGTGATCCCGAGGCTTTCGCGTTTTTCCTGCGGCACCGACGCGTGCGTCATTGATGCCGGGTGCGAGATCAAACTCTCGACACCGCCCAAACTCTCACCAAGCGTACAGAGCTTGACGTTCTCAAGAACCTTTTTTGCGTTAGCCAGCGAACCGGTCTCAAAAGCGACCATTCCGCCAAATCCGGTCTGCTGACGCTTTGCCAGCTCGTGCTGCGGATGCGACGCGAGTCCCGGGTAAAAGACCTTTTCGACCCGCGGATGTTCAGCCAGAAAATTAGCGACCATACGGCCGTTCTTATCGTGTGCCTCCATCCGGACCGCGAGCGTCTTGGTGCCGCGAAGCACCAGAAACGAATCGAACGGGGACAGGATAGCACCAACGCTGTTTTGAATGAAGCCGATCCACTCGGCATCCTTTTCGTCGTTCAGTGCGACAAAACCGCCGACGCTGTCCGAGTGTCCGTTCAGATACTTGGTGGTCGAATGGACCACGATATCGACGCCAAACTCGATCGGGCGCTGAAAATACGGCGACATAAAGGTGTTGTCGCAGACGACGCGGGCTCCGTGAGCATGAGCCATGTCCGACACGGCCTTGAGATCGGTGACGGTCATTACCGGATTGGTCGGCGTTTCGACAAACACCATTTTGGTGTTTGCCTTGAACGCCGGTTCGAGATTGGTCACGTCCGATGTGTCAACGAGGTCAAACTCGACGCCGTAATCAGATAAAACGCGGCTGAATAACCGAAAAGTACCGCCGTACGTATTGTCACCCAAAATGACGTGGTCGCCAGCCTTGACCAGCTTGAGCGTCGCGTCGATCGCCGACATGCCCGAGGCAAAGGCAAAACCGAACTTCGCTCCCTCAAGTGCGGCGATGTTGGTCTCAAGCGCAGATCGCGTCGGATTTTGCGTACGCGCGTACTCAAAACCCTTGTGCTGCCCGAGGCCGTCCTGAGCATACGTCGATGTCTGATAGATAGGCACGCTCACCGCTCCGGTGGCGATATCAGGCTCGTTGCCCGCGTGGATTGCCGTCGTTGAAAAGCCCATAAACTAAACCCGAAATCGTTACAATAACGAGCATTTATGGTAACTTGCAGGCACCTAAATTGCAAACACAACGCTGATCGCGGCGGACGGCTAGATCGGCATCATCGCCGCGTTGGCGGCACGGCTCTCTTCGTAGGCGGTGATGGCTGCCTCGTGCTGGAGCGTGAGGCCGATGTCGTCGAGTCCGTTGAGCAGGCAATGACGACGGAAATTGTCGACGGCGAAGGTCCGGGTAAATGAACCGCCATCGCTGATCGAACACGCCTCGAGATCGACCGTGAACTGTTTGTCGGGGTGAGCGGCGGCGTCCGCGGCGATCAGTGCGACGTCCGCGGCGTCGAGCGTGATCGGCAAAAGGCCGTTTTTAAAGCTGTTGTTGTAAAAGATATCGGCAAAGCTCGGCGCGATGATGACTCGAAATCCATGATCCAAAAGGCTCCAGGGCGCGTGTTCCCGCGACGAGCCGCAGCCGAAATTTGCTCCCGCGACGAGGATCGACGCTCGCGAATATCGCGGATCATTGAGCACAAAATCCTCCTGCGGCAGGCCGTCGGCATCGTACCGCCAGTCCCAAAACAGGAATTCGCCGTAACCCGTTCGCTCGATCCGTTTCAGGAATTGCTTCGGTATTATCTGATCGGTGTCGATATTTTCCCGCATTAACGGAACCGCGGTACCCGTGAAATATGTGAATTTGTTCATTGGGTCATTTTCCACCCGGAGTTTAAAACTTGTGAATTTTAACCGCAGATAAACGCGGATTACGCAGATAAGATACAGGATCGTCGTTGGTCTTTATCAGCGTTTATCTGCGTTCATCCGCAGCCAAATATTGTCTTTGCTGTCCGCTCCGAGGACCTAAATGGTCAATCATTAAATCGCCAATCGCGAACATCTACAAAATGTCCGGCGATCGCGGCGGCGGCGGCCATTGCCGGGCTGACGAGGTGCGTACGTCCGCCGCGTCCCTGCCGTCCTTCAAAATTTCGGTTACTGGTCGATGCGCATCGCTCGCCCGCAGCGAGAATATCGTCGTTCATCGCCAGGCACATCGAGCATCCGGCGTCACGCCACTCAAAACCGGCGTCGATAAAGATCTGTGCAAGCCCCTCGTCCTCGGCCTGCTTTTTGATCAGCATCGAACCCGGCACAACCATCGCTCCGACCCGGCCGCTGACCTTGTGGCCCTTTGCGACACGGGCCGCTTCGCGAAGATCCTCGATACGCGAATTGGTACACGAACCGATAAAAGCCCGGTCGATCTCGACGCTTTCGATCGGCTGCGACGGTTCGAGCCCCATATACTCGTACGCACGCTCGAATGACGCCCGTTGGCCGTCGTCGCGGGCGTCGCTGAGTTCCGGCAGACTTTCGGTGATACGGACGGACATCTCGGGCGATGTTCCCCACGTGACGTACGGCTCAAGTTCGGACGCGTCGATCACGACCGTTTTGTCGAAAGCCGCTCCGGCGTCGGTCGGCAGAGATCGCCAATATTCGACCGCCCGGTCCCAGGCGTCGCCGGCGGGTGCGAACTGCCTTCCCTTCAGGTACTCAAATGTCTTTTCGTCCGGAGCGATCAGGCCGGCCTTGGCACCGGCCTCGATGCTCATATTGCACACCGTCATTCGGCCCTCGACCGAGAGAGCCTCGATCGCCGTTCCGGCAAACTCAATGACGTATCCGGTGCCGCCGCCGGTGCCAATGCGGTTGATGATGCCCAGAACCAGATCTTTGGCCGTAACGCCGAACGGCAATTCGCCGTCGACGCGGATAAGCAGATTTTTTGAACGCGACTGCTGCAGCGTCTGAGTGGCGAGCACGTGCTCGACCTCGCTGGTGCCGATACCGAACGCCAACGCCCCGAACGCCCCGTGCGTCGATGTATGCGAATCGCCGCAGACGATCGTCATGCCGGGCTGCGTCAATCCCTGCTCCGGCCCAAAAACATGAATTATCCCCTGCTCTACGCTGTCGAGGTCGGCGAGCCGGATCCCGAATTCCCTACAATTTTCACGCAGCGTTTCGACCTGTTTAGCGGCGATCGGGTCTTTGAACGGCAGGTGTCGGTGCAGTGTCGGAATGGCGTGATCGACCGTCGCGAAGGTGCGTTCCGGGCGCCGCACACGGCGGCCGGCGAGCCGCAAGCCCTCAAACGCCTGGGGCGTCGTCACCTCGTGGATCAGATGCAGGTCAACATACAAAAGAGCCGGTTTCCCGGCGTCTTGATGGACCACGTGCGAGTCCCAGATCTTGTCGTAAAGCGTTTTCATCGTGATCAGACGGCGTGATACGCATGGGCGACATTTGCCGACTCGACGGCGTACTGTGCCACAAGTTTGCCTGCCTCAGTGGTCGAAACCGACTTCTCACCCGGCCGTGCGATGTCGATCGTGCGATGGCCCGCGTCCAAAAAGCGATCGATCGCCGTGTCGATCGCGTCAGCGGCCGCCGGCTGTTTTGCAGTATATCGCAAAAGCATCGCCGCCGAGGCGATAGCCCCGAGCGGATTGGCGATGTCCTTGCCGGCGATGTCCGGGGCCGAGCCGTGGACCGGTTCATAGAGGTCGATCTCGCCGCCGATCGTGGCCGACGCCAGCATCCCGAGCGACCCGGTCAGCACCGCGGCCTCGTCCGAGAGGATGTCGCCAAAAAGATTCTCGGTCAGTATCACGTCAAACTGCGATGGTTTGGTGACGAGGTGCATCGCACATGCGTCAACGAAAAGATGATCGAGTTCGACGTCGGGAAATTCAAGGGCGACGCGGTCGACGGTAGATCGCCAGAGGCGCGAAACCTCCAGCACGTTCGCCTTATCGACCGATGTAACGCGGTGTTTTCGCGTGCGTGCGGTTTCGAACGCGACCCTGGCGACGCGTTCGATCTCGCCGGTCGTGTATCGCATCGTATTGTACGCCTCAGTATCTGTCACCGCCCGCGGTTCACCAAAATATAGCCCGCCGAGCAGTTCGCGGACTATCATCATATCGGTCCCGCGAAACACCTCTTCGCGCAGCGGCGATGAGCCGATCAGCGCCGGAAACGCCCTCGCGGGACGCAGGTTGGCAAAGCCGCCAAGCGCCTTTCTGAGCCGCAAAAGTCCGATCTCGGGCCGCTCGTCCGGCGGCAGAGCGTCAAATTCGGGCGAACCGACCGCTCCGAGCAGGACGGCGTCGCTGACGGAGCACGCCTCGCGTGTTTCCGCCGGAAACGGGTCGCCGCAGGCTCGGATCGCGGCCCCGCCGATGAGATGTTCTGTAAATTCAAGTTCGAGCCCGAATGGCTCCGCGATCTCGGCCATTACGCGAACCGCTTCGCGCGTTACTTCGTGGCCAACACCGTCACCGGGCAATATTGCGATCTTCATAAAGCTATTCTCTTACGCGGCAAGTTTCACGGGCACGCGGACCGGTATCAGGGCCATCAGATCCTGATCGTATACGTTCTTTTTACGATCTGCGAGTGCGACAAAACGCGTGTAGATCTCGGCGATCTGATCGTCGTCAAAGGCGTAACCCAATTCCGCGTATCGCGAGATCAGAGCGTGCCGGCCCGAGTGTTTGCCGAGCACGATATTATTGTGCGGCACGCCGACCGACTCAGGCGTCATGATCTCGTAGCACAGCGGGTTGCTGAGAACACCGTGCTGGTGGATGCCGGCCTCGTGGGCAAACGCGTTGCGGCCGACGATGGCCTTATTGGGCTGGACGCCGAAACCGACGATCGTTGACAGCAATTGGCTCGACGGATAAAGCTGCGTCTGATCGATCTTGTTCGAGTACGGAATTTTATCGCCGCGAACCGCGATCGCCATCACGAGTTCCTCAAGCGAGGCATTTCCTGCCCGCTCGCCGATCCCGTTGACCGTACATTCGACCTGCGTCGCTCCGGCCTCAAGCGCCGCCAGGCTATTGGCGACCGCCAACCCGAGGTCGTTGTGGCAATGGACGCTGATGGTCACGTTACGGTCGCGGACGACACGTTCCTTGACGGCGCGTATCAGCCCCGCAAACTCGCCCGGAAGCGTATAGCCGACCGTGTCCGGCACATTTAGGACCGTCGCACCCTCGCCGACGGCGGTTTCGAAGACTTGACACAGAAAATCGACGTCGCTGCGGGTCGCGTCCTCGGCCGAGAATTCTACGTCGTCAACGTATTGCCTCGCTGTCCGAACGGCGTTCGCCGTCATTTCGATGACCTCTTCGCGGGACTTTTTCAATTTGTACTGCAAGTGAATGTCCGAGGTGGCGATGAAAGTGTGAATGCGCGGGCGCGACGCCGAATCAAGCGCCTCGGCCGCCCTTTGAATGTCCGACGGGACCGTACGGCACAGGGCCGCGACCGTCGTTTCGCGGCACTCGTCGGCCACGGCCGCGACCGAACGAAAATCACCCTCGGAGGCGAACGGAAAGCCGGCTTCGATAACGTCAACGCCGAGACGCTCGAGCTGGCGCGCCATTGAGATCTTTTCTTCAAGGTACATTGAGCAGCCCGGCGATTGCTCGCCGTCACGAAGTGTCGTATCGAAAATTGCGATGTTCTGTGTTGTCATAGTCTCTCCAATTTCAAAGGAAGATGAGCTCGGATATCCGAACACCCGGATCATTTGTGACAAGCTTAGGCTTCGGCCAAGTCGAAAGTCAAGATTATGTAACTCCATCTTGCATAAGATTTGATAATGGCGATATAATCAAATTTTGCCGTCGATCGGCTTATTTACGGTGGGCAAACGGCCGCCCAAAGGCGGCACGGCTCCGTGAGACCGGGTTATGGATATCAATCAGCTTGAGGTTTTGGTCACGGTCGCGCGCGAGCGTAGTTTTTCGCGAGCCGCCGAGGTGCTCGACCGCACTCAGCCGGCGATCAGCCAGGCTATCAGACGGCTCGAGGCCGAGGTCGGTGAGCGCCTGTTTGACCGCTCGTCAAAGGACGGGACGCTCACCTTCGCCGGCGAGGTCCTGCTCGATTACGCCCGCCAGATGCTGAATTTGCGGTACTCCGCGCAGGCTGCCCTGGTCGAGATGCGTAACCTTCATCACGGCAAGGTCACCATCAGCGCCAACGAACACACCGTATTTTTTCTGCTGCCGGTCATCGCCGAGTTTCGCCGCCGCCATCCGCTGATCAAGATCGAGGTCCAACGCGGTGTCGCCAGCCGCATCCCCAAGCAGATCACCGCCCGCGAGGTCGAACTCGGCATCATATCGTTCTCGCCGAATGACGAGTCGATCGTGTCGATCCCCGTAATGACAGACGAGCTCACGCTGATCGTCGCGCCCAGGCACCGTTTTGCCGCCGGCGGAATGATATCGATCAAACAGCTCGGCACCGAGAGCTTTGTCGCTCACAACGCGCCGTCGCCCTACCGGCAAAAGGTCATCGAGGCCTTTGACCGGCATAACACGCCCCTCAATATCTCGGTCGAACTGCCGTCGCTCGAGGCGATCAAGAAACTCGTACAGACCGGCGACGGGATCGCCCTTGTTCCGAGGCTGACCGCCAAGAGCGAGATCGCGGCCGGACAACTGGCCGCCGTATCGGTAAAAGAAATGCAGCTCGAACGGAAACTGCACGTCGTGTATCGCAAAAACTCGGAATTATCACACGCCGCACAGGAATTTATTAAGATCGCCAAAGAAATCGTGAATTAGTGCCGGTTTAGGCCGACAATTTTCTATCCATCGCGGCATTTTTGAGTTAGAATTGTGGACAAGTTTTGCTCTGTGCAGGACGACATCTATCTACACTCTTGATCTATCGGTGGTATTCGATGACTGAAAAAGTTCCCAGTGAGGCTAATTCTCCGTCCGAACGTCGTGATTCGGACCGCAAAAAATTGATCGTGGACGTCAGGTTTGAGGGCGGCGACGGTACCGGCATCGCAAATACCCGCGACATCGGCATCGGAGGGCTGTATATGACGACGACCTCGACTCTGGATATAGGCACGCCGATAATGATGAACGTCAGTGTTTCGGGCCGCGAAATGCACATCAGCGGCGTGGTGGTCTATTCAGATCCGGGTCACGGCGTCGGCGTTCGGTTCAAGGATCTGTCGGCCGACGACCTCGACTATCTCCGCGGCGAACTTAATCTTGCCTGATCTCAAATACATATGTTCGATCAATTTACACTTGGCATTGAAGAAGAATTTCAGATCGTCGATCCGGTCACCCGTGAGCTGAAATCACATGTGTCCGAGATCCTCGACGAGGGCAAAATGCTGCTCGGCGAGCAGATCAAGCCGGAAATGATCCAGTCCATGATCGAGGTCGGCACCGGTATCTGCGCGAACATTCAGGAAGCCCGCGAAGACCTCTCGCGGCTGCGCTGCATCATTTCGGGCCTTGCGCGTAAAAAGAACATGGCGATCGTCGCCGCTTCGACGCACCCGTTTTCAAAGTGGTCTGAACAAGAGATATATGACGGCGACCGCTACAAACTGTTGGTCGACGAGCTGCAGATGGTCGCCCGCAGCCTGCTGATATTCGGGCTGCACGTCCACGTCGGCATTCCCGATGTCGAAAAGCGTATTCAGGTCATGAACGCGGCCAGGTATTTCCTGCCGCACGTTCTGGCTCTGACGACATCGTCGCCGTTCTGGCTCGGGTTTAATTCGGGCCTGAAATCATACCGCAGCGAGGTGTTTAAGAAATTTCCGCGAACCGAGATCCCGGACACGTTCGAGTCGTATCAGCAGTATCAGGCATACGTCGATCTACTCGTCAAAATGAACTGCATCCAGAACGGTTCCAAGATCTGGTGGGACGTTCGGCCGCATCATCTTTTCCCGACGCTCGAGTTTCGCATCTGCGACATACCGACGCGTGTCGATGACACGATCGCGATCGCCGCACTGTTTCAGGCGATCGTCGCAAAACTGATGGTGCTGAACGAAGGTAATATCGGATTTCGCATCTATCACCGGCGTCTCATACTCGAAAACAAATGGCGGGCGATCCGCTACGGCCTGGACGGCAATCTGCTCGACCTCGGCAAGCAAAAAGAGGTGCCGGCGAGAGACCTCATCCGCGAATTGCTCGATTTTGTCGATGACGTGGTCGATCCGCTCGGTTCACGCAATGAGATCGAGCACATACACACGATCCTCGAACGCGGAACCTCGGCCGATGAACAGCTTCGGGTGTGGAATGAGACAAACGGCGATCTCAACGCCGTCGTCGATATGCTGATGAAAAATACGCTCGAAAATGTGCCGGACGACTGCTTTGCCTAAAGCGGCGGCCAACTATAGCCTTAATCAAGGCGGAAAATGACGGTCACGCTCGATTCGACGGTTATCGAACCCGCCGAAAAGGTCGCGAGATTGTTCGACACCGAGACCTGCCGAGGGGCAACACCGTCAGCGGCGAACGTGTTGGCACTGAAATTAGCGTTCGAATTGTATTTGTCCGAGGCCGTCCCTTCGTTGATCTTGATCGCCTTGCCGAGTGTCTGGCCGATCGCCCCCGTCATCGATCTCGCCTTTTCATAGGCCGCCTTCATAGCCATCTCACGGGCCTTTTGCCTTAATTCGATAAGCCGCGACGTTGCAAATTGCACACTGTCGATCTCGGTCGGCTGCGTCGCCAATATCTCGTTGAACACGTCGTCAAACACCTCGAGTTTGGTCAGCGTGATCGTCACTGACCGCGACACCTCGTATCCCTGAAACTCGCGTGTCCCGATCTCGTCGCCATCCTCGTCGTAGATCGGTTTTTGGCGGTCGCGGATCGAGATGTATTTCATCGAGACCGAGATGTTGTTGGTGCGGACGTCCTTGGGCGGAATATCGTATCTGCGGGCGATCCCCAGCATTTTGGCGACCCCGTCTTCGTTGGCCTTTCGGGCGGCCTCAAGGTTCTTGTCGAGTTTGGTGAAATCTACCGAGATGGTCGCCGAATCGGGCTCGACCGAGATCTCGGCCTTTCCCGTGACCTCGATCGTCGGGATAGTGTTTTCGGCCGGGCGTATCTGGGCGTTAAGCCCGGTGGACGAAATAAGGATGATCGCAAACAGCGAGGCGAGCAGAATAGTATTTTTCATAGCGTCATTAAAACGGCATCGAAAAGTCCACCCGCCACGGGAAGGTTCAGTGCCGGTTAGTCGGCCTTGGATCGATGCTCGAGAGCGAGTTCGAGAAAGTTCTCAAACAGAATGCGGCCGTCCCGCGATTCATTTGGGTGTTCCCAGCGGGTCGGGTTGGTCGACCAATCTTCAAACGACTTTTCGAGATGAAACTGGACACAATAGATCAGCTGGCCGTCGCTGCGCTTGACCATCATCTGATTTTTACAGAGATATGACGTCGCCAGCAGTTTGAACCCGTTCGGCACGCCGTCGACCTGGACACCGTGATTTTGCCAAACCCGCAGAATGTCGTCTTCGGTCGTATAGTCCTGCCACTTGCCGGACTCGCGGTCGTCATTTCCCTCAAAGATCGGGTCGCTCTTATCGACGATCTTCACAAAGCGATACTGATACTCGACGACGCGGCCCGTACGCTTTGAACGCAGTTCGAGGTCATCCAGCGTTTTGAGCTTTGCCCCGAATGAGACCCCGACCAACTGATGCGCCCCGCAGATCGCCAGCACCGGGATCTTTGTATTCTGGATAAAGTCGGCAAAATCCTTCAAATGTGTCGGATTGTAATAGTCAAAGTCGGAATAGGTGCCGCTCATTACTATCGCGTCCGGCTTGAACTGCTTGGCGGCCGCCGCGACTTCTGAGAGGTGCACGGTCATCGTCTTGGGATTTTGAACGAGGCGGATGACGTTCTTGGCGATGTTGTTGCATGCCATCCCCGAGACCTTGCGTTCAAACTCGAGTTTGCTCTTGACGGTGCCGCTCCATTCACGATGGGCCAGGTCCGACATATCCGATTCGTACCTGAGCAGATCGTTGACGATCAGAACCTTTGCGTGCGAGATCCGCTGTTCGATCGGCTCGTATCGGCAATAGGAATTTTGGTTGTAAGGGAAAGGCAGCGTTTCCATCTCGGGTGCCTTCGCGACAGCGTCAAACATATTGAACAATAGCGTCGGCGCCGGGGCCGAGCGTATCAGCTGATTATATCATCAATTAACGCGCCGTAAAGACTCACAAACGCCCCGCACTTGAATTGCCGCTCGTTTCGCTGGTCCAAACGGTTGAGGTCGCACAGGATCTCTTCGTCAGGGTCGTTGAGCTTTTCGCACATCCGGCACATCTGGGGCAGCGGTACGGACTTCGGGTCCAACTCATTGCCGTCATCGTCATAAAAGGGCATTTCTCAAACCTCTCAGGCTCGCTGTTTGGTCGGGCGGTCGAACTGCGGCATCAGCGGCCCGGCACCGGCCTCGGCGATCTCGGCCCGCAGCCGCCGCAGCAGGACGCCCCGCAGTCGCTTTCGGGCCGCGGCGGAGCTGTCGTCGGACGCGGCGTCCGCAAGCAACAGCATCTTTTGCCAGGAAGTTTCCAGCTCGTCGGCGGCGGCCGAGATCTTTGTGATGTCGTAAGGAACGGCAAATGACCGGCAGCCGAACCGAGCAAAGACCCGCAGGTACCTCGCCATCGCGAGGTCGGGGCAGGAAAATCGGCGCTTGCCGACCTTTAGCTCGATGCCGAGCAGCGTGTATTGGATCTCAGCGGTATTTTTGCGTTCCGGGACCTCGAGAACGTAGGACCGTGTTCGCTGCGAGCGGATCTTATCCAGGTAAATGGCCGGGATCCACTCCGAAGCGAGAGCGGCGACGATAGCATTACTTCTGTCCATCAGCCAATGACCGGTATTACTACTTTTCGGCTTTGATCACGTTCGCCGACGGCAAATGCGAGAACTTTTGGATCACCGATTCGCTAAAGATGCCGAAATAGAAGACGCCGAGCACCGCGATCGCCAGAGCCGCGGCGAGGCCGATCGGCATTTTGGGTTCGACCCACTCGGTCGTCCGCTCACGGAAGAACATGACCACGATCAGCCGCAGGTAATAGTACGCCGAGATCGCCGTGTTGACGACGGCGACGACCACCATGACCGTCAGCAGCGTGTTGCCCGCCTCGATCGCCGGGCGAAACACGAGGATCTTGCCCATAAAGCCGGCCGTCAGCGGCAGCCCGAGCAAACTCAGCATAAACAGCGACAGTGAGAACGCGAGGACCGGCGACTTAAATCCGATGCCGTTGTAATCCTCGAATTCGGTCCGTCGATCGTTCTTTTGAGCAAGCAGCGTGACTATCGCAAAAGCGCCGAGGTTGGTCACGGCGTACGTCAGCATATAGAATGCGACGGCTGCGATCGCCTCTTCACGGGCCTGCGGTGTCTTGGCCGAACCGGCACCGATAAATCCGACGAGCGCGTAGCCCGCATGCGCGATCGACGAATACGCGAGCATTCGTTTGACGTTTGACTGCATCACCGCCGCGACGTTGCCGATGATCATCGTCAGCATCGCCAGTACCGCCAGTGCGGAGATCCACGATTGGTGGAGCAACGCCGACGCCTGTACGCCCGCGATCAGCGGAAAGCCCAGCACGAATATCCTGATGAACGACGCAAATGCGGCGGCCTTGGGCCCGGCGGCCATAAAGCCCGTGATCGGCGTCGGGGCGCCTTCGTAAACGTCGGGCGTCCAGACGTGGAACGGGGCCATCGCGATCTTAAAGCCGAAACCGATCAGCATCATCGCACCGCCGACCAGAAGAAGTGCGGGGAAATTCGGGTTGGCGACCTTTTCGGCGATCTGCGTAAGTCCCGTACTGCCGGTCGCGCCGTAAACGAGAGCCATTCCGTACAGCAGAAATGCCGAGGCAAACGACCCGAGGATAAAATACTTCATCGCCGATTCGTTCGAACGCAGGTCAGCCCGGCGGAGCCCGGCCATGACATACGTCGCGATCGACAGCGTCTCAAGCCCGAGAAATATGACGACGAGGTCATTGCCCGCCGACATCATCATCATCCCAAACGTCGCAAACATCAGCAGTGCGTGATATTCGCCGGCCGGCACATCCTCGCGCTCGACCCAGACCGTCGAAATGAGTATCGTCATCGCCGACACGAATAGAAATACGAACGAAAACCCGAGCCTGAGATTGTCATGGGCGATCATTCCGCCCCACGACGTTCCCTGTTCGTAACCGCCCCACATCGTTGCCAGCAAAACACCTGACGCTGCCAGACCGATCAGTGAAATGGCCCCTGAGACCATTCGCTGTTTCGGAAAGAAGCTGTCGTACAGCATAACGATAATGCCGGCCACGGCCACGATAAGCTCGGGCAGGATGACCGTAACGTTTACGCTGGGTGCTAATAGATCTGTTAGGAAAAGCGTGTTCATTTTTACTTTATTCGACCCCGAGTCAGTGCAGTTCCTTATAACCGCTGTACTCGTATCTTTTTTCCCCGGCCTTCACACTCACGTTCAGCGAGTTTTCTTTAGGCGGTATCGGGCAATTGAATTTATCGCTGCCGTACGCACAATTCGGATTGTAGGCAAGATTGAGATCCAATATTACTGTGCCTTTCTCAGGCTTTTTAATGTCAATGTATCGTCCGCCGCCATACGTTTCGGTCCTGTTCGTCAGGTCCTTGAACGGAACGAACAAGAGGTCGGCGTACTCGGGGAACTTTGCAAGTATCGCCGCGTCCATCTGATAAACGCTCAAGCTAAGTGCCTTGCCGTCGAGCGTAAATTTCAAAACTCCGTACTTTACGAACTTTTTCGTGATGCCCGACGATGTCGGCATCTGAAAGTACTTTTCGCTCGGGGTCCGCGTAAACTCGGCCTTTACCCGATAGGCGTCGTCGATCTCGTAATAGTTCAGCCCCTTGAAACCCGCGAGATCCTCGGGCTTGAGCGGCGATTCGGCCGTGTTTCGAAACTCCCGGTCACGGCCCTCTCTAAATTTTGCAACATCGGTCGTCCCGTAAAATGTCTGGCCGCCGGCCGAAACCGCGATGCCCAACATCATTATCAGGACGGCCGCCAATCGCATAGGATCAGTGTCCCGCCTTCGGCGCGTCTTTCGCCGGCGGTGCCCCGGCATGGTCGATCAGCCCGCCGGCCTGCCCCATCACACGTTCCTGTATCGATCTGATAGCGGTCTCAGACCGCTTGAGAAACGGTTTCGGGAAAACGCCCATGTAAACCATCAGAGCCAGCAGCGGCACCATCAGGCCGATCTCGCGCATGGTCAGGTCGGCGAGCGTACGATTCTTGTCGTTCGTCACCTTGCCGAAAAACACTCGTTGGACCATCCACAGCAGATAGACGGCCGCAAAGATGACGCCGGTCCCGGCAAACATCGTCGCGACGTAATTCCAGTTGACGCTCGACGTGACGCTCAACGCGTGCGACCCGAACATCCCGATCATGATCATAAATTCGCCGACGAAACCGTTCAGGAACGGCAAGCCGATCGAGGCCATGGTCGTGATCACGAACAGCGTCGCGTATGTCGGCATAACGTTCGCCAGGCCGCCAAATTCGGTGATCGCACGGGTATGCCGGCGTTCGTAGATAAAGCCGACGAGCAGGAACAACGCTCCGGTGGTGACGCCGTGGCTCAACATCGTGAACAGCGCGCCCTGCATGCCCGACTCTGTGAACGAGAACATCCCGAGTATCACAAAGCCCATGTGGGCGACCGACGAATACGCGACCAGGCGTTTGACGTCAGGCTGGACCATCGCGACGAGAGCACCGTAAATGATGCCGATGATCGCCAGGGTGATGAACAGCCATGCCCATTCGCGGCTCTGATCCGGAAACAGTGCGAAATTGAACCGCATCAGGCCGTACGTTCCCATTTTCAGCAGGACGGCCGCAAGTATCACCGAACCGGCTGTCGGGGCCTCGGTGTGGGCGTCCGGCAGCCATGTGTGGAACGGGAACAGCGGCACCTTGATCGCAAACGCCAGAGCGAACGCCATGAAGAGCAGCGTGCCGGCATTTGCCAGCGGCCCGGTAAAGCTCAGCTGGCCGAGCTTCATCGTGTTCAGCAGCGTTACGAGGTCAAATGTTCCGACGCCCGTTGCATCCGCGTGGATGTAGTACAGCGAGATGATCGCCACCAACATCAGCAAACTGCCGAGTGCGGTAAAGATAAAGAATTTGACCGCCGCGTAGATGCGGTTTTCGCCGCCCCAGATGCCGATCAAAAAGAACATCGGCACAAGCGACGCCTCGAAGAACAGATAAAACACCAGCAGGTCGAGCGAGACAAAAACGCCGATCATCGCGCTCTCGAGCAGCAGCAAAAAGACGTAAAACGCCGTTGCCCGCTTTTCGACCGCGTGCCACGTCGAGATGACCGCGATCGGCATAATGAACGTCGTAAGTATCACCAGCCAAAAGCTGAGCCCGTCGACGCCGACGTGATAGTTGGTATTTATCGCCTTGATCCAGGGGATGTTCTGCTCAAAGAAATAGCCGCTCGCTCCGGCCGCCGCCGACTTGGAAAAAAGCGCCAGCGACACCAGAAAATTGAGCACCGTAAATCCGAGCGTGACCCACTTGAGCTGGCTTTCCTGCTTCCAGAACATCTGGTGAGCAAGCGTCAGCACTGCGCCGATGACCGGCAGCAGGATCAATATCGTCAAGAGATTTTGATTAATGAGATCCATTTAATTTGTTCGCCGTTGGTCGTCCGTCGTTCGCCGCCTGCCCCGCGGGCCGCTGCGAACCGTGATCAACGAACCACTAACTCACAAGTTTCAAACCGTAATAAATAAAGTATCCGAGCACGACCATCGCACCGAGCAGAATGATCGCCGCATAGCTTCGGACAAAACCCACCTGCAGCTGCCGCACGACGCCGCCAAACTCCATCACAAAATGCCCGATGCCGTTGACGATGCCGTCAATGAACCCGACATCAAACCCTTTCCAAAGCCCGTTTCGCGACAGGTTGGTGAGCGGGTCGACGATGTAGCCGTTGTACAGCTCGTCGAGACGCCATTTTTGCTCGAGGATCTTTGGCATCGCCCGCAGCGGGTTCCCCTTGAACAGGGCAAAACCGATACCGATACCGACAAATGCCAGGACCGTGGACAACAGCGCCAGCCAGCGTTCCTTGGCGATGACCTCGGGCGAATGTGCCTCGTGATCAGCCGCGGGCGACTCGGCAGCGGAACCGGTCTTGGCCGGTTCGGGTTTTGCGTGTTCGTCAGCGGGCTTGGCCGCCGCGGCCGGAGCCGCGTGAAGTTCGTGTCCGCCCTTACCGGCCTTTGCGATCACCGGCTCGAGCGTATGCTCAAACACGTTGACGTCACCCGCACCGGCAAGCGAACTCATAGCGTACGGGATGCCGACCAGGCCGCCGACCGTCGAAAGTATCGCCAGGGCGATAAGCGGGACTGTCATCGACCACGGCGACTCGTGCGGCTTGAAATCGGCCGGCAGAGCGTGATGTTCGTCATCATCATCGGCAGCATGTGCGTCGGCGTGATCGGCATGATCAGCATGACCGTGATCGTGGCCATGATCCTCACCGGGCAGCGCGTCGTGAAAACGCTCAGTCCCCCAAAATGTCATGACCATCATTCGCGTCATGTAAACGGCGGTCAAAACGGCGGTCAGCGTCGCCACGACCCAGAGGACCTCATTGCCGGGAAACGGCCCACCCGGGAAATAGTTGTCGGCGGCGAATGTCTTGTACAGTATCTCGTCCTTTGAAAAGAACCCGGCCCAGATCGGGATACCGCAGATCGCCAGCCAGCCCATCGCCATCGTGATGAACGTGATGGGCATGTATTTCTTCAGGTTGCCCATCTTGCGCATATCCTGCTCGTGGTGCATTCCGTGAATGACGGAACCGGAACCGAGGAACAGCAGGGCCTTGAAAAAGGCGTGTGTCATCACGTGAAAGATCGCGACGACAAATGCTCCGACACCCGCCGCGAGGAACATAAATCCAAGCTGTGAGACCGTCGAGTATGCCAGTACCTTTTTAATGTCGTTTTGGGCGATCGCGATCGTCGCCGCAAATATCGCCGTCGCGGCACCGATGACTGCCACGATCCACATCGCGGTCGGAGCAAATTGGTAGATCGCGTTCGCACGGACGACCAGATAGACACCGGCGGTGACCATTGTCGCCGCGTGGATGAGTGCCGAAACGGGCGTCGGGCCCGCCATCGCGTCGGGCAGCCACGTGAGCAGCGGTATCTGGGCCGATTTGCCTGTCGCACCGATAAAGAGCAGGACCGCCGCGGACGTCAGGCCGCCGGCAAAGATCGCTCCCCAGGTGAACGGGTCGCTGCCCATATTCTGCGTGATGAAGGTGAACGCACTCTGAACCTGTTGGCCGTCGACGACCTTGTCGTAGAACGAGATCGAACCGGTCAGCGTAAAGACCAGGAATATTCCCATCAGCACGCCCCAGTCGCCGATGCGGTTCATCACGAACGCCTTCTTGGCGGCCTTTCGAGCCTCGTCCTTTTTGATGTAAAAGCCGATCAGCAGATACGAGCACAGGCCCACGCCCTCCCAGCCGACGAACATCAGCAGAAAATTATCCGCCAATACGAGCGTCAGCATCGAGAACATAAAGAGGTTCAGATACGCAAAGAACCTGTAAAAGCCCGGGTCGCCCTTCATATAGCCGGTCGCAAAAATATGGATCAGCAACCCGACAAATGTGATAAAGCACGCGTAGATGCCCGACAGATGGTCCATTCCGAGCCCGAAATCCGCACGGAAATTGCCGACCTGTATCCACGTCCAGATCTGATCGAGCACCGGCTTGTCGATGAACAGGGCTCCGCCGTCCGCGACAAACGCTATGTAAAATGCCACGGCGCACGAGATAACGATCGTACCGCAGGCCACCGCTCCGCTGAACAATTCGTTCTTGAGCCGGCCGCCGATCAGCCAATTGATCACGGCACCGGCCAGCGGGGCAAAAATTATCAGACTTAAAAGATTATTTTCAATCATTTGAAATAAACAGCCGACCGCGTTTAGCAATACCAACTATCGTAATTGTCAGCCAGACTTACGATCTCGGCGTGACCGGGCAAATTTTCGCCCGTCCCGCCATGCTGTCCTCATAGATCATCTGTTCCTGACCGGCGGCTTCGCAGTCGCCGGCGTAGGAAGCGTAAAATCGTCCGGAACCTGGACCTTGTTCTCTAAAATAAGCTTGGCGATCAACGCCTTTTCCTTTTCCGACTCGAGTTTTCTCCTGACAAACTCCGCTGCCGGTACGCTCGCACCGTCCGGGCTGTCCGGATCCTCTACGTTCGTCGAGATCAAAATGTGTCGGACGTCAAATGTCGCCTCGTCGGCCGGCCGCTTTTTACCGAGCTTTCGTTCGAGTTTGATCACGTGATAACCGTGATCGGTCTCGACGAGTTCGGGGGCGACCTGGCCGGGCTGCAATGCAAGTGCGGCCGTTTCGAACTCAGCCAAAAATCTTCCGACCGGAACGTCCTTGTAGAGCCCGCCGCTTTTGGCCCCGTTCTCGGCGATATTTCCGGGGTCCTCAGAAAACTCATTCGCGAGGGCCGCAAAATTTTCGCCGGCCTTGGCCCGCTCCAAAATCCGCTGGGCCTCGGCACGTCGTCGTGCCGGGTCGATCTTCGGGTGAGCGGTAAAATATGCCGCTATCTCGGCATCGGTCACCTTGACCTTATCGGCAACTTTCTCTGCGTAAAGCCTTGATAAAAATTGAGCCTGCTGCAATTTGACCGACAGGTCGGTACTCGCGACCATCTCACTCGCGAGCGCTCCGCTCTTGAGCTTTGACTCATATTCGGCGAGATATATCTGCGTTCTGGCAAACACGTCGCGGGCCTGTGATGTTTCCTCAGCAGTCAATTTGCGATCGGGTGTTTCCGCTCCGACCAGCATCATCTTTGCATCGAGAAATCTTGCAAATTCCGGCTCATGGCCGGCCACGCTCCAGTATTTTGCGACCTGTGCCGTCGTGATATTGCCGAAAGCCGGCGTCGCGGGCTTGCCCTTATTGAGCATTTTGTCGTAATTTACGGCAATTATCTCAGCCCTTATGTTCTCCAACTCCTGACGGTTCGTCGGGTCCGCCGTCATTCCTTCCTTTTGCGCCTGGCTGGCAAAAGCCAGCAACTCTCGCACCTGCTGGATCTGCAGTCGCTTCAAGTCCGGATCTTCGGCAAATCTCTGCAAGATCTCAGGTTTCGATCTCACCGCGTCGGCGACCAGCATATCCATCTCGGTACGCGTAAGCGAATTGAACGAATTCTCTGTCTTGCCGGCATCCACGGCCTGTCCGCTGGCCGAAACAACGGCAATTGCGGCCAGACAACATAGGCTATAGAGATTTGAGACCCGAAGTTTGATCATTATTGCCGTTTCCCGGTGTTAATTCTTCATGAGGCTCGCGTCATCAACGTCGACCGACTGCTTATTGCGGAAGAACGCGATGATGATACCGAGGCCGACGGCGGCTTCGGCGGCTGCGACCGACATGACCATAAACACGAACAGTTGCCCGGTCACATCTCCGTAATATCGCGAAAATGCCACGAACGTGAGATTTACGGCATTGAGCATCAGCTCGATACACATAAACATCCCGATCGCGTTGCGTTTGAAAATAACGCCGACCGCTCCGATCGTGAACAATACTCCTGAAAGTGCCAGATAACTGGCTAAACTTGGTTCCATTTTCGTTTAGATCAGAGGCTTTTCTTCGTGCCTCAGTTCAAGTTCGTTATCGACAACGAGTTCCAGCTTCGGCTGTTTGAGCCGCCGGACAAGTATCACCGAGCCGATGATCGCCATCAGCAGCAGCACACCGACGATCTCGACCGGCAACAGATATTCGGTGTACATCGCCTGTCCGATGTTCATCGTTTTGCCCGCGGTCAGATTCTGGTCGGACGGTACGTTCGGGGCACGCATTACCGCGTAAAAGATAAAGAACGTTTGTGCCAGAAGCAGAACGCCGAGCCCCGCTCCGAGCGCCCACAGATATTTGAGCCGGTTGGCAGTCGGTTCGTCATCGAGATTGAGCAGCATTATGACAAATACGACCAGGACCATGATCGCTCCGGCATAGATCAGGATCTGAACGGCCGCGATGAACGGTGCCGCCAGCGTCAGATATATGCACGATAGCGAGATAAAGACGCCAACCAGCGAGATCGCGCTGTACAGCGGATTTCGGTGATAGACCATCGAGATCGCACACGCGATAGCGAGGCCGGCAAATACAAAAAATAAGGCTGTCGTGACCATAATGCTAGCTATTCAGGAAATAGACCACGATGATCGTCAAAATGACGTTCGCCAACGCTACCGGAAGCAAAAACTTCCAGCCGAAGTTCATCAACTGGTCAAAACGGAATCGCGGCAGCGTACCGCGGACCCAGATAAAGAGAAACAGGAACGCACAGATCTTGCCGATAAAGGCCGCGTGGCTGACGATCGCGTACGGGATCGAGCCCGGTTCCAGCAAACGGCCGAGCCCCGGGACGTACCAGCCGCCAAGGAAAAGTACCGTACACATGACCGAGACCGTAAACATATTTACGTATTCGGCCATAAAGAACAGTGCGAACTTCAACGCTGAATACTCGGTGTGAAATCCCGCGACGAGTTCTGTCTCGGCCTCGGGCAGGTCAAACGGCACGCGGTTCGTCTCGGCAAACGCCGAGATCAGAAAGACCACAAAACCGATGAACTGCGGGATGATGAACCAGCGGAACGGCGAATGGATCTGGGCAAAGATGATGCCGTTAAGGTCGAGCGTCCCGGCGAGCATCACGGCACCGATCACCGAAGCTCCCATCGCGAGTTCGTACGAGATCATCTGGGCCGACGAACGCAGGCCGCCCATCAGCGAATATTTGTTGTTTGACGACCATCCGGCCAGAGCGATGCCGTAAACACCGACCGACGTGATACCGAGGATGAAGAGCACGCCGACATCGATCCGGGCGATGGTCAGCGGCAGTGCCGTAACGCCCTCGCCAAGTCCGTACGGCAAAAAGCTCCAATCGACGGTCGTGATCGCCGGGCCGAACGGATAAACCACCATCGGCATCAGGGCACACGTCAGGGCGACCAGCGGAGCCAGAAAATAGACGAATTTCGTCGATTTGTCCGGCGTCAGGTCTTCCTTAAAGATAAACTTCAGAAGGTCCGCGAAAGGCTGGAGCACGCCCCACGGCCCGACGCGGTTTGGCCCGATGCGTCCCTGCATCCAGCCCAACACCTTGCGTTCGGCAAGCACCGTGTACGCCACGATCATCAGCACGATCTGAAACGCCATCAGTACGCCGATGCCGTAAACAACGAACGGAAATGCAGTTTTGATAACAGATTCCATAACAAAAAACTATTTACCGATCAATGACCTGTCGGCGACACCGACCGCGGCCGCATCGGCCAAATTCTCATCCAGCGGTTTGCCGTCGAGAGCAAATTGTACGAGCGGCGAGACCAGCAGATTGCCGGGCTTCGGGTTGCCGTGCGCCAGCAGGTGAAACTGCTCAGTCTTGCTCGTCATCGTCGTCAGGCGATGGAGTTTGTGTCCCACCCGCGGCGTTTCCATATTCTTATCAGCTTCGCCGCTCATCGCTTCGACGGCGGCCTTAAGGGCCGCGACCGGGCCCGAAACGTCGGCCGAACCGTTAACGGCGTATTTCGCCCGTGCCGGGTCAGACTCGTCCTTCAGCGCCGGATAGCGGAGCCCGTCATAGGCCGGCACGCTTTCCGCGATCGACTTAAACACCTGCGACGCCGAAAAATCGTAACCAAGATCGACGCCCATTTCCCGTGCGATAAGCGACGCGATCACCCAATCCGGTTTCGAACGGTGAAGCGGCTCGATCGCCTTGCGGACACGCTGGACGTTCCCGGCGTTGTTGGTAAACGTGCCGTCAACTTCGGCGAAACTAGCAGCCGGGAAAACGACATCGGCATGATCGGCCGTTTCGGTCAGGAACAGTTCCTGAACGGCGATAAAGTCCTTGCCCGCGAGGCCGTCCGTCGACTGGAGGCTGCCGCCGATCAAGAGTGCCTTTGATCCGCTGATGACGTCACCGACACTCTTGCTGTCCGGCATCATATCGTGCGCGCCGACCGAGTTGTTGTACCGGGCCAGCGGATGCAGCAGAACGCGGCGGCCGTCACCCGCAAATTTTGCGGCCGTGCCGGCGATCGCGGCCTGAGCGTCGGCCGAGAGTTCGTTGCCGATCATGAATATCACGTCGCCCTGAGCGTCGCTGATCGTTTGCCGGGCGGCGGCGATCTCACCGGCGTCGATGCCGAGTTTGGCCGCGGCCAGAGCGTCGGCCGAGGCTTCGGCCAGGGCCAGTGCAAATCCGTCGGCCGTGCCGCGGTTTACGTGTATGAACTGCGTCGCACGCCGCGAAAGGTTGATCGGCGTGTCGTTTACACAGATAAATTTCGCTCCGCCGTTCCTGACCGCCTGGCGGATCTGTTTGGCCGTAAAGCTCTGTTCTTCTTCGGGTTCGCCGCCGATCAGGACGATGACCTTGGCGTGGCGTATTTCCTTGTGCGTACAGAGGTCAACGCTCATGTTGGCGAAAAACGCCCCGAGCTTGCTGTCCTCGGCCACCGCAAAATTGTCACCCCCGACGGCCTCAGCGGCAAACCGCTTGAGCGTGAAGACCGATTCGTTGGTCAAACGCGGGCTGGCGATGACGCCGACCGCCTTGCCGGCGGCCTTAAATTTCTCGGCCGCGTATTTTACCGCCTGGTCCCACGTCGCGGGGATCAGTTTTCCGCCTTTTGAATAGCGGATCATCGGCGTTTTTATGCGATCGGGGTGATCGATAAAGCCGTGTGCAAATCGGGCCTTTACATCCAGAAACTCGCCGTTCAGGCCGTTAACGTAGCGGTCGCGGGCAACGATACGGTGAACCGTGCCGCCGCGCGACCCGATGCTGATCTGCATGCCGTCCGAGCCGTAAACGTCCGTCGAAACGGTCTGATCGAGCTCCCACGGACGCGTTTCGTGGCGGTAAACACCGTCCAGCAAAGTTCCCGTCGGGCAGACCTCGATACAGTTGCCGCACTGCGAGCAGTTGAGCCAACCGCCGTATGTACCGATCACAGTATTGGCTCCACGGTTGCCGGCCTCGATCGCGTCTTCGCCCATCCATTCGTCACAGACGCGTGTGCAGCGTTTGCAGAGGATGCATCGCTGCGGATCGTTAGCGACGATCGGCGAAAGGTATTTTTCGGGCTGCGCGTCCTTCTTTTCAGAAAAACGCTGTTCGACATCGCCCCAGTCGAAGATCACCTCTTGCAGTTCGCACTCGCCGCCGCGGTCGCAGACCGGGCAGTCGAGCGGGTGGTTAGCGAGCAGAAATTCGCCCATCGCCCGCTGGGCCTTTTCTACCTCTTCACTCTGCGTGGTGACCACCATACCGTCGGTACATGAGATGGTGCACGACGTCTGGAGCTTGGGCATCTTGTCGATGCGGACCAGGCACATACGGCACGAGGCCTGAAGGGCGAGGTCGTGGTAATAACAGAATGACGGGATACCGAAGCCCTTTTCGCGGCACACGTCGATCAGACGGGCACCTTTTTCGACCTCGAAATCCTGTTCGTTTATTGTGACTTTAATAAGTTCTGTTGACATCAAACTTTACTCGACTAACGCGTTACCGGCGGCATTGGGTCAATGCCAACGGACGCGGTCTCAAACGCTGAAATAACAAACCTGCCGTTTTCAACAGGTGCTCGCCGATTCGGCCGCACTTGTCTTAATGAACTCAAATTCAAATTGCCGCCGGCCCGGCCTCAGTTGGCCGCCTTTTCACTTGCCGGAACTATCCCGAAAAGGCTCATCAGATAATCCTGAATTTCGCCGTTCGCCGCGAGCCTGTTGTGTTCCTCGCAAACAAACTTGCTCGATGCCGGTTTTAAGACCGATGTCCCCGCGAATCTCGTCTGGGTGTCGGTCTCCAGCGACCTTCTGGTCACGACGCCGTCACCGTCGGCGAGCATCAGTTCTTTCAATTCGTCATTCGTGACCTTATCGCCCGTATCTTTAACGAACGAGACCGGCTTGAACATCGTTATCCACCGATCGGTCTTTTTGTCACGCCGGAGCACTATCAGGTCGAGAGCGTCATTGCACGCCGCACCGACAATGTTGAACAATCCGGGCCCGTTCGAGCCTGCACCGGCCGTGAGGGCCTCGTGCAGCCGCTTTGCCCGCGATAATGCCGAAGCAAAGAACTCGGGGGCCGCCCGCCGCTCGGCCAGTCGAAACTGGGCCGGAAAGCCGTCGTCGTTGATCGCGTTCCACCCGTAACGGTTCCATTCCTTTGGATCGTACAGATCGATGCTGATCGGCTCAAAATTCTCATCCGTCGCTCTGAGCGTACCGGGTGCCGGCAGCAGCTGGTACACCGACGGAATAGTAAAAAGATCAAATTTCGTAAGGTTCTGCACAAACGGCAGATTTATGTTTATCCCGCCGATCGCAAACCCGTCGACCAGCGACCTCAGCGCCAGCACCGAACCCTCGCTCGGTGTTCCGAGCAGTGCGACCTTATTAAAGTGCCTGGCACCCGCCCACGTCGGCTTCGGCGATCTGTTCGCCGCCGGCAGGTCGGCGTCGCCGTACATCGCCGCGTACCGGGTGATGATGCCGCCCATCGAGTGCGCGATCACGTTAAATTTCAGGTCCGGCCGCTTCAGCCTGAGCTTGAGCGCCGTGATCTCGCGGATCAGCAAACGGGCATTCTCAACATTGTCCTGCCGCCAGTCGTACGGAAAAACGTATATCGCCGCCGAATCGCCCTTCGCCGTCGGGCTCTGCCACGATTCTTCGTGATAGCCGGCCTTGGCGATCAGGTTCTCGATCAGCCCGCCGTAAACGTCGATCCGCGGAAAGATGCCGACCTTGATGCTCCTGAGAATATCGCCCCGCACCAGATCGTCGTGCGACTTGAGTATGCTCGCCGTCACCGGCAATCGCAGATCGTCGTCTTTCGACCGCGGAGCCTTGAACCAGACGACCTCATTCGTCCGCTTATTTATCAATTCAGAACCGGTCAACCCCGGAACTATTATCACCGGCAATTTTTCCTGCCCGAGCACCGCCGCCGATATGAGCAGCAGTAAAAACAGGGCCAACGGCAGCCGATGAGAGACTCTCCAAAACGACATTAGATATTTGCCGTAACTTCGTTTCCGTTGGCCTTGTTCTGCAGCCATTTCTTAAAATCTTCCGGAAACTGCTTGATCGCGCTCTGGATCGGCCACGCTGCGGCGTCACCGAGCGGACAAAACGATTTGCCCTCGATGTTGTCGCAGATGTCGAGCATCAACTGGGCATCTTCCGGGCGTCCGCCGCCGTCGGCGATGCGGTTAAATATCTTGACCAGCCAATCCGTTCCTTCGCGGCACGGCGTACACCATCCGCACGACTCGTGTTTATAAAATTCGGTCAGGTTCTTGGTCGATTCCATCACGTCGACCGTGTCGTCCATTACGATAAAACCGCCCGAACCGACCATTGACCCGCCCGCGACGAGGCCTTCATAGTCCATCGTCACGTTCTTTCCGATGACCTGATCGGCGTTCATGATGTAAACGCTGGACCCGCCCGGAATGACGGCCTTGAGCTTGTTGCCGCCGCGGATGCCGCCGCAATCTTCCATGATGAACTTTTCCATGTCGGCATAGCCCATCGGCAGTTCGTAAACGCCCGGTTTATTGACGTGCCCGCTTACCGACCACAGTTTCGTGCCGCCCGACTTCTCAGTGCCGAGTGCACGCCAAGCGTCGCCGCCCATCTCGATGATCTGGGGCACGGCTGTAAGCGTTTCGACGTTGTTGACGACCGTCGGCGAGGCGTAAACGCCCTCAACGGCCGGAAACGGCGGCTTCATACGCGGATGGCCGCGATAGCCCTCGAGCGAACTCAAAAGTGCTGTTTCCTCACCGCAGATGTAGGCTCCCGCACCCGTGTGCGTGTGAATGTCCATCTTAAAGCCCGAACCCATCACGTTATCACCCAAAATGCCGGCCTCGCGGGCCTCGGCCAGGGCGACGTCCATAATGTCGATCAGATATCTGTATTCGCCGCGGGTGTAGATGTATCCGGTCGTCGAACCGAGTGCGTAACCGGCGATCAGCATCCCTTCGATGAGGGCGTGCGGGTCGCGTTCCATAAGATAGCGGTCCTTGAATGTGCCGGGCTCCGATTCGTCAGCGTTGCAAACGACGTATTTGGTCTTGGGCGAATCCTTCGGCACAAAAGACCACTTCATACCGGTCGGAAAGCCCGCACCGCCGCGGCCGCGAAGGGCCGACTTTTTGACTTCCTCGATGATATCGGCGGGAGCCATCTTGAGCGCCTTTTCAAGTGACTTATAGCCGCCGGTCTCACGATAGACCTTCAGCGTGTGCCCATCTTTGATGTGCATTCGCTTTAACTGCAGTGGTTCACAGCCGATTGCTTTGATTTCCATATTAAATAGTACCGGGCCGCTCGCGTTGACCGGCGCGTTTACAAGGGCCCTTTGTCAAAAATTTGCCGCGGCGGAGCCCGTCCTTAAATTCGGGCTGCTGACGCCTATTTGCACTCGTCGAGGATCTTATCGACCTTTTCGATCGTCAGATCTTCGTGATAATCAAATCCGATCTGCATCATCGGCGCCGTACCGCAGCTGCCGAGGCACTCGACCAGCGAGACGGTAAATCGTCCGTCCTCTGTCGTTTCGCCCGGATGGATGCCGAGCTTTGAGCAGATGTGATCGGTGATATCCGGCTCGCCCATGATCTTGCACGACAGCGTCTTGCAGATCTGGATGTGGTGCCGCCCGACGGGCCGCAGGTTGAACATCGAATAGAACGTCGCCGTTTCCCAGACGTCCGTCACCTCGAGGTTCAGGAACTTTGCCAGAAAATTGACGCCCGGATTATCGATCCATCCGCCGCGTTCACGCTGCACGACAAAGAGCAGCGGGATCAGCGCCGAACGCGAACGTTCAGCGGGATATTTTGCCAAATGCGACTTCATCTCCTCGACGACCGCCGGCGAAAACTCGGCGACCTCGTCGGAAACGATGATCTTGTCGGTAAAACTTGTCGGAGTTGCTGCTGCCATGATTATCTATCGATCTCCCCAAGCACAATGTCTAAGCTGCCGATGACCGCGACCACGTCGGCGATCATCTCGCCCTCGGCCATTACCGGCAGGGCGGAAAGGTTAACGAAGCTCGGCCCGCGGAAATGCACCCGCTCGGGCTTTGGCCCGCCGTTCGATTTCATATACACGCCGAGTTCGCCCTTTGACGCCTCGATCGCGTGATAGACCTCGCCCTCGGGCACGTTAAAGCCCTCGGCGACGATCAGGAAGTGGTGGATGAGCGAGTCCATATGCTTACGCATATCGTCGCGGTCGGGCAGGACGACCTTCGGTGCGTCCGCCTTGATCGGTCCCGGCTTGAGCCGTTCGAGTGCCTGCCGGACGATCTTGTACGACTCGGTCAACTCGCGCATGCGGACCTTGAACCGCGACCAAACGTCGCCGTCCGGCTCGGTCGGGACCTCAAAGTCGTACGTTTCGTAACCTGAATACGGATCGTCACGCCTGAGGTCGAGATCGACGCCGCTGCCGCGAAGGCTCGGGCCGGTCAATCCCCACGAGATCGCGTCCTCGCGCGAGATGATGCCGATATTCTTGGTGCGGCTCTGCCAGATCGTGTTGCCGGTGACGAGCGTGTCAAAGGTGTTGAGTGCGTCCGGAAAATCAGCCAGAAACTGCTTGACGCGGTTATCAAATCCGGCCGGCAGATCCATCATCAGGCCGCCGATGCGGAAATAGCTGGGCGTCATTCGCCCGCCCGACGCTGACTCGATGAGGTTGAGGATCTTTTCGCGTTCTTTAAAGGTGAACCAGAACGGCGTCATTGCGCCCATATCGAGGCACGACGTTCCGAGCCAGACCATGTGCGACGCGATACGCTGCAGTTCGCACATCAATACGCGGATCACCTGGGCACGCTCGGGGATCTCGAGCCCCAACAGCTTTTCGGCGGCCATCACATACGCGAGGTTGTTGCCGAGCGGGTTGAGATAGTCCATTCGGTCGGTGATGACGATGCCCTGTTGGTACTTTCGGTACTCAAAGAGCTTTTCCATACCGGTATGGAGATAGCCGATGTCCGGGATCGCCTTGATGACGAGTTCGCCGTCGAGCCTCAGATCGAGACGCAAAACCCCGTGTGTCGAGGGGTGCTGCGGGCCCATCGACAGGGTCATCTGCGATTCGAGTGCCGAATCCATGACCTCGTACTGGCCGGGTATATTTTCTACTGCAACGCTCATATTTTAGTGGATCGCTGGTCGTAAAACGAGAATGACGCTATTGCCGCGATCGCTTTGTTCCCGATCGCGGCCCGCCGCATTCTAGTTCATGCTGTACGGCTCATAGCCGCGCAGCGGATAATCCTTTCGCAACGCATGCCCGTCAAAATCAGACGGCAGCAGTATGCGGCGCAGGTCCGGGTGGCCCGTGAACTTAATGCCCAACAGGTCATAGGTCTCGCGCTCGTGCCACTCGGCGGTACGCCATACGGTCGTCGCCGACTCGACGCTCGGGTCGTCATCGCTGAGCAGGACCTTCAGCCGCAGGCGTTTATGGTGCCCCGTACCGAACAGGTGATAGTTGACCTCAAATCGCGGATCTTCTTCCGGGCCGCGGTCGGCTCCGCACAGGTCGGCGAGCATATCAAAGCCCTGACCGTCGCGGAGAAATTCGCAAATGTCGATAACAGCTTCGCGCGGCACCGTAACGGTGACCTCACCGTGAGCTTCGGCAACGGCCGAGACCCATTCACCGTTCTTTTCCCTGATCTTTTCGACGAAATCCAAAAGAGATGACATAACAAACTTTCCTACCGAACCCTCGACCACACTGCGGTCCATTTACCGTTGATGATATCGACACCGCCCCACGTTCCGCGCACGATCCGGCGGCCATTGCCCGCCGCCCGGCCGTGATACCGGCCCGCGGCGATGTCGCCTTTCGCACGCGTCACACGATAGCCGTTGATCCTGAAACTGCCGCTGCGGCGATCGAACACGGCGTTGAAAAACTCGCGTCCCGAATTCTTACGGTCACTCGACAGCCAGTCAAAATAGCCGCGGTATCGGGACGTGTTTCCGGCCGACCTTCGTGAGTTGAGCCTCATCGACCCCGACCATTTCAAGCCCTCTTCGTCCTTGCCCGTTACTCGCCAAACGCCGAGCTTCGGCGGCGCCCAGCCTGTCCCGGCCTGCGCGCTCGCCGCGTTCGGCAAAAGACCGAACATTACGAATACCGCCAGCGCGATGAAGAGGCTTTTTGCCATTATGAGCTCTTTCGGCGTTCGTGTTTCGACGGCACCGAGTACGGCCGCGAAGCACTGTTCTGGGCAACCTCGGCCTGTACCTCGCGTTCGAGTGCCGTGCCCTCGGTCACCGGCAATGTGCCCGGTACGATCGATTCACGCGATTCGGTCTCGAACGTGTCGCGGCGATCCTTGACCGACTCCTTCATGATCTTGTCCTGGAGCATCGTGATGGCGTGGACAAGCATTTCCGGCCGCGGCGGGCAGCCAGGCACATAGATATCGACCGGGACGATCTTGTCGACGCCCTGTACGATCGCGTAGTTGTCAAAAACGCCGCCCGACGTGGCGCATGCACCCATCGAGATGACCCATTTGGGTTCCGGCATCTGATCGTAGATGCGGCGCAGCACCGGTGCCATCTTGCGCGACACGCGGCCCGACACGATCATCACGTCGGCCTGTCGCGGGCTGGCCCGGAACGTCTCAGCTCCAAATCTCGATAGGTCGTTGCGGGCCGCGACCGTATTCATCATCTCGATCGCGCAGCAAGCCAGTCCGAATGTCGCCGGCCAGAGGCTGCTCTTGCGGGCCCAATTGACGACCGCGTCGAGTTTGACCGTCACGACATCAGGCAATGATTCAAATAGTGTATTTTCGAGACCCATTTTGTATTACGCCGCCCTCTTGATCTCACGGTTTTGCCGTGCCATTTCTTTAGCCTCGGCCCGAGCCTCAGCACGTGCCTGCAGTCCCCAATCGAAGATGCCTTTTCGCCAGACGTAGATATAACCCACGATCAGCGTTGCGATAAACACAAGTATCTCAATAAATGCGAAGGTTCCGAAGGCAATTCCCGAGATCTTTTGCTCATCGAGCAGGCTCTTGAAAGCAACGGCGAACGGGATGATGAAAAGGACTTCGATGTCGAAGAGGAGGAATATGACCGCGACCGTGTAGAACTTGACCGAGTACTTATCGTGGGCCGAACCGACCGGGTCCTTGCCGCACTCGTACGGCATCAGCTTGGTCGCGGTTCTCTTTCTCGGACCGATCAGCGTTGTAACGAGCAACTGGCTCGCCGTAAAACCCGCCCCGACAAGGAACATCACGGCGAGCGGAGCGTAATCCATTAGGCTGAATTCTGACATTTAGACCCCTGAACCTACCTCTTGAAAATATAAACAGCAAGCAGGAATTTTCCTGCTGATACTGCATCAGTTTGAGACTTTTGGCACAAACTCAATCGTAAGTTAAGCCTGTATTGGTGTCAAGGCAGTCCGACGAGCGTTTTGACCTATCTTCGGCGGCCCGTATTACAAACTAATTCGTTGACCGCAAACGAGCCCGTATGCTAATTTCAAGAGTGGCATACCGTGCCGGAATTCCGCCATTATCCCACTTCGCCAATGGATAAAAATAAGCTGTGATCGCTGGTTTTAATACAGATATAGAGTTCGACGGTGTCGTATATCACGTCCAGACCGAAGACAAAGGGCTGCCGTCGCGCAAGATAATCTCGCTTGTTTACGACCGCGGCACGATCCTGGCCAGCAAACGCACCAATTACGACGACCTCGCCGCCGAAGACGTCGTCGAAGCGGTGGTTGCCGAACGCGTCCAAAAACAGCACAAACTGATCTGCGCGGCGATCCGTGCCGGCCGCATCAACGAACTTAAAGCGATGACCGCGAGGGCAAGTGCCGCCAAGGCCGCCGAGGCGCCGCAGGCGCAGCCCGAGCCGGTGCAGGTAGTCGTCCCGACGCCGGTCGCAAGGGTCGAGACGCAGCGGATCGTCACATTCTCGCCGGCGGAACCGCCGGCCGAACCGCCGGCCGCCGAACCGATCGAACTGCCCGCGTCGGTCGTGACGCAGGAATTTTCAGCGGACGAGTTCTTTGACGCTCCGATATTTGAGGATGTCGAGATCATCGAGGACGACATTTTGCTGCCGGCCGAGGCCGTCGCGGTCGTCAGCGAGCTTTCCGGCAAGGAACGCCCGGCGAACCAAAAACTCAGCATCGAACTGCTCGGCGAGGCAAAATTCAATGGCGGCGACCGTGTCACCGTCACGACCATGATCTGCCGCGGGACCGATCGAAAAGTGGTCGCTGACGCTCAGATAATGATCAAGGTGCTCGGGTCGAGCTTTCGCCCGGTCATCTTTCACGCAAATTCCGACTCCAACGGCATCGCCCGCGTTCACCTTCAGCTGCCGCATTTCACATCCGGGCGCGCCGCCCTGCTGCTCCGTGCGACACACAGCGGCGAAGAGATCGAACTGCGGCGGATCGTCACGCCCGGTTGATCGCCTGCCCGTTTTATACCGTCACAAATTTGAATTTCTGATCGCCAAAGCCCAAAATTGGCGTTGATGGCAAATATCACCGTCTTCATTAACGGCGAAGCTCGTCAGGTCGCACCTGAAACTCATCTCGCCGAACTGCTCGACCGGCTGGAGCTGCCGCATCAGCGTGTCGCGATCGAACTCAACCGTTCGGTCGTCCGCCGCGCCGATTGGCCTCAGACGGCCGTCAGCGACGGCGACCGGATCGAGGTCGTCCATTTCGTCGGCGGCGGATGATCGGCGGGCGGTTCCGTCGTGGATTGCCTTATCATCGTCTTTGCGTGAAAATTGACGTAACGCTATGTCAGACACATTTTCACTCGCAGGTACAACGTTCAACTCACGTCTCATTATCGGCACCGGCAAATATCGGTCGTATGACGAGATGAAGGCCGCCCACGCGGCGTCGGGCGCCGAGATGGTCACCGTCGCGGTCAACCGCGTGCCGCTCGACGGTTCGAGCGAGTCGTTTCTCGACCACCTCGATCCGCAGATGAAGATACTGCCCAACACGGCGGGCTGTTATGACGCGGACCACGCCATCCGCACCGCTCGCCTCGCCCGCGAGGCGCTCGAGACCGACTGGATCAAACTCGAAGTCATTGGTGACCCGGTCACGCTGCTACCCGACAACGAACAAACGCTCGATGCCGCCAGGATACTTGTAAAAGAGGGATTTATCGTCCTGCCGTATTTCACCGACGACCTGATCATGGCCAAAAAGCTGCTTGACGCCGGCTGCCCGGCCGTCATGCCGCTCGCCGCCCCGATCGGTTCGGGCATGGGCGTGCAGAACCCGTCGAACTTGCGGATAATGCGCGAGCAGCTGCCCGACGCGACGATCATTGTCGATGCCGGCGTCGGCGTGCCGTCAGACGCGGCCGTCGCCATGGAACTCGGTGCCGACGCGATATTGATGAACACCGCCATCGCCGAGGCCGGCGATGCGGCCGCGATGGCCACGGCAATGAAACTCGCCGTTCAGGCCGGCCGCCTCGGATATCTTGCGGGCCGTATGCCCAAACGCCTCTACGCGTCGGCATCGAGCCCAATCGCCGGTGCGATAAAATAATCGGCAGAAACACGACCGGTAGGGAGTGTGCATTCGACAATGAATATCCAAGTTCTTTTCTTCGGAGCCACGGCTGACATCACGGGCCAACGCCGTATCGATGTCGATGTGCCGCCGAATTCGAGGGCCGCGGATATTCTCGAGACCGTCGTCGCCGAACATCCACGTCTTGCCGCTCATCGATTGCATTTGTCGGTCAATCAGGCGTTTGCCAGCGGTGACGAATTGCTCAATGACGGCGACGAGCTCGCGATATTCACAGCGGTCTCAGGTGGGTAAATCGTAGATCTTATTAGCGGTTAACCGCAAACACTAAAATGAGTCTCGACTTTTTCGAACTTACGACCGAACCGATCGACCTGACGAGCGTCGCGCGCCGTATGGTGCCGCCTGAGTGCGGTGCGACGGTCACGCTTGACGGTTACGCGAGGCGATTTACAAAGGACAAGGCAGCAGGCGGTGTGCGTGAGACCGAATATCTCGAATACGAGGCGTACGAGCCGATGGCCTTGAAAGAGATGGAAAAGCTCATCCTCGCGGCCAAAGAGCAGTTTGAGATATCGGCCGTCGGCATCGTCCACCGGCTCGGTAGGCTCGATATCGGCGAAACCAGCGTCGTCATCTCGGTCGCCGCTCCGCACCGTAAGGCGGCCTTTGCCGCCTGCGAATGGCTGATCGTCGAGCTGAAACGCACCGTTCCGATCTTTAAGAAAGAGGTTTACCGCGACGGCGAACACTGGGTCGAGGGCGACGCCGCCGTTTGATCAGTCGATCTCCTCCAATTTTTGGTTAGCCAACGCCACGACCTCGTCAAAGAGTTCGTCGAGCTGATCGTTGGCCCCGCGCAGTCCCTCGACGACATTCACGGCCCACTGGACGTACTCCTGACGCCGCTGCTTGTCCCAGTCCTCAGCCGGACTGGCGATGACGTCGCGGACGTTGCTGATCTTGTCCGCGAGCTTGATCACCTTGGCACCGTACGAGAGATGCGGTGCGTGCTCGATCTGGAGCAGCTTGCGGGTGTGTTTCGGCAGCGACTTGTCGTCGGTGACCTCCATTACGTAACCGCAGACGGCCTCGCCGAATTTCTCCGTGATCTCCTCAGGCAATACTTCACAGTCTTCGACGGTGTCGTGCAGCAATGCCGCCGCCAGAATGTCCTCGTCCTCGATGAGGCCGACATTGGCGATCATATTCGCTACTTCGATCGGATGGTTAATGTACGGTTCGCGTCTGGAACCCTTTCGAAAATGCCCGGTGTGTTTTTCAGCTGCAAAACGGGCCGCATGCAGCGTTTTATTTAGGTTATTCACATATCAGAATAGCAATCGCCGCCGGAAAGGTCAATAAATTCCCCGGCGGCGGCTGTTAAACGAATGCGGTCGGCTGCCGCTCTACTTGATCACCTCGATCACGATCGTTTGCGAACCCGAGACGATGGTCTCGCCGTCGGCGAGCATTTGATCGATCAGCGACTTTTGGGTCGACGCTTTTGATCCGCCGACGCTGCGGTCGTTATTGATCGTCGCCAGCATCGACGGCGGCAGATTGGGCATTTCGCTCGCACCGATCACGACACCGGCCGCTGTTCGATAGCCGTAAACATACAGCCGGTCGGGGCGCTTGGCGAGATTGATCGTTCGGACAAGTTCGCCGACGGTCGCCGGGACAAATTGCTTGATCGCCGCGTTTTCCTGTATCGACGAACCGTCGCCGATCATCAGCGACAGCGGCCCGGCGGGCGTGTTCTCAGGGATCCGGACGATGGCCGACCTGGTCTCGAGCTTGCCGCCCTCGGTTCGGATGTACATATCGACATTCAGCGATTCGCCGGCACGGACCTGCGTCCGGTCGACCGCCACGCGTTCGAGAGCTCCGGCCTTGCTTCCCTCAACGACCGAAAATTTCAGATCCACACCCGTGACGTCGATCCCGGCGAGGTTGCTCTTGAGCAAAAGTGCGAGCGGAACGGCCGACGCCGCGGCCGACAGCGGCGGTGCCTGATTGCCGGTAAAGCGCCGCTCAACGCGGATCGGCTCTTCGCCGCGGACGTTGATCGTGCCGGTCAGGGTAATGGTCGTGTCGCCGATGCCGCGTTCCTGTGCCGAGATCGCGTTCAGGGCACCGACATTGACCACGAGCGGTGCTAGAAAATCGTCAATGCACGTCTCGAACCTGATCTCCTCGTTGCGGCCGCGGCTGGTCGAAACCGCAACTTTCACCGGTATCATCTTCGGGGCCTGGCCGAGCGTTCCGAAAATGCCGGTCGCACGATCCTGTGTCAGCGTCCCGACGGCGTCGTCGGCGACCGCGAGCTTGAACGAATTATTGGCGTTCGGCACCACCACGACGACATGCGACTCAGCCATCGGCAGGTCGGTCGAACCGAGCCCGAAGTACGGGTGGCCAAAGGCGTATATCTTGGTATTGTCACGCAGCGTCACGGTCCCTGCCGCCGCGATCGAGATGTCGCCGCGGGCGAGTTGGACCACGACCGAATCGCCGCCGAGCAGCGTATCTTCGTCAAACGCTTTGAGCGGTGTGATCTTGTTGCCGCCGCCGAGCGAGGCGACCGGCATGATCCCTACGCTCTTCAACTGCGGGGCGAACATATCGAGCACCGCCTGCGAAATGCCGCTAAACGTCATCGGCGTCGCGATCGGCACAAATGTCTGTCCCGCGACCGCGTTCATGCGCGAGTCCGACGACATTCCCGAAACGACGCTGCCGGCGTTTGAGAACGCACGGGGCGATTCAAGGTCGAGCGCGGCGGCGTTGATGTCCGAAAACTTGACCGGACGGACGGCGGCGGCGGGCTTCGGCGCCGGAACGCGTTCGAATATCGAGATCATCTGCTCGATCGGCGTGATGCCGCAGATCGGTTCTTTGGCGAACGGAAAGCTGTAAGCGACGGCGCCGATCAGTTTGCCGTCGATATAGACCGGCGAACCCGACATGCCGGCAAATACGAACGTCCGCTCGGCCAACGCTCCGCTCAGCCGGCCGATGATCATATCCTGGTGCGGCCCGATCGCACCGGGCACGACGCCCAGTATCTCGACATTAAATTCCTCGGGCTTTGACCCGCGAAATACCGTCTTGGCGACGCCGCGGGCACCTTCTTTGACCTCGGCGAGCGGCATGATCGCCACCGGCCCCTGCTTGCCGGCGGTGGCCGCCGCCTGTCCGAACGCGGCCGCACAAAACGCCGTCAAAAACACGATCACCGCCGCCGTTCCTAGTATGTTTCGCATCAAAAAAATCTTCCTCAAAACTTGCCCAATATGGTAACATCGTAAGAGTCTTATCGAAAGCAATCCCCGTTACGCTTTCAGCCTCCCGCAGTTACTATCGATATTCCTTCGACTTTACTTGAGCATCTGTTATGGCAATGTCTACGCGTTTAGCAAAGAGTCTTTCGAAACTGATATTTCCGGCCATCCTGCTTGTCATTGCCGCGATCGCGGCGGCATCGGTCTGGCTGACGTACCGTACGGCTCGCCCTCACACGGCGATCTACCTGGTCACGCCCGAAAAATACGGCCAGCTCAGCTCACGCGGCGCTCAGGTTACAGATGAAACCTGGACCAATAAAGATGGCTCGAGTTCGCGCGGATGGCTGCTCCGCGGTGCCGAAAATTCGCCGGCAGTGATCCTCTTTCACAAATACGGCGCCGACCGCTCGTATGTATTGAATCTCGCGGTCAAACTCAACGAATCGACGAATTTCACGGTCCTGATGCCGGACCTGAGGGCACACGGCGAAAATGCGCCGGTCAAGAACACGTCGTTCGGCGGGTGCGAGGCCGAGGACGCACTTTCGGCGGTCGAATTCGTCCGCAACCTTAAGACGCCCAATCAGATCGCGCTTGTCGGCAAAGAGATCGGCGTTTACGGCGTCGAGCTCGGTGCCGCTGCCGCGCTCAACGCCGCCGCGATCGACAAGGGGCTCAAGGCTCTCGTCCTCGACAGCGTCCCGGCCGACTCCGACGCTCTGGTCGTCGATGCCGTCAGCCGCCGCTTCCCTTTCGCCAGCACGGTGACCTCGCGGATGGCAAAGCTCGGCACGTTCCTTTACTTCTTCGACGGCTGCTACGAGCGCGATACCGCCTGCGACACCGCCAAAAAGATCGACGGCCGCAATATCCTGCTGCTCGGCGGCATCGACACGCCGGACTTTCAGGACTCGACATCGCGGCTGAGCAAGTGTTTTCCGGCCGGCAACAAGATCGAGAGCAAGACCGACCTGAGCCCGTCGGGTTTCGGCATCATCAACGCCTCGATCGAACAGTCCGAGGCATACGACCGCCGCATTATCGAATTTTTCAGGAATAATCTGGGTAATTAGAGATCGAGCTTTTTCTTGCTGTGCCCGTTGGTCTTGGCGGCCGAGATGATCTCGGAGTGCGATTCCATCTGCTCGACCGACGCTGCCAGGATCGCTCGGATCTCGCGCAGGCGTTCAGCGGTCGATGTCATTTCCAGGAATCCCGATTTCAGCTCGTTTTCGAGGTTAAGTGCGGCGGCGATAATGAACGAAAACGACTCGGCGTCCGACCGGTTGAGTTCGGGCAGAGCGTCGCGTCCGCCCTGCATTTTTGAGACGGCCTTCGCCATTCGGTCAAAAAGCCCGTACACCTCGTCGGCCAGATCCTCGGCCTCATTGCCGTCGTCCGGTTCATCGCGAAAGAAAGCGACATCGCCGACCAGATACGGCTTGTCTCCCTCGATCGACCCGAGCAGGCGATAGCGCCCGACGCCGATGGTGACGATATTCGAGCGGCCGTCGTCCATTGTCTGCGCCTCGATAATCTCGGCCGCACAGCCGACCGAACCGGCCAATGCCGCCGCACCCGACGGAGCGTCTGGGTCGGCAAACGTGATCCCGAAAACGCCGCCGACGCCGCCGATATCGGTCAGCATTTGGCGGTACCGCGGCTCAAAAATGTGCAGCGGCAGCACCTCGCCCGGCAGCATCACCAGCGGCAGCGGAAAGATCGGCAGTTCGGTCATTCCGGCAATATCTTCGATCGATCTGGCCATAAAATGCGTCGTCGGCTCAGCCCAGTTTGACGGCGATAAAGTCCGCGATCTTTTGCGGTTCGTCATCGCCGAGCGCCATCCGTTTGGCGCCGATCACCGCGTCCGAAATGTCGTCCGCCCGCACCTTGAACCGATTGTCCCGCCGGATCAGGTCCTCGATCACGCGGCGTTCGAGTTTTTCGCGGCCGACATCGTCGATGGTCTCCTCGGCCTCGACAAAATCGGCCGGAACGGTGTGATTCTTGATCCGCACATGAAGTGCTCCCGTCACCGCACGGGCCTCGTCGCGTATTTTTGCCAGTTCGAGCAGCGAGTTTGGAAACCCGAGCTGCCCGCGAAGGCTGATCTCGATTATCGGCTGCGGCTTGCCCGGCTCGGCCCGGCGGGCCTCCGTATCGATCCGCTTCAGGATGTCTTCGGTGACATCTCGGGTGTCAGCGTAACCCGTTACGTTAAACTGCAGCTGCTGGAACGGCCGGTAATGATAATCCTCGACGTGACGCGCCGTGACCAAATTGTCCTCGCCGGCCTCAACGACAAAAGCGCCGCGCGTCTCGCGAAACTCGCTGATGTTTGTGATCTCGATCGAACCGGGATTGAACGCCCAGTTGTCTATCTCATAGTGCTTGTGAGTGTGCCCGAGCCCGACATAATCCGTAACGCTCTTGAGCTGTTTCAACGCGTCGATCGACAGTGCCGGTATCGGGTGTGCCTGGTGACCCTCGACATCGGTGTGCAGCATCAGGATGTGAAATGCACCGTCGCGGCGGTTTTCGCCGATCGCCTCGGTCAGCATCGGTATCGCCCAGTTGCCCGACGCGCCGTACCACTCCGAGCCGAATATCCGCGCCCGCCCGATGTCTATATAGCCGCCCCGCCGCTCGGCCGGGTCCCACTGTTCATAAACGGCACGGCCCTCGACCGTAACCGGTTCGAGCAGTATCAAAAGGTCCCACGCCGCCAGCGACCGCAGCCAGCTAAAGGCGCTGTCGTTGTATTTCTGGTCGTGATTTCCCTCGATCGCGATGACCGGTATGCCGGCGTCCTTGACCATCTTGAGGCCCTCGACGGCGTAGTTCATCGTCTCGGGCGGCACCGCACGCTTGTGAAAAAAGTCGCCGCACATTAGCACAAAATCGACCTTTTCATCGATCGCGTAGCGCCGCAGCACGTCGGCCCACGCGTCAAAAAAATCACGCGGGCTTTCGGCGAGCTGATACCGTGTGCACCCGAGGTGCACGTCGGCGATATGCAGAAACTTCATGCCCTGATTTTATCACAGGAAGAATTGACCACAGAGCCACAGAGACAGGTTGGAAAGCGATCGGGGTTGGGACTGGACGACCTGTAGGAGTTATTAGATAAACTTGCGCTTTTTTTCGATCTTGCTCAGCGGTCTCTGTGTCTCTGCGGTGAAATTCTTTTATGGTAAATTCATACCATGAACAAAGTCGTCCTGATCACCGGTGCGTCGAGCGGCATCGGGCACCATACCGTCAAGCTCTTTCAGTCCAAGAATTGGAAGGTCGCCGCCACGATGCGTTCGCCGGAAAAGGCCGCCGATCTGCAAAACATCGTCGATGTCGAGTGTTTCAGGCTGGACGTCACCGACCCGGCGTCGATCAGGTCGGCGATCGACGACGCGATCGAAAAGTTTGGCCGGATCGACGCGGTCGTCAATAACGCCGGTTACGGCCTCATCGGTGCGTTTGAGGCCGCCTCGCAGGAGCAGATCGACAAACAGTTTCAGACCAACGTTTTCGGGCTGATGAATGTGTGCCGCGAGATACTGCCGTATTTTCGCGAGCAAAAGGGCGGTACGATCGTCAATATCGCATCGGTCGGCGGCCGGATGACGTTTCCGCTCTTCAGCCTCTATCACGCGACCAAATGGGCGGTCGAGGGCTTTTCGGAATCGCTGCACTACGAGCTCGAACAGTTCAACATCCGCGTCAAGATCATCGAGCCCGGCCCGATCCGGACCGATTTTTACGAACGCTCGCAGGAGGTCACCCGCAAGGAGGGCCTGACGGCGTACGATGCGATCGCGGCCCGGGCGATACCCAATATGCAAAAGGCCGGCGACGAGGCTCCCGACGGCTCCGTGGTCGCGCAAACTATTTACGACGCGGTCAATGACGGCACGAAACGCCTCAGATACGGCGTAAATACCAAGGGTATCTTGACTCTGCGGCGTCTGTTGCCCGAAAATGTTTTCTATTCGGTGATCAAAAAGATAATTTTGAGATAGTAATCTTGGGATAAACGTGCGAAAGTGTCTTAAACGTATTCCTTGCAGAAGAACACTGAACTAAAATCTTTCCCGTTAATGGCGCCGAGGTGCAGGTGCCGCAGATTTCGCTTTAATTAACGACAGATAACGAATGAAGATCCTTCTTTACAATCCGGACAACGGTATCACGCGCAATTTCATGCCGCATCTTTGGATGTTTCTGCTCCAGTCGCTAACCCCGCCTGAACACGAAGTCATCCTGATCGACGGCAACGCAAAGGCGATGACGCGGCCCGAACTTGTACAGTTTTGCAAGGATAATGACATCGGCCTGGTCGGTATCGGTGCGATGACCCGCATGGTCGCCCGTGCCTACAAGGTCGCCGACGCCCTCCGCGAAGCCGGGTTCAAGGTCGTGATGGGCGGCCCGCACGTGACCGAATGCCCCGATGAGGCTCTCGGCCGTGACGGCGGCCCGCGTCACGCCGACGCCGTCGCACTCGGCGAGGCTGACGAATACTGGGCACAGATCGTCGAGGACGCCGCAAACGGCACGCTCAAGGATACCTATCAGCCAAAGATCGACGACAAGGGCAACGATTTTAAGCCGAGCCTCCAGCCCTACCCGCATATCCCCTGGGAAACGCTCGACCTCGACCAGTTTTCGCTGGTCCCCAAGTTCCTTCAGCCGATCTTGTCAAAGGCGGGCGAAGGCTGGGGCAAGTTCTTTGTCGTGCCGATCGAGACCGGCCGCGGATGCCCGTACGGCTGCGAATTTTGCACCGTTACCGGATTTTTCGGCGATTCGATCCGCTTTCGCACCAATGAAAGCGTCATTGAGGAACTGCTCAGGCTCAAGGCCCGTGCCAAAAAGGAAAAGGGCCAGATCGCCGTATTCTTTATCGACGACAATCTCGCCATCAATAAGAAGCGGCTCAAGGGGCTGCTTCGCGATATGATCGCGGCCGGTGCCACGCTGCCGTGGGTCGCCCAGATCAGCGCAAATCTGCTCGCCGATGAGGAACTCGTCGACCTCATCGCCGATGCTGGCGGCAAATGGATATTTATCGGGATGGAGTCGATCGACCCGGCCAATATGGCCGACGTCAACAAGACATTCTCAAAACCGGCCAATTATCAGGCCGTGCTCGACGGGCTCGCCCGCCGAAACATCTACGCGATCACGTCGTTTATCTTCGGGATGGACAATGACACGGTCGGCGTCGCTAACCGCACGGTGGACGAGATCGAAAGCTGGGCTCCGGGCCTGCCCGTGTTCGGACAGCTGACGCCGTTCCCTTCGACGCCGCTGTACACCCGCCTGCAAGAGGCCGGACGGCTCCAGCGGCCCAAGCACTGGCTCGAATTCGCACCGTTCGTCATGGCTCACGATCCGCTCAAGATGACGATCGAGGACGCCAAGGAAGAGACCTTTGACGCGTGGTCACGATCATACAGCCCGGAACGCAATTTCGAGGCGATCAACTCGATCCGTCACGCACCTATCGATGTCCGCATCAGCCATCTCGTCGCCCGGCTTTTCTTCCGCGGTATTTACTTTCCGCAGATGAGCAAATGGGCGTGGATCAAGCTGCTGCTCGATAATCGGCGATCGATCCTCAGCCTGACCGGCGAGGGCATCAGAACCTGGCGTCAGGCACGCAAACGCCGCCGCATCGAGGGCCGCGAGGTCCAAACGGCCCAGTCCTGATCGGATCACCAACCAACTGAAATGCCGCCGGGCTCTCGGCGGCATTTTTATTATGAAACGGGCACGAATCGTGGGTTTGTTACCAACACATGGCAACATTGCTTGAATAGTGAAGTAAATAGAATATTGGTGAAACTTTGGAGGTGATGTACCTTAACAGTCACTTATCTTTTCAAAAAGTCCTACCTGAGTACGAGAAAGGCACTTATGTCCGATTGATTGCCTCTTGCATTCGCGTAAAGTGCAGTGAGATCTTGAAGAGGAATAGATACCAGCCGAAATCGCTCAACGAAAATAATCGATTTGGCGAATCCTTTACCTGAGGGGCACTCCGAAAATCGCAGTTGGTCGCGCGGTCGAGTAACGCAAGACAGTCCTCCGGCAGGTGGCCGCCTTTGGGAAGAAAAATGATTGATGAACTTCGCTGTAATCTAATCGTTTCAACTGTCTGATCAATGGCTTCTTTTGCTATAGATTTCTTTTCAAGGCTCTCAATAAATCGCGACAGTTTAATGATAGGACAATAAGTAATTCTCGGTGGGGTGTGTCGTTTATTTTCCTTGTCGATATCGCAAGTGTTGGACAATACCATAACCGGACCATCTTCGACCTTGTGATCTGGCAAATTAGAAATAGGCATTAACGACAACCCATCTCCTTGTAAAATGCCTTCGTCACCGGCAAGAATCGCCGAATAGAGTCTATCGTGGGGCTTATCCGTAAATTCTCTAAGCTCTTGAAATAACGATTCCGTGGCCTCAGGAGAAAGATACTTTGGAAGGTATTTTTTTATTTCCTCAAAATCGTTCATACATGTTCCAGAAATCATCGCTAATAACCTGCGAGATTATCGGATCCAAATTTTGAGTATTCAATACAAGTGATTGAGCAAATGAAGTCAAAATCTCGAGTTGGTCATGTTCCGAAAGCAATGAACTTGAGGATCCTATCGATGCATTCTGGGAGGCGTAAGCTCCGTATTTTTCTTTGGGGATCGAAGGCAAATCGTAGACTTCGGCTGGTATCGACCCCACGGAATACAATAAAAGCCCGGTTGTCACAGCGGTCGACGAAGCAAGTTTGAAATATGGAGAGGCCATATTATTGATATTCCGGTTTCATTGTCTGCAAGAAATCGTCTTTTAACAACCCAAAAAAAGTTTCCTTTTGGACCATGTGAGCATTATTCAAAAGGCTTTCGATGTTTGAGAAAAAATCCAGATTATTTCCTGAGACGCTAACATCAGTGTCAATAGCCGAGTACTTCTTAACATCGTTGCCAATCTTCTCGCGAAGTTCTGTGAAATTGACAATTTGCAAAAGGACGCTGAAATCACCATGTGGGAAAGTATTTCGGATGTACAATTCACCTTCCTCTATCGAATTTCCCATGATACTCAACTCAAGGTTGAGTTTCCCTAAAATGGCACCTTCGAAGTGGTTTATATATCTCAATCCTAATCGGGTTACATTAGAAATAAATCGGGCCTTTCCAATCTTATCGAAAACGGTTACTAGTTCCGGAAGAAACTCAGACCAGCTAGTTAACGGAGGAATCATTGACAAGGAAAATACTCTGGGACCAATCTGAGCAACAAATTTCTCCCGTTTCAACTTGTGGTGTGGCTGAAAAATAAGATTCTCATCTCTGTTCCTGATAGTCTCTGGCAGCTGCAAAATCGGGAGATTTTCAACTCCAGTGTACGTTTCCATGAGTGAGCTATAGACAACCCCAAAAACAGCGTCCGCAGGAAGGCTCGAATCAAAACGAATCTCAACCGCTGCTTCCTTTAAGGGACTTGGTGTAATGTTCTTAGGAAAGGTCATAATACGTCGAATAGTATAAGACTATCCGTAGCGAACGACAATAACAGAGCCACTCTATCATCATTCACACTCGAAAATCACCAACTCTGTTTGATCTTTGCAGCCATGATATCAAGCCCAACGACAGGTGCAAGCCTGTGATGTTTGGAAGGGCGAGAAAACCGATCTGGGCTGGGCCCGATTTTTCAATTCTCGATCGATCTCACTTTGGCACTTTTCGCGGACATTCACAGGCCGTTTTCATATCGAAATAAGTCTCCATTTTCGCCGGGCGAGGGCATATCGGCGTCGCAGCGGCAGCTGTCGTTGGACAAGGTCGTTCCGGCCAGCTTGGCGTTCCTCCACCTAAGCCAGTTTGTGCCTGTTGCTGATATGTGTCAACACTCATTTGGGTGATGGATGAAGCGTGACAGGAGACAAGTGACGGGTGACAAGAGCCAAGTGACAAGTGAAGCGTGAGAACCACTCCGTCATCCCGAAAAAGACCATCGGGATGCCACCTCTCCTTGGTAAGGAGAGGAGTTTTCGGAGATCGGGTCACGCCGCCGACCAGTCGTTGCACAGATAGGATATTGCCGTATGCTTGCAACTTATGATATGATTAGTAGATCAGTTCTTTGAAAATACATAAAACACGATGGCGAGTCGGGTAAGGCGGGCGAGTCTGGCGGGTCGAGCGAGTCAAGAGAGTCTATTGAGTCTGTCGAGTCGAGAGTGTCAAGAGAGTCTATTGAGTCTGTCGAGTCGAGAGAGTCTGGTGAGTCAAGAGTGTCGGGACAGTCAGGACACGAATTCAATTCTGAATTTAGAATATCGAATAACGAATGAGCGGAGCAGAACGCCCGGGCACGTCGAAATCACCTGAAAGGTAATTTGAAACACCCGAGATGCTGTAACTGCTCTAAACAGGGGCGTTACCGCATTTTTGAGCGGATCCGGAGCGACGTAACGTGAGCTATTTGCAATTTGAAACAAAAACGGGGGTTAAAGTTCCTAAACAAAGGACTTAGGTTGTTTCAAATTCATTGAATATGTCGCATTAATTTGAAACGCTGTTCCCGCCTAAAC
>JBGAOU010000005.1:0-152218 GCA_044221625.1 Pyrinomonadaceae bacterium | reverse complement strand
GACCGACGCCAGCCGGTCGACAAACGCACGGCACCACGCCTGCCATTCCGCAAGCCCGAGCGAGTCCGCACTTTGCAGGCTTTCCGCCAGCAGCAGCGGTTCGCGCAACGCCGCTCCAAACTCGAGCAGTTCCTCCATCGACAAACCGTACTCGGGCCTCAGGGCGTCGTCCGAAAGCGAGGCGGTCAATACCAGCCGCGAACTCCGCTGCAGTACGTTATGCGACAACCGAAGGTCGCGGATCAGGTCCGTGCCCGCACCCTGAGCGGCACGGTCGCCAAAGGCGTCGCCCGCCGCCGACAAATAGCTGTCCAGGCCGGCGGTCCAGCCTGCCAATTCGAGAACGGCGTTGCCCCCGGCGGATGACGGATCCGGCTGCATTTGCTCCGAAGCGGCGGTGTTTTGTTCAGTGATGGCGGATCGCAATGTGTGATTTCCCCGTAAAAGAGCGAACAAGCAGAGGCGGCCGACAGAACAGACCGCTAACTCTATTTATACATTTATTTTACCGCTGTTGGCAATGGAAATCGCCGCGGGCCGTGACGCCCGCCTCACGCAGCGTATATATTATCGGTATATGCCGCTAACCGAACCGATCCGCCGACTGACTGTCGCAACTCTGAATCAGGGAAAACTGAACGAATTGATCAGCCTGCTTGACGGTTTGCCGATCGAACTTTCCAGCCTTCACAGCCTCGGCGACGTCCCGGAGGTCGAGGAGACCGGGGCCACATTTGCCGAGAACGCCGCTCTCAAGGCGTCCGAGTACGCGAGGATCACGGCGACCTACACGCTCGCCGATGACTCGGGCCTCGAGGTCGCGGCGCTCGGCGGCCGGCCGGGTGTGCTCTCGGCACGCTACGGCGGCGAGGGGCTCGGGTTCGGCCAAAAGATGGCCATGATCCTCGACGAGATCGCCTCGTCCGGAAGTGCGGACCGCCGGGCGCGGTTCGTCTGCAGTATGGCGATCGCCGACCGGGCCGGCAGGATCGTCCACACTGCTGAGGGCGTCTGCAGCGGCGTCATCGCGCCTGAGCCGCTCGGCGAGGGCGGTTTTGGGTACGATCCGATCTTCGTGCCCGCGGGCCGCGACCTGACTTTCGGTCAGCTTTCGTCCGCCGATAAACACCAAATAAGCCACCGTGCACGCGCCCTGGCCGAAATAATCCCGTTTTTACGCGATAATTCGGCACTTTGACTTGACCCGACGCATTTTCAGCCTTAGAATTCGACACTTGGAATCGTTTCTGGAGTGAGACAGACGGGGCGTAGCACAGCCTGGTAGTGCGCACGGTTTGGGACCGTGAGGCCGCAAGTTCGAATCTTGCCGCCCCGACCAGTCAGGCAGTTTGTGATTGGTCGTTTGCACCATTTTGCGGGTTGACCGCGATACGACATTTCACTGAAGAAGTTTTTAATATTCACAACCACACTTGGAGGATAGATAGATTATGGCACGTATGACACAAACGGAAATCATCGGCAGCTTGGCTGACAGCACGGGATGCAAGAAGAGCGACGTCAAAGGTATGTTTGACGCACTGGCAGCTTTGGCCACGGCCGAAGTTAAGAAGAACGGCGAATTCACCCTTCCGGGCTTTGGCAAATTGGTCAAGGCAACCCGCAAGGCTCGCGAAGGCCGCAACCCCGCAACCGGCGCTACGATCAAGATCCCTGCCAAGACGACCGTTAAGTTCCGTCTCGGCAAAGCGATGAAAGACGCGGTCAGCTAAGACCACTACATTTCGTAGCACGCTTTAAGCGAAACGGCAGGCCTTGTGGTCTGCCGTTTTTGCGTTTTTGCCCGAAAATCGAAAAAAATTGCCTTTTCGCGAAAAAAAAGTAGTGACAAACCGACAAAATCTCTGTTACCATCTTCTTACAAGTTGAAAGGAAGGTAACAGGCGCATTATCCCTGCAACGTAAAGGTTGAGGATTTCAACTTATTTTTCCGTTTTACGTTTTTTACGTAGATCGGCCGTTCCATTAGACATTTATGGAATGGGATCTCTCTGAGTGGAGAGAATTTTATATACAAAGGAGAATAAAAAGTGGCAGCAGCTAGACCAATGAGTTTGCAGGACAGAGTCTTGCAGATCGATCACATCCAAGCACGCCGTTTTTCGAAATTGACGGGCGATACTCTTGAGATCGCAACGGAAGGCATCATCAGACATCTCAGGGCTTGCGTTCGAATGGACGTTAATCCTGATGCCTCAGCCGTTCGCGAGATCATAGACGACGCCCTGAATGGGCGCCGAGTGTTTGCTGAAACGTCAAACGATCTACTCGCAGCTTAGTAGTTTTAATATTTTTAAGTAATACCGACTCCGGCCGCCTTTGTTAAAAAGGCGGCCTTTTTTTGCCCTATTGACGGAGTTTGAGGCGATAGAGCATATATTTTCCGAGCTTTTCGCCAGCGTCGCGTTCAAACCACTTATCGACGTTGGCAAGGTCGGGCGGAGCTTCGGCGTCGCACACCAGATAGTCCGGCGGACGGTTGCCGGCCCTGGCCGGGTCAAAATCCCGCACATAGTCGGCGTACTTGAGGGCCTCAGCGTCGATCTCGCCAAAGGTCAGCGGTTTGTACGCGGCGTTCAGACGGTCAGTATGCCGGCCCCAGCCGAAGAGTGCGATCACCGAGACAAAATCGTCGCCGGTCTTCATCCCGGCCGCGAGCTGCTTGGGCGATACGCCCTGATAATTGAGGTACTGATAATAGCGTTCCTTGTTCTCCTGCCACGTGACGCCGGCAAAAACGTGCTGATGCCTCGCCCAGAGCGTCGCCTGCGGGGCGATCGTCGGCAGGTCGTCGGCCTCGGCTATGCCAAAGTGCAGCACCGATTGCTGAAAGCGGTCGGGCGAGTTGCCGGTAAGTTCCGTCAAACGCCGAGCGACCGGCATTTGCTGGTCCCTGAGCACGTTGACGTCGTCGAGGACCCTGACGGTGTAATGGCACTCGACAAAGCCCCAGACGGCTGCCATTACGGCCAGAACGGCGAACGCGGCCCTGAACCGCGACGTGTTCCCAATTCCCTTTACCACCAGCCCGATCGATACCGCGAGGGCGAGCCCGGCGACATAATTGCCGATGAATACCTCGTAGTGGATCGGCTGCAGCGAACGGCCCGTGATGACCTGTTGATTAAAGACCGCGATCGGCACCAGTGCCAGCGAGAGAGCAAAAACGCTTGAGCGTTCCCTCAGTTCGATGACGCCGATCAGGGCCGCCGCCATCAGGATCGCGACCACCGCGTAACTGATCACCTCAGGCACGCGGAAAAGGTCCGGCGCGCGGGTCATGACGAGCAGCTGGACGTCGTCCATCGTGTGCGACCGTTGCGACAGAAGGTACGCATACGGCACCAGGAACGCTATGCAGCCGGCACCGATCCCGATGATCCATTTCAGGTCGCGGCGATAGCCATCGGGCCTGAGGATCAAATAACTGAGCACCAAACATGCCAGCCATGCCGCGGCGGCGGTCCAGACGTAAAAGTACGAAAACACCGTGTAGCCGAAACACACCGACGCACCCGCCGCCAATAACAGCTGCGGCCCTGTCGGGACGCTGCGGCGGTCGTTCGAGCCGCCGTCAAGCAGCTTCCAGATCAGGGCGATCAGGCCGAAGAACGCCGGGAACGCCATCGCCGGAATGTACCGCCGGAATCCGGGAAAATACGGGTACGAATATCCGGTCCCGAGTATCTCGCCGATCGCTCCTTCGCCCGCGAACAGTGCCCCGCCCGCCAGCACGACAAGGCCCGCGGCCATCGCGTACCAGTCGTCGCCGGTGACCATGCCGACGAACCAAAAGATGACAAACGCCGCCAAAAACGCCGCCAACGCACCGGCGAGGGTCATCGCCCACGGTGCACCGACGCCTAAGATCCGGGCCGGGATCGCGATCGTATACGGGCCTGCAAATTGTATCGAGAACAGCGATTCGGGCTGCGGGTGATCGGCCGAATCATCGCGGCCGGTGTACGGGTCGTTCTTACGCGGGCGGCCGTCGATCAGGGCTTTCAGGTACGACGCGTACGCCACCTCGTCGATGTCGTTATACGCATAGTGGCCCTGCCAGTCGGCTCCGCGAAGATAGATCATCTTCATCTGCGGATACAGCGAAAAGACCGCCAAGAACAGCCCTGCAATGATCCCGAATCGCCAGCGTAGCTTCATAAAAGAACTGACAGATTAGCATATTGCGGCCCTCACGCGACACTTTTCGGCTCGGTCCGGCGGCTTGAGTATCATCGTCGGTGACCTTAGACTATTTGTATGAGCTTAAAAGATACGATCATTTCAGACCTGACCGCGGCGATGAAGGCCAAGGACGCCGACAAACTATCGACCCTGCGGATGGTCAAGGCAAATCTGACGAACCGGCAGATCGAAAAAGGCGGCGAATTGACCGATGACGAAGTGGCCAAGGCACTGCAGTCGCTGGTCAAGCAGCGGCGCGATTCGATCGAATCGTACGAAAAGGCCGGCCGGCCGGAGCTTGCCGCCAAAGAAGCAGCCGAGATCGCCCACATCGAGGTCTATCTGCCGCAGGCCGCGACCGCTGAGGAGATCGCCGCGGCGGTCGATGCCGCGATCGCCGAAACCGGAGCCGCCTCGATGAAGGACATGGGGCTGGTGATGAAAGCGACGCTCGCCAATCTCGCCGGCAGGTCGGCCGACGGACGCGTCGTCAGCGAAACGGTCAAGGCCAAACTCGCCTAGTATCTGCCGCTAAAATGGCAGACTACCGGGCCATAAAGACCGCACCGCCAAACGTCAGCAGGAGGATCACGCTGACAAAAGCGTTGGTGGTAAAAAATGCCGCGTTCATCCGGCTCAGGTCATTTGCCCGCACAAGCGTGTGTTGGTACAGCAAAAGGACCGCGACGGCGCCGACGCCGGCAAGCGCCAGCCACCCGAGGCTGCTGACCAGGTACAAAATGACGAGGACGATGAAGGCCTGCAGATGAAACAGCCGCGCGATCCAGAGCGAGTTGGCGATCCCAAACCGTGCCGGTATCGAGTGCAGCCCGCTCTTGCGGTCAAATTCGAAATCCTGACACGCGTACATCACGTCAAACCCCGCGGTCCACATCAGCACCAACAGTGACAGAAGTATCGGCAGTTCGTTGTCGAGCGAACCGCGAACGGCGATCCACGCGGCCGACGGTGCGATGGCGAGCGCAAGTCCCAGCAAAAGGTGTGCAAAGACCGTAAAACGCTTGGCGTACGAATAACCGAGCACGACGATCAACGCGACCGGCGAGAGTGCGAACGTCAGCCAGTTGAGCGAGTACGAAGCCAGCAGGAACAGCCCGATCGAAACGTATAGGAATATCCAGGCAAAACCGACCGAGAGTTTGCCCGACGGAATCTCGCGGCCCGCGGTCCGCGGATTTTTAGCGTCGATGTCGCGGTCGATGATGCGGTTAAACGTCATCGCGGCCGAGCGTGCACCGACCATCGCCACCGTGATCCACAGTACCTGCCGCCACGACGGAAAACCGTTCGCCGCCAAGATCGCTCCCATAAACGCGAACGGCAGGGCAAAGAGGGTGTGCTCGAACTTGATCATCTCGAGCGTTGTTTTGAGTTTTTGCCAAAAGGCGTTCATTACAGTTCCGTCCGCATGCCAAGCGAAAAGTGTAACAAAATCGCCGATTCGCGTCATTTAGGCCCGCAACATCGCGCCTTGCCCATAAAGTTCATCGCATTTCCGCCCGGACGATGCGGGCGCATTTCAATTCCGGCCCGGCCAAACAACAGCGGCTCCCCGGCATTCTCGGATCACTCGGGACTCACTCGACACGCTTTAGTCTTTCGGCTTTCCGGGCTCTCTCGTTCCTCTCAGCTCTATCGTCTCTCACCGCTCTCTCCGCGTCCTTCGCGTACTTTGCGTTAAAACCGCCCCCCATTTACCATTCGGGACCCGGCCCGCCCTCGATCGGTAATCCCCGGCCCTAAGACCGCAACGGTGTGGAATAAATCAATATCGCAACAGAATGCGTTCCCCGTGTACGTTTCCAGATAATTTGACGTTTTCGTGAGCAATGTCTAAAAGGATTTCTATAATGCCTCCGCGTCGAGATTGGCTATTTAGTCGATATCCACACTATTTCCTAAATGTGCCAATTTTTTCAACCGTTTCTGACAAGGTGTCCGCCGAAAAACACCGGTTGGCTAATCCAGTTTCGATCAGGAAGTGTTGAGGCTTTACCGTTTTCAATAGCTTTTCGTGATTCGAATCGATATGAAGGAAATCGATACTGTTGCGATGATTCAAAAACACGAGCATATGATCTGTGTCTCTAAGATGGTTTGCTAATTTTCGCTTCGCCTTGTCCGAGGCTTCGCCCAGAGCCACCTTAAATGCTCGATCATCGGAGGTTGTTGACGATGACTTAAGCTTGTTGTCATTTTCAATGTGCTGGATTTCATCGTCACTCAGCATACCCAATATTTGATGCGACAGAATCGTCGGGTCATCAAGTCGAAGGCCTTTCGGAAGTTCAATGCCGAGTTCTCGAAGTGGTCTTAAAGCCGCCTCGATCGTTTGGTCAAGATCGGATAGGTCCGTTGGGAACCCAAGGTCGTTCAATAGAGGTTCGGTGACCGCAAGAAGTCTTTTCTGTTCCTCTTCGGTGTTGCTTCGTCGAGATAATGCCGCATAACTGTGGGCTAAAACCGAAATCTCATCTAGTTCGGTAACGATCTGAGCAATTGGATTACGAATTTGTACGCCTTCCAACAGAAAATCCCAATTCAATCCCTCTTCACTAGAATAGGGGGCGATTTCAAACATCTGTATCCGTTCGAAAAGTTGAGTATCTTGTCCTCGTGCGTTTGCATTGGATAGAAGTTCTCGGACCAATACTGCAGATATTACATGTCGAACACCCAGTTTATTGAGTTCACTAATTGATTCCCGAGCTACAATATCGTCCGCCCGAGCCAAATTTACAAAAAAGCTAGTGTCAAAATAGATTGTTAGACTTTCGTTCATGGTTTCTAAGGATAGCTGAACTCCATCAAAGTGGGAAAAATCGACAATCAGTGTCAAAGCTCCTATTTCGTCGGTTCTGACATATCCCGCGGAAGAATGGTTAGATGTATGTCATTCACGCGAGCTACGGCCTTTGCAAATTCTCCGTGAACAGCTCAAAACGGCATGCGGCGGCTGACATTCGAGGCGTTCATTCGGGTCAGTTTGTGCCTGTTGCCGCTCTTTGTCAACACTCATTTGGGTGACGGGTGATAGATGACTACTCACGATTCACCATTCACGATTCACCATTCACGATCCACCATTCACGATTCACGATCCGCTGTTGCAGAAATGAAATCTTGCCGTATCCCTGAAATATATGTTACACTAAAGGTTTGACCAGATCTTTGAAAATTCATCAAAAACGATGGTGAGTCGGGTGAGTCGAGAGCGTCAGGACACTCAGGACAGCGAGGACGGCAAGGACACTCAGGACAGCCAGGACACGCTGGACAGCCGATGTTTACTGCGTTTTGAGAAAATGGGTTTGGATGTGTTGATGTTTGACCTTTGCCGTCAGTCGGCCTCCGGCGGTTCGACTGACGCGGGATCCGGATTGGGGTAAAATTGAGCGATGCCCAGCGGAAAGACACATGACGCGATCACGGTGATACTGTCGATCCCGGCGACCGTCGTCACATATATGGCTGTCGGCCGTCCGGTCGCGGCGGCGACGGTCGGGGCGGCGTTCCTGTTCGGCGGACTGATGTTCGGGCCCGATCTAGATACCGTTTCACGGCAATATTCGCGTTGGTGGTTCTTTCGCGTGCTGTGGCTGCCGTACCGGCATTTCTTCAAGCACCGCTCGCGGTTTTCGCACGGTCTGATCTTTGGGGCGTTGTTCAGGGTGGTCTATTTTCTGGGCGTTGCGACCATCCTCGCGTACCTTGCGGCATTTGCCTGGAACGGCGTCGCCGGTGACGGTACGCCGGACACGGCCGATCTCGCACGGGCATGGACGACGGTCGGCGGCCTTACGCGGAGCTATTTGGGTGAAGGGTTTCTGTTGTTTGCGTTTCTCGGGCTCTGGCTAGGGGCGGCCAGCCATACGCTGACCGACATTGCGGGGACATTTATCAAGACCGGCCGTCGTGAAAAGTTCTTCTAGCCGCGGCCGCCCGTTCGGGCCGACAGCAGCCGCGTCGCGTGCCGCCGGACCGCATCCGAGACGTTTCGGTTCTTCGACAGTGCGGTCAGGTCACGCAGCTGCAGCCGTGACATTATCGTCAGTGAATTGGCGATCGGCGTCCGCGGATTGCGTACCAGAGCGTGCATTACGCCGTAGCTTCGCGACCATTGGCGGTTCGAGGCGATCTGCCGGAGAATGTCCTCCGAGAGGCTGCGCATCGACGCGATACCCTCGATCTCTTGCTCGCTGATCCTCGGGTTGTTGACGACGGCGCTTGAGACCAGGCGGTTGGGGTCGCGGATCAGGATGTTGCGGGCCTCGCGGTCGCCTTTCATACCGAGTTTGACCCGGTCTTTGACACCCATTCGCATGATCCGGTTGATCATCGATATGCGTTCGCCGGCGATCTCGTCCTCTTCGTTCTTCAGTTCGCCGAGGATCTTGTCGAGCGTCGCCTTTCGCTGGGCCTCGCTTTCTTCGTAAAGGTCTTCGATGAACTCGAGCCTGAGCCATTCGTCGTCGGTATCTTTGTCGAGTACCTCGATGTGCTGGGCCAGGAATAGCGCGTCCTCTTCGCTCAGCCCCAGGTCATCGCCGTCGGCGGCGATATCGACGCTTTCGACAAATTCGGCCGCGGCCTCTTTGCCCTGGGCACGAAGTTCGTTGGCGATCTGCTGAGCACCGCGTTCTTTTTCAAAGAATTCGCGTTTTGTCTCGGCAGCCCGCCGCTCGGCCTCCGACGTACGGTGCGAATTGCCGAGGATCGCCTCGATGACGCTCTTATCGCGAATCAACAACTGCTGATTGAGCGAGATCAGTTCGAGCAGGTCGCCGCTGGTCGTCCGTCTGGCAAATCCGGCGATCGCGGATGACGGCGTGTTCGTATTTTGGATGATCGCCTGGTACGCGGCGGCCGGAAGGTGCTCCTGGCCGATAAAATACTCGAGTACGATCGGTGCTGTGTCGTGCGACGTGAGCGTACCGTCGAGTGCGACCGAGCTTTGTGTGCTCAGTGTCTGTTTGGCATTTTCTTTTAGTTCAGCGTCGGTGCCGTTGTAAAAGCTGACGAGAATTTCGAGCAGGTCGGACTGCGGCAGCGGCAGTATGCCGCGTGACGCCGCAATGCACGCCGGACGCGGGGCTGTACCCTCGACGACCGATCGGACTACCGGATTACTTGAATGCACCCCAGAACTCATAAGAAGTCGGAGAATCTAGTCTATTAACCGTTTAATTTTTACTTGGAGGGTACCGCGTGAAAACCCAATTTATATTATCACAACCGGTAAGAAATTTGACTAACCTTACTGCTTAACATAGTTTAGAGTTTCGGCGCATCGTTTTTCCACGTGATTTTGCCCGGCGCCGCAGCACAATAGACCGGACCTATTTATTTACACAATGATCAAAGACGAATTTGAATTACTGATCAAGGACCGACGCGCCCGTATCGGCGTCATCGGCCTCGGCTATGTTGGATTGCCGCTTATCGTTGAGTTTGCGTTGAAAGGCTTTGACTCGATCGGCTTTGAGGTCGACGCCAAAAAGGCCGCACAGGTCAACGCCGCCGACTCGTACATCGTCGATGTGCCGAGCTCGGACCTGCAAAAATGCGTCGGTTCCGGCAAACTGACGGCGACGACCGATTTTGACCGGCTCGCCGAGTGCGACGTGATCATCATCTGCGTACCGACGCCGCTGCGAAAGACCAAGGACCCGGATATGTCGTATATCCTGACCGCCGGCGGCGAGATCCAGCGTTCGCTCCGCCGCGGCCAGCTCATCATCCTCGAATCGACCACATATCCCGGCACCACCGACGAGGTGCTGCAGCCGATGTTTGAGGAAAAGGGTTTCGAACTGGACAAGGACTTTTTGCTCGCGTTCTCGCCCGAGAGGGTCGATCCGGGCAATCCGCAGTTTCAGACCCACAATATTCCCAAGGTGGTAGGCGGCTGCTCGGACGATTCGACCGCGATCGCCGCGATGCTGTACGGACAGATAGTTGAGAACGTCTTTCCGGTCTCGTCTGCTCGTGTCGCCGAGGCGGCAAAGCTGTGGGAAAACACGTTTCGTGCGATCAACATCGGAATGGCCAATGAGATGGCCAAGCTCTGCAACGCCCTCGGCATCGACACATGGGAAGTCGTACGTGCGGCCGCGACCAAGCCATTCGGGTTTATGCCGTTCTATCCCGGCCCGGGCATCGGCGGCCATTGTATCCCGCTCGACCCGCATTATTTGTCGTGGAAGGCACGGCAGCACGGATTCGATTCGCAGTTCATAAGCCTGGCCGAACAGATCAATTCGACCATGCCGAATTACGTGGTCGAACTCGCGACTGAGGCCCTGAATGCGGATAAAAAGGCCGTCAATGGCTCGAAGATACTGATCCTCGGCGTCGCTTATAAAAAGGACATCGACGATATGCGCGAATCGCCCGCCCTGTCGATCATCGATCTGCTGCGGGCCGACGGAGCCGAGGTCGTCTATCACGACCCGTTCGTCCCCGAGGTCACGTTTGACCACGCCTATACGATCGGCGACGGCGAGCCTCTGTACAACAACGAGCTGACGGACGAACTCATTTCGTCCTCGGACTGCGTCATCATCTGTACCGAACATTCGGGCGTCGACTATGGCCGCGTATGCAACCTCGCCAAACTCGTCGTCGACACGCGAAATGCCTTGTCGAACGACGTTCGCGAGAACTGCAACGCAAGGATCGTGAGGCTTTGATGTTAAAAGTCCTCTTAATAGCCGGCGCTAGGCCGAATTTTATGAAGGTCGCGCCGATCTATGCCGAGATGCGGCGGCGGCCGGACGAGTTTGAGCCGCTGATCGTCCATACGGGACAGCATTACGACGCGGCGATGTCGGATGCCTTTTTTACCGATCTGGGCATGCCGAAACCGGACGTCTATCTGGGTGTCGGTTCGGGGTCGCATGCGGTGCAGACCGCACGGATCATGACCGAGTTTGAGCCGGTCCTGCTCGAACACAAGCCTGACTGGGTGCTCGTGGTCGGTGACGTTAATTCGACCATCGCCTGTGCTCTGGTCGCGGTAAAACTCGGGGTCAGGGTGGTTCACGTCGAGGCAGGACTGCGGTCGCGTGACCGCGCGATGCCGGAGGAGATCAATCGAATTTTGACCGATTCGATCTCGGATCTGCTGCTGACGACATCGCAGGACGCTGACGAAAACCTGAGAGCCGAGGGCATTCTGGTCGAGAAGATAAGGTTTGTCGGCAACGTGATGATCGATTCCCTGCTCGAACACCTTAAGGTGGCGTCGGCGTCGAACGTCCGCGATTCGCTGGGTGTCGCTGAGGGTGAATACGCGGTCTGTACACTGCACCGGCCGTCAAACGTCGATGACGCAGCGACATTTGCGGGCATTATCGGCGCCTTGATCGAGATCTCGGATAAGCTCCCGATCATATTTCCCGTGCATCCGCGAACGCGTGCAAAGATCGATGAGTTTGGCCTCGCCGGGGACATTTCGTCGTCGAACATCTGGTTGATCGACCCGCTTGGCTATATAGATTTTATGGCGTTGTACAGCGGGTCAAGGCTCGTTCTTACGGATTCGGGCGGACTGCAGGAAGAGACGACGGTGCTCGGCATTCCGTGTCTGACGCTTCGCGAGAACACCGAACGGCCGGTCACGATCGAACTCGGCACCAATATCCTCGTCGGGACCGACCCGTCGACGATCAAGCGGTCCGCTTTTGAGGTTTTGGCTAAGGCCGGCAAGTCGGCAAACGCAAAAATTCCGCCGCTCTGGGACGGTAAGGCCGCCGGGCGAATATGCGACGAGCTCTTAAGATAGATCGGCCTACGAAAAACACGAAAACAGATATCTTTCCAGTGGTGCTTTTCGTGTATTTCGTGGGCGCATCGACCTACTGGCTCTTTTCCATCGGATAGCCGGCTGACTTCCAGGCTTGCGTGCCGCCGACCAAAGCGTGTACGTCCGGGATCTGTTTCTCGTTCATTTGGAATGCCAAACTGGCACTCGTGTGTTCGTTCGGTCAGGAACAATAGACGATGATCTTTTTGCCCTTTGGCAGCGAGTTAAGGTCAGGTGCCTTGCCGTCGTAAGGTATGTTGATCGAGCCCGCGATGTGATCCGCCTTGTAGGCAGCGTCGCCGCGGCTGTCGACAAAGACGGCTTTGCCGTCGTCGAAGGCCTTTTTAGCGTCCGCAAGCGTTATCCGCGGCACTTCGCCGTCGTTCGCGAACTTTTTGAACGGCACCGACTGCTGACATGCGGCCGCCGTTGCTATGACGATCAGGGCCAGGGCCGCAGTGAGTTTGAATGACAGATGCATAAACTACTTTTCTCCAAATGCCGCAAGGACCTCATCCGCATGCTCGGACACATTTACCTTGTCAAATATCTTGACGATCTTGCCGTCGTCGATCAAAAACGTCTTCCTGAGCGTGCCCATGTACTTCTTGCCGTACATACTCTTTTCAGCCCAAACGCCGTAAGCCTCGACGATCGCCTTTTCGGTATCGGCTAGCAGGTCAAACGGCAATTGGTACTTAGAAATGAACTTTTGATGTGATTTTTCGCTATCGGTCGAAACGCCGAAAACCTTGATCCCTTTGGCCTTGAAAACGTCGTCGGCATCACGGAAAGAGCATGCCTCCTTGGTGCATCCCGGCGTGTCATCCTTCGGGTAAAAATACAGTACGATACGCTTCCCGCTGTGATCGGACAGCTTTACGGTGTTGCCGTTCTGATCCGTTGTGACAAAATCGGGTGCGGCGTCTCCTTCTTGCAGCATTGTTAATTAGCTCCTTTGCTTGGTTTATCTATACGATATTGCCCGATTCGCTCGATCGATGCAAACTTATTTTTTCTTGCCGAAATTCCATTTGATGCCGGTCGTCAGCAAGAAATCGTTCTTCTTGGCGACGCCGAACGGCCGGTTGTTAAAGCGGTCGCCGACCGTAAAGAACCAGCCGATACGTTTGGTGATATCAGCCGACAGCGATGTGTCAAATATAAAGCGGTATTTACTAATGTGGGTCAGGTCCTGATAGAAAGTAAATGAGTTTTGGACTTTTAACCGCTCCGTGAATTTGTGCTTAAGCGCCGCGGCCCCAAGCGACTCCGGCGTATCGGTATTCGCCCCGACCTGCCACGCACGGTTCCAGGCGAGGCCGATCAGCAGATCGAGTTCGGTACGGTCATTCTTGATCGTGTGATTGCCGAGCCCGCCGCCGATGACCGACCTGAAATTAAGCCGTTTCGGTCGATCACGCTCGAAATCCCAGGAGCCGAAACTGAATAATCGCTTGTTGATGTCGCGATCGTACCTGAATCCGCCCCAAACCGCGTTTTGTGTCGTGCTCTGGGCCGCGTTTCGATTGCTGTTCCAAAGGCTGCGGGCATAGACCGTGAGCTTGTCGCTGTGGCCCGATTTTGACGCCCTGACGCCGCTCGTTAATGTCGAGGTGTTGCTGTTTCCTGACGTAAAACTGAAACCGATATTTGCGTTGCCTTCCCATCCGTCAACGATCCCCATGTATCGGCCGCCGAAAAGTCTCGCTTTTGGCTTTGGCGCGGCCGGAACCGGCGGTTTGGTTGCGGTGTCAGCGGCGGGCTTCACCGCAGCGGCAGGAGCGTCAGCCGTGGGTTTGTCATTAGCGGTGGGCTTTGCCGGACGGTCACCGGACGCGGAGATGTTGGTGACCGGGCGTTCCATATCAATGGTTTCGATGTACTCCATCGCTATCCTGATCCTTCCGGCGTACTGTGTCTCAAGCACCACACTGTCGCGGTCGCGTGAAATGACGATACCCGACAGCCGATCGCCGTTCTTTAATGTGATCTCATGGGCAGACACGCACAAAACCGCCGAAACCGCGATCACAGCCGCTCCTATGATCCTGATTAACTTTATGTTCATCTTCTTCTGCAAAATTGCTTATTATGCACCGAACGCCGCGATCAACCGCCTAACATAAAGTTATGATGTTAACACTTTGAAGAAGTTATGTTAATGTTCACGCGCCGCAAGCCGATCTTCAGGTTTGACCAAATGTATCGGCGAACTATAGATTGAAATGGCACGGCTGATGAAGATATTGCCCGAAAAAAAGGCTCTGGAACTGCTGGAGAGGATCAGAACATCGTTCGGGAACGATGTTAGGACAAATTTCGAGCACCGGGCGAAAAGCTGTTTAACATGCGGCACTCCGGGAGCCTGTTGTTTGGACGAGCATTTTGTAAACGTCCGGATCTCACGCCTTGAGGCCGTGGCGATCGGCCGCGTACTTGATTCGCTTCCCGACGAAAGGCGTCTTGCCGTTGTGGAAAGAATATCTGCCGCGATCGAACGATTTGGCCTCGACGCGAGCGAGGACCCGTTGAAGACCTACGCTTGTCCACTTTATGAGAAAGGAAGCGGTTGTCTGATACACGAAGGTGCCAAGCCGCTCCCGTGCATCCAGCATGCTTGTTACGAGTCGCCTGATGATCTGCCGCCGGACGAAATGCTGGATCAGGCGGAAGCGGCCGTCGACGCGCTGAACATTCGCGCGTACGGCGTCACGCAGACATTGCTTCCGATCCCCGCTGCCGTTGAGCGATTTGCAAAGATCAGGCGATCTTCTTGAGCTTACCGCCGGCGACCGTAACCGGGATGAGCAGAACCAGAAAGATCGCGTGATACCAAACCGGCAGATAATTCCAAGCCGCGATCTCAACTGCGGCACCGAAAAGCAACAGTAAGATGCCGAGTATCAACGTGCTCTTGCGGTTCTCATTGGCGACCACGGCCGTCAGGAAACCTGCAATTACCGAGGTAATAATGCTGCGGATGATATTCATCACGAGGACGGTCGTGTCGGCCTGAAACGGATCTTTGTTCGTAAATGCCTTTTCAAAAGCATTCTGATGCTCGCCGTACCAACCGAGCGAATTCACCAATACCTGATCGCTGCCGACCCAGATTATCGACCACGCAATAAAACCCGCGATCACGCCCAAAATTATTCGAACCATAGATCCTCCCTATTTAAGTTGTGAGTCTGCCAAAAAGGAAAGCTCGGCACCCCAGACCGGATGTACGCCTTATAATGTCAGCGAAAATGCCTCAACGACACTTTATTCATCGAACAGGATGATGTCAATACGGGTTGCACCGAGTTCCGGCTTCCGCGAATCCGCAATAGATCGGGCGCCGTTCAATTCGCCGATCGCTGCTTGAGTCTGCTAGAATCGGATTTACTGCGGGGTACAGTGCGGACCGCCCTGCTCTACGACGCAGACGGCGCAATGAATTCACTAATTCAGAATGTAAGTACCGAGCTTGCGGACGAGATCCGCTCGATCGGGCATCTCCGTTCATACAGCGAGGGGGCCGAGATCTTTGCCGCCGGCGACCCGGCGGGATTTTTGCCGATCGTGGTAACGGGACGCGTAAAGATGGTCAAGTTCCTCGAGCCGGGCAAAGAGGTGATCGCCGGGATCTTTGGTGAGGGCGAGATCTTTGCGATACCGCCTGTCATCGACGGGGGCAATTATCCGGCAACGGCGATCGCGATGGATCAGACCAAACTGCTTTTGCTCGATCGCGTCGATTTTTTGCGGCTGATGAATGATTACCCCGAATTTCAGGGCGGTATTATGGCCCGAATGTGCGGCGTAATGAGAGATCAGGTCGCGATGATCCATAACCTGGCCACATCATCGCCTGAGCACCGGATCATCAACGTACTTATCAAGCTGGTCAACGGCGATGCTTCCGCAAAGCCTGTCAAGATCATGCTTAGGCGGGAGGACATTGCCAAAATGGCCGGCCTCACGACGGAAACGACGATTCGCGTAATTCGCCGCCTTTCAGACAAGGGGCTGATCGTGATCGACCGCGGCAAGATCGTCGTCGGCGATGTCGAGACACTCAAACGGGCCGTGGAAAGCTAAGTTCGCCTCGCTGAATGCCGCCGACGAACTGCAACATACGTTCCGCGATCGCAGCTGCCCTTACCTTAATAAAGTCCGCCTTCTCGCCGGCGAACGACTCGTCGGTGATCTCGGTAAATATCTCCAGCCAACGCTTGAAATGCTCGGGCAGCAGAGGCGTCTTTTCATTCAGTTCGCCATGCACCTGCAGCGGGTTGCGGCCATGCCGTGCATAAACTCCGGTTTGAAAGATGATCGTCTCCCAAAAATCACCTATAACCGGCAAATGCCGATCAAGGTCGAGTTTGGCCACATCGGTGAATATCCATCCGATGAGTTCGTCGGACATCACGCGCGAATAGAACCTATTCATTAAGAGGTCGATGTCTGAGCGGTCTTCGATATCCCGGATCAAATTTTCCATCGCATATTTGATATATCAGACTGCGGCCGGACCTAAGCCTCGGCCGCACTCTGTCAGTTCGTCAGCCTACCGTCGACATTTCGCCCGGTTCGGTCTGGGCCTCGCCTTTTGTCAGCATCAACTTAACGGCAAACCAGACAAATGCCACAGCACCGACAGCAAATACCGTGTCACCGAACAGACGCATCCAGCGGAGGAATTGCATCAGGTCCGTCTGCATGAATTCGGGGCCGCGGGCGGACCAGTATCCTTGCGATACCGACTGATAGGTTTGCAGCAGGCCGATCGGCAAGAGGCTGAAAACTATCTCCATCAAAAGGCCTATGTTGATCGTCCAGAAAGCAAATGCGAGCATTTTCGTATTCCACTTTCGTTCCGGCTGCATCGCCCGCATACAGAATAGCAAAAGGGCAAGGCCGAGAGTGCCGTAGACGCCGTAGAGAGCTCCGTGGGCGTGTACGGCCGTGGTGTTCAACCCCTGCATATAATAGAGGGCGATCGGCGGATTGATCATAAAGCCGAAGATGCCGGCACCGACCAGATTCCAAAATGCAACAGCGACGAAGAAATACACGACCCATTGATACTGTGCGAGCCAGGGCCGGGATTTCGAGTGACGGATATTGTCGAACGCCTCAAAGCCTACGAATACGAGCGGCACGATCTCAAGTGCACTAAAGACCGAACCAAACGCCAATGCGACCGTCGGAGTACCGGCGAAATATAAATGGTGCAGGGTTCCAATGATGCCGCCGCTAAGGTAGATCGCTCCCGACAGCAGCGACGCATACGCCGCGTTGTCCGAATTGATGACCTTAAGCCGGGCAAACAGAAACGCGATGACCACAGTCGCAAAAACCTCGAAAAAGCCCTCGACCCAAAGATGGACGACCCACCAACGCCAATATTCGACCACGGTGACGTGCGACCGCATGCCCCAAAACAGGCCCGGTGCATAAAATAACGCGATGCCGGCCGTTGTGGCTAGATAAAGCATGATCAGCGATTTACTGGTGCCTTCCTTCTTAAGTGCCGGAATGGTCGAACGTGCGATCAGGAAAAGCCATAGCAGCAGGCCGACGAGCAATGCCGCCTGCCAGACGCGGCCGAGGTCCACATACTCATATCCCTGATGGCCGAACCAGAACCAAAGGTCGCCGGTCAGAATATGCATCACGCTCATCCACTCTCCGGCCATTGATCCGAGAACAACGACCAGTAGAGCACCGAACAGGACATCGACACCCAGTTTCTGAAATTTCGGCTCGCGAAACGACATACGGCAGATAGTCCGCAAGCGGTATCCCGTACAGGCCGCCGCCCTCGACACCGTAGTGAGCGGTGATTATGCCCATTACGATCTGCAATAGGAACAATAGCGACACGACCAAAAAGTATTTGACGGTCGCCTTCTGCGACGGCGTCAGGGTTTGGCCGATCAGCGGGTCGCTGTCCGGTGCACCTGTTTCCTCAAGCGGCTTGCGCCAACCGGCGTAAAACCAGACCATCGCACCGATGCCCGCGATAAGCATGATGACACTGACGCCGGTCCAAACGATCGTCGAACTCGTCGGAACATTGCCGACAAGCGGTTCGGACGGAAAATTGCTTGTGTAAGAGATCGTATTGTCCGGCCTGTTGGCGGCCGAGGCCCAAGCTGTCCAGAAAAAGAACGACGTCAGCTGTCTCAATTTTACAGGGTCAGACTGGGCATTTTTCTGAATGGCGTAGTCCTTGTTGCCGTTGGCGAACACATCGGAATAATGTTTCAGATTATCCTCAAAGGCGGCGGCCCTTATCGGATCGATGGTTATCTTACCGGTCGCAGCATCATAAGTGTTCTTGCGCATCAGTTCCTGCAGCCGGGCTTTCAGAACAGCCTGCTGATCCGCCGACAATGCGTCAAATCCCTTTCCGGCCTCCTTGTTCGCCCAGGCGTTCAGGATAAAGACGCATTCACGGTGCAGATAGTCTGCCGTCCAATCAGGGGCTACATACGAACCGTGCCCCCAAATCGACCCGACCTGCATTCCGCCCATCGCCTGCCATACATTCTGCCCGTCAGAAACGGCACCGACATCGATGATCACGCGGCCGTCGGCAGCGACGACCTGATTCGGGATCGGCGGCGCCTGCCTGAAGATCTCAGTTCCGACCCATCCGAGGATCGCAAATGAAATGACAAATACCGAAATAAGCAATATCCAAAGTTTTTTCATATTCTCTCCGTCAATTATTCACTTAACGTCGGACCGATGAAACCGCGACGTTCCTGCCGAAGGCGCGCGGCTATCCCCTTTGCGCCTTTGTCTGAGTTGTCCGGTAGTTGCCTCATCGTATTCCCGTTTTATCGTAAATTCAATATTTTTTTTCCGCGGCCGCTGTTCGCGGACCGTCGAGTTTGATCAACCCTTACTTCGGAGTTTACTCGCGGCGGCATCCCGCGATTATGATCGAGGTCATAAACGGGCGGATTTTTTATCAATACACTCAAATGTGGCAGAATATTGTTATGCAGTTATCATTCGATAAAAAGTTTATGGATATCGCCGATAAGGTCGACGCCGGCGAGCGCCTGTCGTTTGACGACGGACTCTCACTCTTCGGATCCGGCGATTTGAACGCCATCGGCAAACTTGCCGATACTGTCCGCCGCCGCAAGCATGGGCTGACGACGTACTACAACGTCAATCGGCACTTCAATCACACCAACATATGCGTCGCGGATTGTAAATTTTGCGGATTTTATCGGCGTGCCCGTCAGGAAGATGCTTACACGCATTCGATCGAAGAGGGCATCGACATCGCCCGTGCCGCAGTCGCCGAGGGGGCGACCGAGCTTCATATCGTTGGTGGGCTTAACAGCAAGCTTCCCTTCGAGTACTACACTGACCTTTTCTCGTCGCTCAAACGCGAGTTTCCAAAGCTTCACATCAAAGCTCTGACGATGGTCGAGCTGGATTTCTTCGCCCGTTTCTACAAGATGTCTGACGAGGATTTGATCAATAAACTGCACGCGGCGGGAATGGATTCATGCCCCGGCGGCGGTGCGGAGATCTTTGCCGAGCCGACACGCTCGCGCATCTGTGACCACAAATGTGACGCCGATCGCTGGCTGGAACTCGCCGGAAAGGTCCACGCCGCAGGCCTCAAGACCAACGCCACGATGCTTTACGGCCACATCGAGACCATCGAGGACCGCGTTGATCACCTCGTCCGCCTTCGAGAGCAGCAGGACAAGAGCGGCGGCTTTCAGTGTTTTATCCCGCTCGCGTTCTACCCGCCGGGCTCGGCTCTTTCAACGCTTCCCGGCCCCGACGCCATCGACAATCTCAAGACCATCGCCGTATCGCGGCTGATGCTCGATAACTTTGACCACGTCAAGGCATACTGGGTCATGCTCGGCAAAGCCACCGCCCAAACCGCGCTCCACTTCGGCGCCAACGACCTCGACGGCACCATCACCGACGGCGGCGAACTCACCCACAGCTACTCGGTCGAATCGAACAACGAGGTGAAGATGACCAAGCAGGAGATAATTGAAATGATCGATTGTGCGGGGTTCGAACCCGTTGAGAGGGACACGGTCTATAACCGAGTGGATAGAGTCGCGGCGTAATAAATGAAGAATGAATTAGAAGTTCTGAGTTCGCGTCCTCGAATTGCGTTCAATTTAGATCGTGATTCGGTCTGCGCGGCCGACGATTTCGAAAGCCACGAGGCGGTTGTTGAAACTTATTCCTTTGTAGATCCGATCCAACTCGCTAAAGAGCTGAGTTCCGGCTATCTACCATCGGTCGCCGGTTACGGACATTGGTGGGAATGCGTCCTAAACGGAGCGGTAATAGCCCGGATTTTTCCGAATGGCAAGGCGGAAAGAGTAGCCGACGTAACTTTTTCTGAGGAAAATTCAGTTCACTTCAAATACCACGCCGCGGCTTTTTAGGAATAGCAGCTGGCAGATAGTCGGCTTCAGGCCATTGATTGTTTTGCAAAGGGCCGAAAGTACCTCAACAAAACCTCTTTGGCTCAGCCCCGACGCAGTGCGGTCAGGCTTGCGTGACCGCGACCGGTATACTTAATTCTTTGAGGCTAGACCTCCGGCCGTCCGACGCTCCGCCTTCGGCGGAAGGTACTTCTTCGGAAACTTCGCTACGACCGTATAGATCGGGTCGACCATTTGGGCTACTCGGACCGTGGCGACCTGGGAGGTTAGCTGGTAGGCGTCGGGTTTTGAGAAGCCGTAGTCGGCGACCAGCCAGTGATGAGTTGGACGAACGAGATACGCATCGCGTCCGACAGGGGGCGGGCGCTGCCGGCGACCATTATGTGGTCGGCGTCTTCGAAGCGGGGCCATTGGATGCGTTGGCACTTGAGCAGGTCGAAACGCAGGGTTACTTCCATCGAGGTTTCCAGGCCGGAGCCGCACACCTCGCCCGTCGCCGAAATAGAAGAGTCCGCCGCGGTGAAAGACCGGATCGAGACCGACGTTAGGCCGTATCAGACAAGTAACATCGAAAGATTTCGTAAAGAGGTTAAGAACAGCGAGGTCATCGTGCTTCCAAACACGAACCACTATTTCTTCCGCGACCCGAAGTTGTTCGACAACGTCGTTTCCACCGTACGTCGCTTCCTACTCGAGCCAACACAATAACCGCGCACTCGGATCGGTCGACTTCGAGTTCGCGGTACTGCCGCGCAGTGAAAGTTGCAGTATAATGGTCTGGCGGCGCTCTTCACCCGACGCGTCGCCAAATAATCACAATGTACTCAAAATACTTCCTCACTACTTCTTTCATTGTTTTCTGCGCGCTCTTTGCACCGATTGTGTCATTAGCTCAAACGTACGCCGAAATGGACACGGAAGCCGCGGCGGCCGATCAAAGGCTCTGGCAAAGCGATTTTCTTGATCCGATCGGGAAAAGAGTCGCGGCGGAGTTCGATGCCGGGAACTATGAGAGGGCTATCCGGGAAGCGAACCAGTTTCTGGCCTTTGCGCCGAACGCATGGGGCGGCATTCAATTGATACGCGGCCGTGCTCATCTTGAGCTTTACAAGAAAGTGGGGCACCACCTGGACTTGATGAGGGCCCGCGCCGATTTCCTCCACGCCATTCGAAATAAGCCGGATGACGTCTGGAATCAGATCTACCTTGGCGACCTGTTCCTGGCGGCCAAACGAGGTTTTGAAGCCAACCGCCAGTACGACAAGGCCCTCGCGATCGATCCGAATTCGTTCCACGCGCTTAACGGCAAATCCGAAGCATCGTTCTTCGCACGCGATTATAAAGGGTGTGTTTCCGCCGTAACTAAACTTACGGCCCACGCCGAATATTCGAAAGAAAACGATGCGTGGGCGTATCTCCGATTGGGCGAATGCTACGCCTCGCTCGGCGACACTGCTAACGCCAAACAGAATTTTGAACGTGCCGTCGCCGTCCAGCCGGGTTTGAAAGGTTCGTGGTTTTATATGGCTTTTTTAAAAGACGGCTATTCCTGCAAAAAACTCGGAAGAAAATCGCCGGATAAACCGTTCGAAAAGTTCACAGCCACACTGCGTTCGAGTTACTGTCCGGATTCGCTACCGGTCCTGTTCGATCCTGATCTGGAAAAAGACGCTGGTTTAAGAGATTTCGTCTTGTTTTACAAAGCAGAATTTGAACGGCGGATAAATAATAGCGAATCTTCCGACACTCTGGGTTACGAAGACGCGAAGGCTTTCCTCAGGGAAGCCAGATGGCTGCACGACCAGGCTACGCGGAGCGGAAAGCCGTTGGTTGAAAAGACTCGCAATGAGATCCTGGAATACTTGAATCACGCGATCAATATCAAATCCCGAAATGATGACGTCCTGGCTGAAGATGTGGACGTTGTTGCCCGCGTGATGCGCGCGAAACTGCTGCTTTCTCATCCCGACAAACAGATCCGGCTCTTGGCGTGGGGAGATCAGATCGAACTTTCAAATATTCCGAAGGCTGACCTGCAAATGAATTACGCAGGCGGCCGCGTTGCCCAAAGGCCGCTTTATAAGAACGGCGCGGACGTAAACTCGGCTATGCTGCGGGGCATGGTCTATTCGGCTGTCAAGGAAAATCATCGAGCGGCGCTCGCCGAATTCGACGGCGCGATAAGGACGCTGGAAACAGTCTATGTCAAACCAAATTTCACCACGGACGCTCCGATCTTTGCTGAGGTTTACCAGCGGCGAGGCGAGGTGCTCGAACGGCTCGGCAATGTTACGGCCTCCGCCGAAGCTTACGTAAAAGCTCTCGAGATCAGCCCGTCGAACGCCGATGCAAAAGATGGATTGAAAAGGCTGGAGCAGAGCCAGGCGAACAGTGGAAAAACGGCAAACGCGGCCGCCCTCGGACAATTGGAATTGCGGAGCCGGGTTAACGAGATCAGCGAGAGAGTAAGTGAAGCCGAAAGGAGCTTTAACTTCACGGCCAGCAGTTTGCAAAACAAGCCGGCCAGCATAGGCCGGGCCCGTGAACTATGCAATGCCGTCAGCGCTTATCTCAGAGCGTTATCCGCAGAGCGTGGAAAGCTGAGCGCTCTCGGAAGTTCGATAGATCGCAGCAGCAAGCTGTGGCAAAACTACAAAACAAATCTCGACAATCTGGACTTGAAGATCCGGAACGTCAGTCAAGTATCGGCAAGCTGTTCGAACGTAAATTAGGAAAAGAACACACCGGGGAAAAAGCGTTGTGTTGACCCGTTTTCCCGCGACTTTCTGCGTAATATGTCCGAGGTTATTAAATTATGAAAATTATTTTTCTGCTGATCGTTTTGTTTTTGTCCGTAAACATTGTTTCGGCTCAAAAGACGGACAAAGATAAAAAAACAACGCCGAACGATTTTAAGGAACTGGTTGACGAATACACCGATGAAATCAAAGCCGCCCAAAACGGCAAAAAGCCTTCGTCAAATCCTGCACCGAATTCCGATACCGATCGAATTATCCTTAATAAAGGCTGGAGAAAAATAGTTTTGGACAGCTCGGAAACGGAAGTTAAGCAAGTTTTCGGCGAGCGCGGCTTTTCCGGCTTCGAGCCCTTAACGTCAAGCTCCGTGCTGATTTATCCCGACAAAGGCGCGGCAGTCTGGATGGACAGAAATAAAAAAGTCGTGAAGATCTTATTTTTCGGCGATTATGCGCTCAACCCGCCGGGCAATCCGGATCTCAGCAATGTTGCAGGCTTCGACCGCGCGACCGAATTTAAATCCGTTGCTGGCGTTCCCGAAAAAATCTCCTGGCGGGCGAGCATTGCTCAAACCGTCGCCGCCCACGGCAAGCCCGACAAAGAAAGCGAAGCCAAATACGGCGACATTTCCGTGAAGGTTTTGAAATACGGCGAAACTTATTTTTACTTCCGAAACGATAAACTTTTCAAAATTTATTTTATTTCGCCCGACGACGGTTATTAAAACGAATCTGCGCCGACCCTTGGCTCGCATTCGGCGATTACAACCTGAAGTGATTATTATGAAGAATTTTGTTTACGCTCTGTTGGTTTTATTTTTGCTGATGCTGTCGCCCGCCACGACATTCGCCCAGCATTGCCCATTTGACGGTTATTATATGATCGTCGCGCATTTGACCGACTCGGAAAACAAGCCGATCGAGAGAGCCGAGATCAGCTTGCGGGAAATTGACAACCCTCCAGGCGGCATCCGCGACCTAACAAAAGGCTTGCTGAACAAAAAATTCACGCCCGTCAAAACGCTTCTAGACGATTTCTTCGGTACGGAGCTTCCGACGGGCAACGCCGTCGAAAGATTCTGCGCCGACTGCCAGTTTCTCGGCGCGGGTTATTACGCCGTGATAATGCCGAGCAGCGAAAGAAACGGCGTGATCTACGACGACAAAAACGACCGCACTTCCGTCAAACGAAAATTCGAGATTCATTACGGCCACCAAAAATGGGGGGTCGAACCGGCGCAGGTTTACCGACTCTGCTGGGCGGAAGGAAAATGGTCGCGGATCGAGCCGATCGAGATACGCGGAAAAAGCAGTCGAGATCGCGGATAAAATATTGATTGATCAATCGCCGCACTGGGGCTGAGATCCGCCCGTTTCAACCGATGAGAAGTAAAACGTTTAAAACTCTAATCCTTTCGCTCCTGCTTTTAGGGGCGAGTTTTAGCGCACGCGCGCAAACCGATATCGCGGCAATGATCGACAAGGGCGAACTCGATGCGGCAATGACCCGCATAGATGCGATCCTGAAGACGCGGCCAAACGATCTGAAAATGCTGGAGCAGAAAGCTCGGATCCTGGTGATCAAAAAGCAGTATCCCGAAACAGAAGTACTGGCAAATCGCATTATCGCCCGCGATCCGAAAAGCAAGATCGCGCTGAATGCCCGCGGTGTTGCAAAACGCGACGGAAAAAAGGACTTCACCGGGGCCCTCGCCGATTTTGATAAAGCCCTGGAAATAGATGCGGAATACCCGCAGGCTTCGTTTAACCGGGCAATTACGCTTTACAACGGTAAGCTGGGCCAAAAGAGTGACGCGCTCGATGCTTTTTCCTACGCGATCGAGATCAACCCCGAGAATGCGACCGCCCGTGCGATGCGCGGCCGATTGTTCAATGAGTTCGGCAGGTATAAGCTGGCTCTCCTCGATCTGAACGAAGCACTTTCCGCGAACAAAGATCTGCCGGTCTATTCCGACAGGGCATATGCCCAGCTATTGCTTTACGTCGGCGGTGAACGTTCGCTGCTGCAGAATACGGCCAGCGATACTGAGGCTGCTCTGCGCGCAGATCCTTCAAACGCGACCGCACTTGCCATCCGTTCGCTGGTCAAGTTTGCCCGCAGTGACAAAGCAGGATCGGCGGCCGATGCTCAAAAAGCATTCCAGATCGACCCGAACAACTATCTCACGCGGATGGCACTCGGCTACGTAAAACGCTTGAATAAGGACCTAATCGGTGCGTTCGCTGAGTTTGAAGCGGCCTACAAGATCGTCCCTAACAGCACATGGGCTCAAGATGACTATTTTAACGCGGCCAAGGACGCTAAAGACACATACCCAAAAGCGGCCGCAGCGTATCGCGAACTTTTCGCACTTAGAATTACGAAACAACGTGAATGGGTCGAACTTCTCCGCCTCGCCGTGGAGGAAGATCCGTGGGACTATGCCGCGTACGAAAAGCTTGAAAAGGCGTGGACCAATCTTTTGGAGATGATCGAGAAAGCCAACGATCGCACCACTTGGACGCCTGACGGTAAGCTCGCGATAAAGAAGGTTCCTGAATACGATGCTGAAAGAAAAGCAGTTCGGGACTACTGGTACGATCTTCACGCGAAAAACCCGAAGAATGTTTGTGTCGGCTTTTTCAAATATAGCCATATAGATTCAGACGCGAACGGGTCATATGTTGAAAGCAACAAGAAGTCTGATTCCTTTAAATCAGATTATCTCAAGGGCGAGTTGGCCAATTACGACGGCAAGAACGGAGCCGAGTGCGCCGCTCGAGTCGCCCTGTACATCTCCGGGATCTACCAGGTGCAGTCCTCGACCATATACGACCTCGGCCTTGCAAAACAATTCGCTGAGCGGTCCAGGCAGATAAAAGCAGATCTCAAAAACGATCCGAACACCGTCGATGGTGCGGGCTCGACCGCCGAAGAATCGCTGAAAAACATCGCATACTGGAAAGCCCAGGACGATGCTTGGAAAAAAGACCTTGAAAGAATGAAACTAAGCGGGACATCTTCTGAAGGCGGTTCCGTGTCCCGGCGGCGCGGCGGCGGCGATCCTGCAAAAGAACGGGCCGCAATCGCCGCCTATGAACGCGTCCACCCGCAGATCGAACGGCTCGGCGAACAGATCATCAGCGCAGCCGGCAAGGTGCAGAGCGGCGGGTCGATGTCGTTTACATACCGGGGCACACGGCAGCGTATAACCAATCTTCAACGCCAAATGGTCGACATCTATTACAAGTTCATCGAGGTACACGGCTCGAACCTGCCGGACTCGCTCGCGAATCACCTCAAGTCCGACGTCAGCCGCGCCGGTAACCTCCGCAACGACTACAGCACCGGTGAGGCATATGTTGCCAACGGCGCGTGCTCGAACGGATGGAACGGATACGGGTGCTAGGCGAAGGATAAGACCCCGGAAATATACGCGATATGGAAGTCTGCCGTGCGGAATGCGCGGCGCGTACGCTCCATCTGAGTGCCAAAAAGTTAACCTTCCTAAAATAATTTCCCGCAACCATTCAGTTGCACTTGACATCCGCAACTGAATGGTTGCATACTTGCGCCCGTCGATATGAAACGAGACGTTTTCCAGGCCATTGCAGATCCGACGCGGCGGGCGATCATTGCCCTGGTCGCGGTACAGGCGATGACGCCAAATGCGATCGCCGAGCATTTTGATACTTCGCGGCAGGCGGTTTCGAAACACCTTCGCATCCTTACCGAATGCGAACTTGTGACGCAGGAGCAAAAGGGCCGCGAGATCTTCTACCGACTGGAGATCGACAAAATGAAAGAGATCGACGAATGGCTGGAGCAATACCGAAAGATCTGGGAAACGCGGTTCGAGCAGCTCGATACGTTGCTTTCGGAGTTAAAACAACTAGACAAAAAGGAGCGAACGAAATGAAACCTGCCGAAGCAAGCCTGCCGTCAGATACCGAGGTGCTCGTCAAACGGAGCTTCGATGCTCCCGCCAAACTGGTGTGGCGTGCCTACATGGAACCGGAACTTATGCGTCGTTGGTGCGGCGGCTTCCCTGGTTGGTCGATGCCTGTCTGCGAGATGGATATGAGTGTTGGCGGCCAGTATCGCTGGCGCTGGCGAAATGAGGAGAACGGCCAGGAATTCGGATTCACCGGCGAGGTTTTGGAAGTCGTTCCGCACGCGAAGATCGTGCATACCCAGATCTTCGACGCGGGAGACCTGGGCGTTTCCATGGGCGGTGAACCATCGATCATCACCGTAACTTTTGAAGAAGCCGACGGGATGACGAACGTGGCCACCTTGATCAAGTATGCTTCGAAGGCCGACCGCGACGAGGCCCTCGCAACCGGAATGACAGAAGGCATGGAGATGAACTACCAGCGGCTTGACGAAGTATTGGCGGTGATAAAAAGGGAAATATCGTAGATTTGATCTTTCGCGGTCTCAGCGCACTCTGCGCTAAAGATTTCTGACAAGCTATTCGACGCAGAGACCGCAAAGGACGCTGAGATAATTTGGGGAGTATTTATGGAATTTGTAGTCAACAAAGAAACAAAGACAGTTACGATCACGGCCGAGTTCGACGCCGAACGCGATCTCGTTTGGGACGCTTACACAAAACCTGAGCTTCTCGACCAATGGTGGGCGCCGAAACCGTACTCGTCTCGGACGACGGTCATGGATTTCCGCGTGGGCGGAAAGAGGTTTTACGCGATGGTCAGCCCCGAGGGGGCGGAGCGTTGGGTACTGCAGCAGTACAAATCCATTACGCCGAAATCACATTTCTCGCTCTTTAACGCATTCGCCGACGAAAATGAGAACCTCGAACTTCCCGGCTCGGACTGGGACCTGAATTTCAGCGAGCAGGACGGCAAGACCACGGTCCGAGCGTCGATCTATAACGAGTCGCTCGAACGCCTCGAGCGCATGATAGAGTTCGGCTTTAAGGAAGGCACTGCGGCACAGCTCGATAATCTGCGATCATTGCTCGCCGAGCTATCGAAGCGATAGGAGCCGGAACCCCGGGATTAGCGTATACGGACGGCCTGAATTTTTGAATTATGAAGACAAAAGCCCTTTTGTTATCGATGCTCGCGTTGATGTTCTTGTCAGGCTTCGCGGCCGGCCAGCAGAAGCCGGTGACGGGCTATGCTCCGGTCAACGGTTTGAAAATGTACTACGAGGTACACGGCACGGGCGAGCCGCTCGTGATGCTGCACGGTGCCTTTATGGCGATATCCGGCGACTGGGAAAAGTGGGTAAAAGAACTCGCCAAAACGCGAAAGGTGATCGCCGTCGAAATGCAGGGCCACGGGCGGACGGGCGACATCAAACGCGATTTAACTGCTGAAAACCTCGCGGACGATGTTGCAGGATTGCTCGAATATCTCAAGATCCGCCGGGCGGATGTATTGGGTTACAGCCTCGGCGGTGGTGTTGCGTTCCAGTGCACGATCCGCCATCCCGATAAAGTTCGTAAGGTCGTGATCATCTCAGCTCCCATGAGGCGTGACGGATGGGTCAAGCAAGGGACCGACGCGTTGCAGAACCTCACATGGGAGGTGTTCAAGGGCACTCCGATGGAGACCGAATACAAACGCCTGAGCCCGACGCCTGACAAATTTCCTGATTTTGTCGAGCACGTTGTCGCGATGGCGTCGAAACCGTACGACTTTGGGGCCGACAAACTCAAGGCCACCGATGCGCCGTTTTTCTTTATCAACGGCGACGCCGACGGTGTCAGGTTCGAACACATCGCGGAGATGTTCGCTCTAAAAGGCGGCGGCAATATCCACGGCGACATGCAGCCTCGCCCGGAATCGAGGCTGGCGATCATACCTGATACAACCCATGTCACGCTTATGAACCGCATGTCAATGATCGTCCCGATGGTGAACGACTTTCTCAGTGCGAAGCCCCCGAAACCGTAGATCATTCGCTGAGCGAAAGCGAGTTTCGCAAACTTCAATTTTGTTTATATGGATATACGGAAACAGATAGAAGAGCACATTTCGGGCCACAAAGAGCCAAAACGCTCCGACCTGCTGCAATTACACGATATCATTCTGCGAATGAACCCCTCGGCAAAGCTGTGGTTCCTGGATGGCAAGAATGGCGAAGGTAAGGTCGTTTCCAATCCGAATATCGGATATGGTTCCTACTCTATTAAGTACGCCGACGGATCAACCAAAGAATTCTATCGGGTCGGCCTAAGTGCAAATTCAACTGGTATTTCGGTTTACATCATGGGCATCGAGGACAAAAAATACCTCGCCGAGACATTCGGCAAACAGCTGGGAAAGGCGAGCGTGACCGGCTATTGCATCCGTTTCAAAAAACTCTCTGATATCAACGTCAATGTCCTGGAATCGGCGATACGATTTGGATTTGAGGCTCAGAACTGATCATGACTATTTTGACCACTTCGCGTGAGATCGGCGCGACAGCAGCAAAAGTGTTTTCGGCGTTTACTGACGCTGAATCGTTTGCCCGTTGGTGGGGGCCGGCGGGATTTAGCAATACTTTCGAATTGTGCGAATTTATGACCGGCGGACGCTGGGTCTATACGATGCACGGGCCGGACGGCAAAGATTACCCGAACGAGTGCGTCTTCCGCGAGATCGCAGCAAACCAGAAGGTCGTCATTGAGCACATAGTTTTACCCAAATACACGCTGACGATCACAATTTCAGAGAATATCGGCAAAACGACGGTGACTTGGGAGCAGGACTTCGAAAATGAGACGTTTGCGACGAAAATGCGCGATTTTCTAATGACCGCCAACAACCAAAACCTCGAACGCCTCGCCGCTGAGGTGAGCACTGGCAAATAATGAACAATAGCCTGTTTATTTTTCCAAATGCCAGTCGGATCAACCCGGCGGTTGAGGAATGGTTCGACGCACGTCCGGGAAAACTGGGTTCGATCGCACGAAAGTGGTTTGATGTCATGAGATCACAGGGCAATGACGTTCGCGAGTTGCTTCACGACCACCACCCGACGGCCTGTGTTGGCGAGGTTGCTTTCGGTTACGTAAACGCATTTAGCTCTCATGTAAATGTCGGCTTTTTTCGGGGAACGGAGATCGACGATCCTGCCGGATTACTCGAGGGAACCGGCAAATATATGCGGCACGTTAAATTGTCGCCTGACCGTGACGTCGACGTTGCAGGACTTGAGACTCTCATTCGATCAGCGTATGCAGATATGAAGGAACGAATTTAAAGAAAGGCGGCTCTATTTCGAGCCGCCTTTCTTTCACTATGATCGACCACGTTAAACGTCAAATCGATCGGCGTTCATCACCTTGTTCCACGCCGCGACAAAGTCCTTAACGAACTTCTCCTTCGCGTCGGCGGAGGCATAAACCTCAGCAAGGGCACGCAGTTCCGAGTTCGAACCGAATATCAGATCGACGCGGGTTCCCGTCCATTTCGGCTCACCGCTTTTACGGTCGGTACCCTCATACAAATCCTGCGAAACGGGTGACCATTTCGTGCTCATATCAAGCAGGTTGACGAAGAAATCGATTGTCAATTGGCCCGGGCGCGATGTGAAGACACCATGCTTCGACCCATCGTAGTTTGTCCCCAGAACACGCAACCCGCCGACGAGCACCGTCATTTCCGGAGCCGTCAGCCCGAGTAATTGAGCTTTGTCAACCAGCATTTCCTCGGCCGGAGTCGAGTTATGGGCCCGCTTGTAATTGCGGAAACCATCGGCCTGCGGTTCAAGGAACTTGAACGAATCGACCTCGGTCTGTTCCTGAGTAGCGTCGCCACGACCCGAGGTGAACGGCACAGAAATGTCGTATCCGGCATCTTTCGCCGCCTTTTCCACCGCGGCGTTACCGCCGAGCACGATGAGATCGGCGATCGAGACGCTTTTCCCCTCGGCGTTAAACTCTGACTGGATGCGGCCCAGAACATTTAGCACCTTATCGAGTTGCTGCGGATTGTTTACCTCCCAAAATTTCTGCGGCGACAGACGAACCCGGGCGCCATTGGCACCGCCGCGATAGTCTGAGCACCTGAAGGTCGACGCAGACGCCCAGGCCGTCGAAACGAGTTCTGAAACGCTGAGCCCGGAGCCAAGTATCTTCTCCTTCAAGGCCGCCTCATCACCCGCATCAAGACGCGTGCCTGCCGGAACCGGATCCTGCCAGATGAGTTCTTCGGAAGGAACGTATTTGCCGAGGTAGCGCGACTTCGGGCCCATGTCACGGTGCGTCAGCTTAAACCATGCACGAGCGAAGGCATCGGCGAATTCGGCCGGATTCTCATGAAAGCGGCGCGAGATCTTTTCATATGCCGGGTCCATTCGCATCGCCATATCTGCGGTCGTCATCATCGGCAAATGCTTCTTGTCAGGATCGGCGGCATCAGGTACGTTCGGCTCGACGCCGACCGGCCGCCACTGATGGGCACCGGCGGGGCTTTTTGTCAGTTCCCATTCATTTCCGAACAGAGTGTCAAAATAGCTGTTGTCCCATTGGATAGGCGTCGGCGTCCATGCTCCTTCGATGCCGCTCGTTATCGTGTCGGCACCTTTTCCCGAGCCATAGGTACTCAGCCAGCCGAATCCCTGGGCTTCGATCGGTGCCGCTTCCGGTTCGGGCCCCACGTTTGCCGCGTCGCCTGCACCGTGAGCTTTGCCAAATGTGTGTCCTCCGGCGGTGAGAGCGACGGTCTCTTCGTCATTCATCGCCATTCGGGCAAATGTTTCGCGAATATCGCGGGCTGAAAGCAGCGGATCAGGATTGCCGTCCGGGCCTTCCGGGTTGACGTAGATCAAGCCCATCTGCACCGCAGCAAGTGGATTTTCGAGGTCACGCTCACCGGTGTAGCGACTGTTCGGCTTGTCGCTGGTAGCGAGCCATTCGCCCTCGGCACCCCAGTAAACATCTTCCTGCGGCTGCCAAACATCAGCTCGTCCGCCCCCAAAACCGAACGTCTTAAAGCCCATCGACTCAAGGGCCGCATTGCCCGCGAGGATAAAGAGATCCGCCCAAGAGAGTTTGCGGCCGTATTTTTGCTTGATCGGCCATAGCAGGCGGCGAGCCTTGTCGAGATTGCCGTTATCCGGCCAGCTGTTGGTCGGGGCAAATCGTTGCTCGCCCTGGCCGGCACCGCCGCGACCATCCGAAACGCGGTAGGTTCCGGCCGAGTGCCACGCCATGCGGATGAAAAACGGGCCGTAATGGCCGTAGTCGGCCGGCCACCAATCCTGCGAATCAGTCATCAGCGCCTTGAGATCCGCCATGACTGCGTCGAGATCAAGGCTCTTGAATTCCGACGTGTAGTCAAACCCCTCACCCATTGGGTCGGCAAGTTCCGAATTCTGCCGAAGCACCTTAAGGTCCAAAGCATTTGGCCACCAATCGCGATTGGTCCGCCGAGTGCCGGATGTATGTTTGATCACTCCGCCCGTGAATGGGCATTTGCTTGAATCGGACGTCTGCTCAATGTTGTTTTCGTTTTCCATCGTCGAGGCTCCTTATGAATATGTATTTTGAACTCTGCCGTTGACTGTCGGTCGGCAGACCGCCACCCAAAGCCAATTGCTGCAAAACTAATGCTGCCGTCTTATGAGTTTAGAATAATTCTAATTCTAAACATAAGTCAAGCATTAATTCGAATTTCGTCAAAAGTTTTTAAGGTTGGTGGCCGGCCGGAGCGATCGATCACATTCTCGCAGGCCGGCATCGATGTGCCCCGCAAGGAATCGGGCACAGTTCGACCGGAACAGTCCTCAATGAAAGCGGATCCGTTTAGAGGGCGTTGATCAGGAGCCGCGACTTGCCGATCGGAGAAACCAGTCGACGAATTTTGGAATGCCGTCGGCGATCTTTGTCGTTGGTTCGTAGTTAAGCAACTTGCGGGCCTTTGCGATGTCAGCAAAGGTGCAAGGGACGTCGCCCGGCTGCATCGGCTGGTGGTCGACGATGGCCTGTTTTCCGAGAGACAGTTCGAGCAGCGAGATCAATTCACGCAGTTCGATCGTTTGCGATTCACCGAGATTGAAAACCTCGTGCATCGACGCATCATAATCGATCGACGCTCGGACGCCCTGCATAATGTCATCAATGTAGGTGTAATCACGCCGGGTCGTCCCGTCGCCGAACATTTGGATCGGTTTGTCTTCGCTGATCAGCTTCGCAAATTTGTGGATCGCCAGGTCCGGACGCTGACGGGCACCGTAAACCGTAAAGAACCGTAATCCGATGGTGCGGATCCCATGCAGATGGGAATATGTATGACAGAGCAATTCGCCCGCGGCCTTGGTCGCCGCATATGGCGAGATGGGTTGATAGATCCGGTCGTCCTCGGAAAACGGCATTTTGCAATTGATGCCGTAAACACTCGATGACGACGCAAATACGAACTGCTTGACGTGGTGGATCCGTGCCAACTCGAGCAGATTCAGCGTTCCGGTGACGTTGGTCTCAAAATACAGCCGGGGCTGCGAAAGCGATGGCCTTACACCCGCACGGGCCGCAAGGTGCACGATAACGTCAAACTCGGCATTAGCAAACACCTCCGCCAGTGCCTCGGTGTCACGAATATCAGCCTCGACCAACCGGTAATCCGGGTGTGGCAAGTGCCCGGCGATATTGGCACGCTTGATCTCCGGCGCGTAAAAGTCATTCAGGTCGTCAATGACCGTGATCCGCCAGTCGCCCTCGGCGAGCAGCCGGTCGACAAGGTGCGACCCAATGAATCCGGCACCGCCGGTTATCAGAATGTTTCGTTTCACGATGATAGCGCTCGACTCGCGGCAAGAGGTCAGTCACAAGGCCGAACTGTCAAATTACCATAAACGCCAAGCGTTTCGCCAAAACGCTAGTTAAGAAATTTGCGTCGGGCGTGGTGCCGGTGGAGCAGTTCTTCTAAAAAGCCCTCGTAAGTAAAATCGGCCATGTCGTAGTTGGGTTTGAGCTTATACATCAGCGGCAAGGCGATCCGCCATGCCATCCAAATGCGCTGTTTATCGGAAAGGTCCCACCGCCGGCGAAGAAAACTTTCAACGACCTCGATTTCGCCCTCCGTCACCTTTTCCAGATCGGCCTGAAATTCGATGCGTTTTTGCACACGGCTAAACGCGGTGTCGCTGACCGGATTTGAAAACGTTTCGGCAAATGTTGGAGCCTCGCCGGCCCGTTCGCGAATAACCACGGTACCGGCAAAAATATCGCCCAATCGCTGATCGCGATTGCTCAGAAATATCGTAATGAGTCCGATCGAATAGACGGGCACGATGAATCCCGGAACCGCGTCGCCGATCCGCAAGAGATTGCGGGCGATCGCTTCCCATAACGTGATGGGGCGGCCGTCCTCGCGGATAACCCGGAGTTTCAGCAGCTTTTTCCCGGGCGTCTGGCCGTTCCACAGCCACTCAAAGAAGATAAAATAGCCCGCAAATATAAGAAAGAGAGCGAGGATCGTTACGGCGACCGTCCATTTTGGCATCTCGCCGAAGAGTTTGTCGGGAGCGTCGACGACCTCGCTTGCACTCATTCCGGCCAGAGCGAGCAGGAGCCAGGCAATAATGAGTATTGATAAATATTGAATAAAATGGTCGATCGCAACCGCCAGAAACCGGTTGCCTATCGAGGCCAGAGCAAACTCCAGCGGCACACGCTCGGGCGTTTCGATGATCAGCGTTTCTTCGGTTTCTATGATGTGCCGCGACATTTTCATCGGCTATTATTCGGTGAATCATCCGCAAAAGCAAAACTCGGCGTCCTATATTGGCAAACTGGTTTGGCGTTCTTTATACTCTAGGGAGCGGAATTGCCGCGTTTGGATCAGAAATTTTGAAAACGGAACTTAATCGAGCACCAATCTCAGCCGCCGGCCGCCGCTTTGCGATCGTCGTCAGCCGCTGGAATCACGAACTCACATCCAGGCTCGCAGCCGGTGCGGCCGAGGCCCTCGACGGCGCGGGCGCCGACGCTGGCGATGTCGAAACCTTTTGGGTGCCCGGAGCCTTTGAACTGCCGCTTGCATGCCAAATGGCCGCTGAAACCGGCGAATTTGACGCCGTGATCGCCCTCGGCGTGGTGATCCGCGGCGACACGCCCCACTTTGACTATGTGGCCGGACAGGCCGCTGCCGGCGCTATGAAGGCCGGACTGGATACAGGCATCCCAATCCTTTTTGGAGTCATTACAGCCGACACAACCGAACAGGCGATCGCTCGTTCGGGCGAAAAAGAAGATAATAAAGGTTACGAGGCTGCCCTCTCGGCGATCGAGATGGCGTCGTTGTGCCACGAATTTGCCGGCCGCGAACAGATGTTCGCCGCCGAAGACAAGGTGATCCCGAATGTCGTTTGAAAAGATTGAAAAAAGTTCGGGAACCCGACACAAGGCCCGCGAATGTGCCCTGCATATGCTTTTTGCGTATGACCTTGTCCGGCAGGAGCGTTTTACTTCCGGCGACTATTGGGCTGAACTTGGATTGGAGCAATTTCACAAGGGCGCAAATGATCTGCTCCGCCGGGTCACCACCGGAGCAGATGACCTTGGAAAGTACTTCGACCAGATCAAGGCCCTGCTCAAACGCGCGGACAGCCTCGACCGCGAAAGCTCGAGAGCGACTAAGCTCAAGCACCTCGACAACCTTAACGGCCTTCTGCGAAGGACCTTTGGCAAACTTCGCGAGTCGATCGCGAACAACGACGCTCCGGATCCGGAGGACGTCAAGGTCGTGATCAATGAGATCAAGACTTACTTTGAGAGGCTCGTCGGCGACTTTCGGCATCTCGAATCGTTGGACAAGAGCGACTTCTTCAAAGAGGAGCACCGCGAACTCAAGGATCTGTCGGCACGTGTTGAAACGGCACTCAACGACCTTTTGACCAAGACCCTGCCGGCGATCGAAGAAATGCTGGTTGCGGTTACCCCGGCAAGGACGTTTGCCGACGATCTGGCGCTGGGAACCATCGCTAATGTTGATACCATCGACAGCCGCATTAAGACACGAGCCGAGCACTGGCGCATCGAACGAATGGCAATCGTCGACCGAAACGTTCTGCGATTGGCCGTCTACGAATTTTTATACGCCGACACGCCGCACACGGTCGTTATCAACGAAGCACTCGAGATCGCCCGAAGATTTTCCACCTACGAAGCGACACAGTTCATAAACGGTATTCTCGACGCCATCAAACAGGATCTCGACAACGCTGCGAACGGAACCTCACCTGATAATGATAGCGTTGTGGAAAGTTCCAAGACCAAACCGACACGTTCCCGATCGCGTTCGTCTGCAAAATGACGCCGTCCCCATTATCCTCGGCTATCGCGGCAGTTGTCGCTGTTTGCGTGCTTATGATCGCCGCCCCGGCGCAGGAACTCCCGAAAAAGATCCGCGGGTACAAGGTTCATAACGCGAAGATCGATGTCGATAGCGGCGGCAGTTCAGCACGATCTGCCGGTGTCGAAGGAGCTGTTTCGGTCGGATCGCCGACCTTGGTCGATATCGGGTTCAGCGGTGTCACACTCGACGTCGGCGGCTCATTTACGGCCATTGATCAAAGCGGGTCGATCGACTTTCTCACGTTCGATGATCTCCGTGTCAACGGCATCAGCGTCGCCGCCGAAGAGTACCGCCATTCGTTTTCATTTAATAAAAATGAGGCTGTCAGGCTTCCCTCACCGATCCGGGTCAAGATCGGCACCCTAGACCTCGCGAAGGCCGCCTACAGTGAATACGTCTCATCAAAAGAAAACTGGAATGTGACCGGCACTGTATTCGCGTTCGGCCGCTTTCGAAAATTTGGAATGAGTTTTAAGCGTGTCGTGCCGATCAAGATCTCACTACTGATTCCGAATCCGATACCTGCCGCCCTCCGAAACTAAGAGAAACTACGTTTTTTGCCTGGATTGCGATAAAATCAAAGATTGAGCAATTTTGGCAGAGGAATCCTATAAAACCGTGAGCGAAAATAAAGATCTATCCGCATTTATACAAGAAAATTTTGGTTCGAACGCGACCTATGTCGAAGGGCTTTTGGCACGCTATCGCAGCGATCCGAAGCTGGTTGACGACGCTTGGCAGGAGTATTTTGGCGATCTGTTGAGCGGCAAGACGCCGGGAGACGCTGCATCAGCGACTCCGGCGGCAACTGCTGCGGTCGTCTCGTCGCCCGCCGTTTCGGCAGCGCCGAAACCGCCGGTCGTCGTGCCCATTTCGGGCGACGTTTCGCCCCGCCCAATAACCGGACCGGCCAAAAAGATCGTCGAAAACATGGAGACGAGCCTCACGGTCCCGACTGCCACGAGTTTTCGGACGATCCCGGTCAAGGTGCTTGAAGAAAACCGACGGATCATCAACGATCATCTGGCTAACGGCCTGCATGGCAAGGTCTCGTTCACCCACTTAATTGCTTGGGCGATCGTCTCGGCGATCAAGTCGTACCCCAATATGAACGTTGGATTCGGCATCGTTGACGGTGTGCCGTCGCGGCTCGAACATCAGGACGTCAACCTCGGGATCGCTATCGATATTGAGAAAAAGGACGGTTCGCGAAATCTGTTGGTGCCGAATATCAAGGCCGCTGACAAGATGACATTTGCCGGCTTTTTCGCGGCCTACAACGAACAGGTCAAAAAGGCCCGCGACGGCAAGCTTGAGATAGCTGATTTTCAAGGCACGACCATCTCGCTGACAAATCCCGGCACGATCGGCACCGCCGCTTCAAATCCGCGTTTGATGTCTGGTCAGAGCGCGATCATCGCGACCGGAGCCATCGAATATCCGCCCGAATATCAGGCAATGACGGCCGGCACGATCTCGGCTCTCGGCATCAGCAAGATCGTCACTATAACCAACACGTACGATCACCGTGTGATACAGGGAGCAGAGAGCGGCCTGTTTCTTGCCCGGATCAATGAGCTTCTAAAAGGCCAGCACGGGTTTTATGAGGAGATCTTCGCCGATCTCGAGATCCATTACCCGCCACTGCGTTGGGCTGACGATTATAACCCTTCTCTGTTTGGCGGCGAACAGGCTCGGGTCGAAAAGCAAGCGAATGTATTGCAGTTGATCAACGCTTATCGCGTTCGCGGACATATGTTGGCGGATATCGATCCGCTCAACATGACGACTCACTACACGCCCGAACTCGACCTCGAAAATTTCGGATTGACGATCTGGGACCTCGACCGCGAATTCATCACCGGCGGCCTCCACGGTGAGCAGACCGCGACGCTTCGCCGCATTCTGGATATCCTCCGACGTGCGTATTGCGGCAAGGTCGGCGTCGAATACCGGCATTTGAGGAGCGACGAGCAAAAAGAATGGATCCGGCGACAGGTTCGCGAACAGTTCGTCGATACCAAACCGCTGACGCCCGAGATCAAAAAGGAACTGCTGCAGAAATTGATCGAGGCAGAGCAGTTCGAGCAGTTTCTTCATAAAAAGTACCTTGGACAAAAGCGCTTTTCTCTCGAGGGCTGCGAAACCGTCATTCCGATGCTCGATCAGTTGATCGAGGGTGCGTCGGCCCGCGGCGTCGACGAGATATATATGGGAATGGCCCACCGCGGCCGCCTCAATGTCCTCGCCAACATCGTCGGCGACCCCGAAAAGGGTGATATGGCGGAACGCATCTTCACTGTATTTGAAGGCACGTCACATCCTAATTTCCCTGCCGATGAGGGCGATGTTAAATATCATCAGGGCGCCGTCGGGCTCAGAAAGACCAAAGCCGGCCGCGACCTCCAGATCCGACTGTCGTGTAACCCGAGTCACCTCGAGACCGTAAATCCGGTCGTCGAAGGAATGGCACGGGCACGTCAGGATGCACTTCGCGAGGGCGAGAACCGCCCGCGTGAAGAAGTTTACGATCAGGTGCTGCCGCTTCTGCTTCATGGTGACGCCGCATTTGCCGGACAGGGCGTAGTAATGGAAACGCTCCAACTCGCCGGGTTGCCGGGCTATCGGACGGGCGGCACGATCCATCTTGTCATCAATAATCAGATCGGTTTTACGACATCGCCCGGGCTTAGCCGCAGTTCGGTCTATTCGACCGATGCCGCCCATGTCACGCAAACACCGGTATTTCACATCAATGCCGACGATCCGGAAGCTGCGTTTCGCGTCATTCAGATCGCGCTTGACTACAGACGCGAGTTCAATCTTGACGTCGTGCTCGACCTCATCGGATTCAGGCGGCTCGGGCATAACGAAGGCGACGAACCGAGCTATACACAGCCCGTGATGTATGCCCGGGTCAAGGCTCATCCCGGCACCCGGCATATGTATGCCCAGCAGTTGATCCGCGAGGGAGTTATTACTGAGGACGATCTCGCGTCGATGACCGGTAAGGTGGTCGAAAAGTATGAGGGCATTCTCGCTCGTGCTAAGAACATTGCCGCAGAAAAGCCGGCCAAGGCCGCTCTCGCCGCTCCGCCTGCCGAAGATGATGGCTCGAACATTCTAGAGACCGGCGTTTCAGCCTCGGTGCTGAAGGCCGTTTCCGAAAAGATCTCGTTGGTTCCTGAAGGGTTCAGCGTAAACCCGAAAATGGTCGGCCAGCTTGCTCGACGCTCAAAGATGGGCGAGGGCGAAGTGCCGATGGATTGGGCCTTTGGCGAACTTATGGCGATCGGTTCACTTGTCCTTGAAGGTTCTTCAGTTCGTTTCAGCGGACAGGATTCGGGACGCGGCACGTTCTCGCAGCGGCACGCCAATATGTACGACACGATGACGGGCGAACGCTGGGCTCCGCTGAACGAACTCCGGAGCGGTACCAATCCGCATGCTCGTGCTTACATATTCGACAGCTCGCTTTCGGAGTACGGAGTTCTTGGCTTTGAGTACGGCTATTCAGTCGTTTCACAAAATGAGCTTGTCGCTTGGGAGGCCCAGTTCGGCGATTTTTCGAACGGCGCTCAGATAATGATCGACCAGTATATCTCTTCCTCGGAGGACAAATGGCAGCAGCGGTCGAGGCTCGTGATGCTCCTGCCGCACGGTTACGAAGGCCAGGGCCCCGAGCACTCGTCCGCCCGTCTCGAACGCTATCTGCAATTATGTGCCGAAAACAATATGCAGGTCTGTTATCCTTCGACACCGGCTCAGTACTTCCATCTGCTGCGGCGGCAGGTCAAGCAGGAGATCGCCAGGCCGCTGGTTGTTATGACGCCAAAGAGCCTTTTGCGGCTGCCGGCTGCGACCTCAGAGATGTCTGAGCTTGAAAGCGGCGGTTTCCGGCCGGTCATCGATGACACCGTGGTCACCGATAAGTCAAAGGTCAAGCGGTTGTCGATCTGCAGCGGCAAGGTCTTTTATGACCTTGATGCCGCACGCTCGGCCGCGGGCAATTCGGATGTCGCGATAATTCGGCTGGAACAGTTCTATCCGTTCCCGACGTCGATGCTTGCCGATGTCATAGCGGCGTACCCGAATGCAAGCGAGATCGTCTGGACACAGGAAGAGCCACGGAATATGGGCGGATGGACATTCGTCGAACCGCGTTTGCGGGACATCCTTCCCGATGGCGTTACACTCCAATACGTTGGCCGGGCCGCTTCGGCATCGCCTGCGACCGGTTCGTACGCGATCCACAATCTCGAACAGGCAAAGTTGGTCGATGAAACGCTTGGCACAACGGTCGGCGAATCATCGGCGGCCGTCTGAACTATCAAAAGCGTGGTATAGAAATAGCCCGAAACTTGAGAATGTTGAATATGAATCTTTCAAAACTGATCACGGTGGCACTCGCGTCATCGCTCGCGATATTGGTGACATTGGCTTGCCAGCCGAAGACCGTCAGCAGCGAGGAACCGCCCAAAACAAATGCCGCGGCACCGGAACCGACCCCGCCGGTCAACAAAGAACCGATCACGGTCGCCGCGGTCGGAGACATCATGATGGCGTCGCCGTTTCCGAACGAAAGCCGAATGCCGCCAAACGATGGAGCGGATCTGTTGAAAGATGTTACCCCGATACTCTCGGCTGCGGATATCGCCTTTGGTAATCTGGAGGGCCCGATCGTGGACGGCGGCACCTCGGCTAAATGTCGGCCCGGTTCGACGCAGTGTTTCGCATTCAGAACGCCGACGCGTTACGGAAAATATCTCAAAGAAGCCGGATTTGACTTGATGAGCGTGGCAAATAATCACGCCGGCGATTTTGGGCTCGCCGGCCGCGTCAGCACGCAAAAGGTTCTGGATGAACAAGGGATCAAATACGCCGGCAGCCTCGAGCCGCCGGCGACCATCGCTTACCTGGACGTCAAGGGCAAAAAGGTTGGCTTCATTGCCTTCGGCCACAACAACGGTATGCCGAATGTCAACGATCTCGCCGGTGCACGCCAACTCGTGCTCGAGGCCAAAAAGAAAGCGAACCTGGTAATTGTGTCATTTCACGGCGGAGCTGAGGGCACCGACCGACAGCGCGTACCAAACAGCAACGAGATATTCTTGGGCGAAAATCATCGCGGCAACCTTCCTGCGTTTGCACACACGGTCATCGATGCCGGCGCCGACCTTGTACTCGGGCACGGCCCGCATGTCATGCGCGGCATGGAGATCTATAAGGACCGTCTGATCGCCTATTCGTTGGGCAATTTTGCGACCTATGGCTGGTTCCGGCTGGCTGCGGAAACCGCTTTGACAATGGTGCTTGAGGTCAAGATCGATGCTGACGGCAAGTTTCTGGGCGGAAAGATCAACGCCGCGACCCTTGAAGGAAAAGGCATCCCGACCCTCGACAAGAACGGCACATCGATCCGCACCGTTCGAAACCTCTCGGTCGCCGATTTCGGACCGAACGCACCTAAGATAGCGGACGACGGAACGATAACGGCTAAATAGACTCGTCAACCAAGGCCGATTCGTTTAATCAGCTCCTTGAACCGCCGGTCACCCCGAAGCGGTTCGAGGAGCGGTTCGTATTTGGCGTAGATTATCCCGCGATCACGCTGTTCGAACGCCTGTTCCAGCCAAGCGATGCTGGTTTCCCTGTCGCCGAGCCTGACCGGGACTAGTGATTTCAGATAACGCGGATAATTCTTGAGATGCGGTCGTGTTTCATATTGCTCGAGCCTTTTGTGCCATACGCCGTTCATGCCATTCTGTCGGTACGCAGCCCGCAGTTCCTCGCCGATCTCCTCCGGTTCGCCAAACTTTGTCGCCGCGATCGCCAGTGCGTCGACAGACTCGGCCTCCATCCCGCCAAATTCAAGCCCAAAGCCCAAATAGAAATGCCCGTAGCCGAAATCCGGATCGATCTCAATGATCCTTTTCGCCTGACTGATCAGCGACCGTGAGTCTCGCTGGGTGTAAAAGTAACCCGCGAGTCCGGTCGCGGCAATTGCTGAACCCGGTGCCAGCGATATCGCTTTGGAAAAGTGCTTTCTGGCCTCGTTGAACCGGCCCAATACGTTGAGGAGATCAGCGTACCATTGATGTGCGGTGGCGGACGACGGGTCCAATTCGATCGCTTTCAGGAACTCGCTCTCAGCGCCGGTCCAGTCCCAATCGTGAAATGCCTTAGCGTATCCGAGGGTCGTGTGGGCGACCGAAAGCTCCGCGTTTACGCGTTCGATATCAGGCAGATCGTGGTCTTGCGGTTCGGGCAATGCAGCTGAGTAATAGTCGGCAAGCATCCGATGACTGTCGGCGAGCCCGGAATACGCAAACGCGAAACTCGGGTCCTGCCTGATCGCTTCCTCGAAATGGGTTACAGCCTGTTTCAGCCCGGCCTCGGTACGTTTGTTCCAGAACGAGCGGGCTTGAACGTAGGACTCATACGCCGCCGTACTGACCTTTGGCGAGGCCGAGAATCGCTCATATTTATTGATATCCAGCGTTCTGGCGTTTCCAGCCTCGGCGACCTCACCGATGAACTGGTAACCGCGGCCCGGTACCGTCCGGATGTACTTCGGGTCCTTTTTCCCCTCGCCGAGAGCCTTTCGCAATACAAAGATGGTTTGTGAAAGATTGCCTTCTTCGACCACCGAACCTGCCCAAACGCGGTCCAGCAATTCCTCCTTGGTCAAAAGCCTGCCCTTGCTGCAAACGAGTGTGACAAGCAGCAGGACGGCACGCGGAGTGAGAGCGACCGGTTCGCCCGAATCGCGTCTAAAGAGCCTGAGACTCCTGGCGTCAAGCCGAAAGTCCCCAAACTCATATGTGAGCGGCCTGTAGATCTCCTGCATACCGACCTGAGAAAAATGTTGAGAAATTTTGAGACTAGTTTTGAGGATTTTTGAGAACTGGTCAAGTTAACCTCACACCCTGAACATAATTTGAAAACCAAATTATCCAAGGCGCAAGGGTTATGAACGATGAACTGGTGACCGCGAAAGCGGCCGTCGTCACAAAACTACTGGTGATTGCCCCTTATTCCGCTCACGGCCTTACACGCCCCACGAACGGCGTATCAATCGGTAAAAGCCATCGACAGCGAAGACCTGCCAGAAAGAATGTGGCCGGCCCGCTCTGCTGCGCCGTGCTAAATGTTTCGCGGTCTGCAAGTAACAAAAACAGATCAGGTTGCGAAGGCCGTCATCACCAGTGCGGCCTTCGTTTGTTTCGGTGCTCAGCGTCGAAAGGTGTTGAGCATCGGAATCTTTAAAGCTGTCCACGAATGCGTCATCGATGCGCCACTGCCATCGAATCGGCAAAAAACAGGGTTTTGAGCAACACGAGGAAAGAACAATGTCACACGAAAATATTCATCAATTACCAACATGCGAGAGATATAGTTCAACCGCACGGTTAGCGTTGCCGGCCCTCATCGCCCTTCTGACATTTCTATTTAGCGGGTGCACGACGCTGCCGTCGTCCGAGGGATCAGCCGATCCGCAGTTTTTCAGCCCGGGACTCTCAACGCTGAATGGAATAAACACTTTGAAAGTTGTCGCCACCGACCCATTGACCGGAAAAGTTTATGTCGGAGGAAGGTTTAGTTCGATCAACAATGTCTCTGCCGACAATATAGCGGTTTTCGACCCTGTTTCCAACGAATGGGCTTCACTGGCGGGAGGAGGGCTGAAATCGAATACCGCAGACTATAGCGTCAATGCTATCGCGTTTTTGGGTAGATATTTGTACGTGGGCGGCGAATTTTCGCGGACTTCGGACGGCATAACAGGACTAAATAATATCGCCCGTTACGATCTGATCGACAAGCAATGGTCAGTCCTCCCCGGCCAAGGAGTTAACGGGACGGTGAACGCTATGATTATGAATGGCAACGATCTATACGTTGGCGGCGAAATGACAAGCACTTTCGATCTCAGCCTAGCCCAGTGCCCGAGAATTGTTCGATATCATACAGACACAGGAGCATGGGCTATGGTGGACCACGGTTTAAACGGGTTCGTGTACTCGGTTGCCGCTTTTGCAGGTGACGTCTTCGTTGGTGGAGCCTTTACAGGCGATGTTCTCGGAGGACAAAGCCTTGGACACATTGCCCGCTACAGACCGGCGACAGATTCATTTGAACAACTTCCGGGCGGGGGCCTCGATGGGCAGGTCAATACTATAGCTGCAAACACTGCGGGTTTGTACGTAGGAGGCTCGTTTCAAGGTACTGGCGATGAACAGATTTTTCTCAGTAACGTGGCCTTTTTTGATTCTGTCGGTTGGTTTCCTTTTCCCGAAGATGGCGTCAATGATATCGTCACCTCCATTGCGGTGCTCGCGAACGATGTATACGTCGGTGGAAGCTTTACTTCCTCTTCGAGCGGTACCACCGTGATCAACAAAGTGGGCCGGATGCACAACAACCAGTGGTTTGCACTTGACGGTAACGGACTCGCTGGGCCGTCGTCGTCGAGTGTGGAAGCTATGGCTGCGACCGCGAGCGATCTGTATATGGTGGGAAATTTCCGATGGACTTTCGATTGCGAAGCTCTCACACCCTGCACGGCAGGGAATCTGAATGGATTCGCGCGGTACAGTCCACCAGCCACGCCATTTGCCGAAAATCTAGGAACGGGGCCGATAGGCTATATACCATTCAACGGCGGCATCGGCCTTAATGGTGAGGTCAGAGCGATCGAGTCGGGGCCGGGCGGCATGATGTACGTTGGCGGCGACTTCACTCAATCGTTTGATGGCACTTTAGGATTAAATAAGATCGCCCGGTTTGATCCCGTGACACGGCGATGGTCGCCTCTCGCACAGGGCGGTCTCAACGGCAGGGTTCGGGCTCTCGCTGTCTCAGGCAATAATTTGTACGTTGGCGGGGACTTTACGTTTCCCGCTCAGGGTGGGCCAGCGTTAAATCGGATCGCTCGATACGATCTGTCGACCAACACATGGTCAGCTATGCCCAGAAACGGCTTGGACAACGGCGTGTACGCAATGAAGGTTGTTGGAAACAGTTTGTACCTTGGGGGGCTGTTTCAAAATACTCGCGATTTTGTCCAGAGACTAAATTTGATCGCCCGATACGATTTGACGGCAAATACATGGTCGCCGCTCGCCAACGACGGGTTTTCGGGCGGCGTCGTAATGACCCTCGGTTTACACGGCAGTGATCTGATAGTCGGTGGATATTTCTTTGGAAACGCAGACGGGTCGAACCAAAATATGCGTAATCTCATATTTTACAATACGTCGACCGCAACCTGGATACTACCGGCAAATATCGGGCTGGATTCGTTTGTAGAAGTAATGGCGATCGATGGCGACCGGATGATGCTGCGAGGGACTTTTCAGGGCACCGCCGATTTTTCGATAATCGGATTTAGCGGACTCGCAAACTATGATTTCAGTACCAGTCACTGGAGTTTCGTAACGGGTAATGCCGACACCCGTGCGTTGCTTCTCAAAACGAATGCCAGCAAACGTGTCGGCAATGATATGTATATCGGCGGCTCGTTCACGTCTGTGGGCGGTCGCCTTGCTCTGTATTTTACACGTATTTATCTACAGCAATGGGGAGGGCTTGCGCCGTTCGCTATGAGCACCGATTGGTTTGCCGGTGCAAATTGGACGACCGGATTTCCGCCGGCATCGGGTACTAGTGTCGTCATACCGGCTGGAACCGGTCCGATCGATATCTCATCGGGTGACGTAACCCTAGAGGATCTAATGCTCAACGGCGGATCCCTCATAGTCGGTGCCGGACGGACGCTCACGATCAATGGCACACTCTCGCTAAGCGGCGGCAAGATCAGCGGCCCGGGTTCCGTTATCGTTACGAGATGCAAACCCGATGCTGTAATGTTCGGAGGCTCGAACAGCTATGTCGAAGCTGCCCTGACGCGGTGTGTAAATGACGTCGGTCCCTACAACTTCGACATCGGCACCGCCAATGGTTATTCACCTATCACGATCAAGAACGTAACCGGAGCGGGCAATGTGTCTGTCAAACCAAATCAGGGTGCGTATTCGGTCCCCGCGACGGGTTTGCCTGCCAATCGTCTTGCTCGTTGGTGGCAGATCGAGAATCCGGGCGGTGGTGTGACCAATGCGAATCTGTTTTTCGGCTACCTCGACAGCGATGTGTCCGGCATCGAAGCCAATTATGGCGCATATCGCATCTCAGGTGGAATAGCCAGTGGGCTCACTAGTATCGTCAACACTTTTTCAAACACGGTTAATGCACCAAACGTCACGGGCTTCTCGGATTGGACCCTGGCCGAACTAATTCCAACGGCAGCAAACGCCTCTGTCGGCGGACGCGTAATCACCGCGGCCGGGAACGGTATCGGCAAAACGGTCGTCACGCTGACCGACCAGAGCGGGAATGCCCGGACCTTACTGACCAATACGTTTGGCTATTATCGTTTCGACGAAGTCGAGGTTGGCCAGACTTATGTCGTGGCGGCGCAGAACAAGCGGTTTCAGTTCGCTAGTCCGACCAAGATCATCTCTGTCAGATCGGATGTTACCGACGCTGACTTTGTCTCTTCGCCTTGATCCCTAAACCCTACCAGAGCAAATATAGGGTCTGAGGCGAATGAAAAGGGCACCGAAGAAACCTCCGGTGCCCTGCTTTTATTTGATCAAAGGTCCGCTAGACCAGTCCTGCCTGTTCGGCCCGGCGAACCGCTTCAAGGCGATTGTGGGCTCCGAGCTTTTTCAGTATGTGTTGGACGTGATTATTGACGGTGGTTCGGCTGATAAACAGGCTTTCGGCGATCCGGGCCGAGTTTTCGCCCTTTGCCAAATGCCTCAGTATCTCGGTCTCACGTTTTGAAAGTTCCGTGTAGTTGGTCGGCGTGCGTTTGGCCGCCATGATCTGGTTGAGGTGCACCTCGGGCAAACTGGTCTCATTCAAGACAAAATCGCGAACGAGTAATTCAAACCGCTTCTGCATGTCAGCCGGCCGGACGATATGGATCGAATAACCCTCGGTCGACCGCGTTCCCTCAACGATCATTATCGAAACGTTGACCCATTGCGGGCGTCCGTCGGAATGGATCTGTATGTCGTAGCTTTTCAGCGGCTGTCCGATCCGCACTTGGTGCTGGACGTTGCAATCCTTGCTGCAAGCACGTCCACACTCATCGATACCACGAACGATCTCATTGCAGGTCTTACCGATCGCATCCGCCGCCCGAAATCCAAAAAGCTCGCCGGCCGCCGTGTTCCACGCGGCTATCACCCCGTGAGCGTCAAGGGCGAACGCGGGATCCGCCGTCCCGTTAACGAGCTTTTTGATCTCAACTAATCGCATTGGTCAATTTCATCAGAAAAATGATGCGGAATCATTATTGTTCAGGAATCAATACAAGGCAAATATAGAAAGCGGACAAAGCTATCCGAATACAGGTATCCACTGATGGTCTTTTCTAAAGGCACCGGTTATGGCATTAGAGCGTTAGCGTATCTGGCCCGTCAGAGCGAAGGGCGGTCGTACGGCATCGGCGAGATCGCCGCGAGTGAAAAGATACCTTCGGAATATTTGAGAAAACTGCTGTCTGAATTGCGGCGGCATCGTCTTGTCAGTTCGGTCAAGGGCATTCACGGCGGATATATGTTGGCCCGGCCGGCCGACAGCATAACGCTTTGGGACGTTTTCAGCTTACTTGATCAGGATCCGTATTTGGATGAATGCATCATTTGCGGATCGCGCGAAGCGGGCCGATCATGCCCGATCTGCCGCGAATGGAAACAGATAAGCGACGGCCTTGTGAACCTTTTGAAATGTCAGACGATCGCGGATTTTGCAAAGTATGTGCCTGACGGACAGCAGGCAGAGCATTTCAAGTTATGACATTGACCTGGATAGCCATTATCGCGAGTTTGCTGATGGGAGCGGCGGCGGCCCTGGTCTTTATCTACGCTGTCAAACAAGACTTCTTTCGCGATATCGAAGAGATCAAATATCAGGTCTTTTGGTCCGACATTGACGAGGTCGTTAACGAAGTCGAGGAGAAGAACAAGAATGAGCGAGCACAATGACCTTCACCACACCACCGAGAGCAGCGAGCCGATCTCGCGCCGAAAGGTACTGGCGTGGCTGACGAGTATGGGCATTTTAGGATCGGCGATCGTCACCGTTTTTTCCAATCTGGTGTTCATTAAGCCGCGAGCCACCTATGGACAGCCGATGCGGTTCAGCATCGGTACGCCTGACGAATATCCGCCTGGCACTCGCATCGCACTCGGCAATCAAAAAGTAGCCGTGATCCGCGAGGGTAACAAGATGGCCGCGATATCGATCACCTGCACCCATCTGGGGTGCATCGTCGGCGTCGCCGATACGGGATTTGCCTGTCCTTGCCACGGCTCGCGCTTTGACCAGGACGGCAATGTGACCGGCGGTCCGGCGCCTAAACCGCTGCCTTGGTTTGAGCTTTCGATGGCTCCGAACGGCGAATTGGAAATTGATAAGAGCAAAGAGATCACTGCCGGGAAATGGTTTACCGTATGAGCGACAATAGTCAAAAAAAGAGTGTCCTTAGTGTCGTATTGGGTCTTCCGTCCGCAGTTTGGACGTCGGTATTTCGCAACGATCTGCCGCACACCGATCTAGGCCGTTCTCGGACGAGTTTCACCAATTTTTTCCTTCACATTCATCCGGTCAAGGTCCATAAACATACCTTGCGGCCATGGTTCACGATGGGTCTCGGGCTGATCAGCCTGTTTCTGTTTCTGACCCTGACGGTGACGGGTGTATTGCTGATGTTCTATTACGTTCCGTCAACGACGCAGGCGTACGATCGTATGCTCGACCTTCGCGGATCGGTCGCATTCGGCGTATTTCTGAGAAATATGCACCGCTGGTCGGCACACGGCATGGTCGCCGTCGTCTTTTTGCATATGTGCCGCGTGTTCTTTACCGGCTCATACAAGAAGCCTCGCGAATTCAACTGGGTGATCGGCGTGCTGCTGTTCCTGTTGACGCTGTTCCTCAGCTTTACCGGATATCTGCTGCCGTGGGATCAACTCGCATTCTGGGCGATCACGGTCGGCACAGCGATCGCGGGATATGCTCCGGTATTCGGCAACGAGATCCGGTTCCTGCTGCTCGGTGATACGACCGTCGGACAAGAGGCTCTTCTGAGATTTTACGTCCTTCACGTGGCCGTCCTGCCGCTCATTACGACTCTTCTCATCGCAGTACACTTCTGGCGGATCCGCAAGGATGGCGGAATGTCACGGCCGGCCGAAGCCGATATCGTCGCCTCGCCGGAACCGGCAGCGAAGACAGTGTCGGCAAGTGCCCCTGCCCCGGCTATGGCATTTGCGGGAGCTGACGGCATCAATGTGATCGAAAAGAAACGCTACGGCATTCAGGGCCTGGTCCGCGGGCCGTTCACCAAAGTCGGCAATGTTCCTGACAATTCGGTTTTCAGCTACCCGAATCTGCTGCTGGCCGAACTTTTTGTCTTTATTTTGACGATACTCGGCGTGTTGCTGGTTTCCTTCTTCTTCAACGCTCCGCTTGAGGATCCCGTGAATATTCTCCATCCGCCGAATCCGGCCAAGGCTCCGTGGTATTTCCTCGGCCTGCAGGAAATGGTCAGCTACTCGGCATTTTGGGGCGGCGTCGGTATCCCGGGATTGGAAGTTCTGGTTCTGCTCGCACTTCCCTATTTTGACCGCGGGCAAAAGGGCATCGGTGTTTGGTTCTCACGCGAGCGTCTGTTGGCCAACACTTTGTTCATGACGTTTGTGTTCGTCAACATCCTTCTGATCATCATCGGAACATTTTTCAGAGGGCAAAATTGGGAGTTTGTCTCGCCGTTTTAGTGCGGGTTGAGGAATTATTGTATGAAGACGCGATTATCACTTGCAATAGCGAGCCTGGCGATCCTGGTAGTTCACGGATTCGTTTTCTACCAACAGTTTTTTCATAAATGGGAAACGTATCAGACCTCGTATTTTGATCAGGCACGAACACTGGCCAAAACTGACGGCGAGCGTGAAGCCCTTGCTTCGCGGCGCCCGAAGATAGAACAGATCATTGCTACCCAATTCGGCAGCGATCGGGTCGACCGCTGTACGACCTGTCACATCGCCTCGGATGACCCGCGGTTCAAGGACTCGCCGCATCCGTACAAGTCGCACCCGTTTTCCGAAGAACTGGGCGACCGCCTTGTAGATGGAAAATGGGAAAGACGGCACAAATTCGCCGATATGGGCTGTACAGTATGTCACGGTGGTCAGGGCCGCGGTCTGGACACGTTCTACGCCCACGGTGAGGACGAGTTTTGGCCCGAGCCAATGCTCGGTTTTGTCACCCAGGAGAACTGGCGGGCCGACCTCAAACCCAAACTGAAGGGCAAGGAGTATATGCAGGCCAACTGTGCTCAGTGCCACACCGACAAGGACTTTAAGGCAACCCCGGCGGTGAGCCGCGGCCGCGAACTCTTCACCCAAAAGAACTGCTACGGCTGTCACAAGATCGACGGTATCTCGAACGGCACTCTTGGGCCCGATCTGTCGGAGGTCGGTAAAAAATGGAAGGTCGATTATTTGTACGAGTCGATCGTCGATCCGCGGGCCAATATCAAGACATCGTTCATGCCGAAGTTTAATCTGACCGAGGACGAGACGCGTGACCTTGTCATATTTCTCAAGAGCCGCCGCGGATTCAACTATGCCGAGACGACGCTCGACCGCTATCGCGCAACTCTCAACAAGGGCGCAGCGGCGCCACCGGCCCAGCCGCCTTCAGGACAAACGACTGCGACTGCCGCTCCGGCGGTAAAGTCCGGCGAGCAGCTGATCAATGATCGTGCCTGTGCCGCTTGTCATAAGATCGGCGACAAGGACGGCGGCATCGCCCCGGATCTGTCGTTCGAGGGCCTGATGAAGGATGAAAAGTGGCTTCTTGGCCATTTCAAAGATCCCCGAGCATTGATCCCGGATTCGATAATGCCGACGTTCGCCTTCCCTGACGCCGAGTATTCGGCGATGACAACGTACCTCATGGGGCTCAACAAACCGCCAAGCCTCGGCAGTCCGCAGGAAACATATCAGAACCTGTGCATGCGCTGCCACGGCGAAAAGGGTGATGGACACGGCATGATCGCCACATACCTTGACCCGTATCCGCGTGACTTTACGAACGCCGGATTTATGAATAGTAAAACTGACGAACGGCTCGCGGCCTCGATCAAGAACGGCGTCGGCGGAACGTCGATGCCGGCATGGGGCAAGGTGCTCAACGACGAACAGATCAAGGGGGTTCTGGCATACATCAATCAGAACTTCACCAAGGAAGCTCGGCGTGAGATAAAACCGCGTGACGTACCCGAACAGAATCCGGTCGCAATGACGACCGAATCGATCGCCCGCGGCGAAGCCGCATATCTAAACCGCTGCACCGGCTGTCACGGCCGTAAGGCGGACGGAAAAGGCCCGAATTCGCTCGACATCCTGCCGCGGCCGCGTAATCTGCTGAACTCACAGTTCATAAACAGCTCGACCGACCGCCGACTGTTTGAATCGATACTTTACGGCGTTCAGGGCTCGGCGATGCCGCCGTGGATCGACTACGGCCTTACGAAAGAAGATGTCGGCGACCTGGTGAACTACATCAGAAGCCTTAATCAAAACAAAAAAGAACTGGCGGCATTGGAACTTGTCGCGATGTGCCACTAGGCAGCTATTGGAGGCTATATGGAAAAAGAGGAAATCATTCAAGACGCCGGCGAGATACCTGTATCGACAGCGGCCGTGTACTCGGAGTCGATCCATGAGGACCGGACCGCAAAGCTATTCCTGATCAGCTCGATCGTCTACTTTTTTATTGTCGGGATCATCGCGCTGTTGATCGCCGCCAAATTCGTGTTCCCGACATTTCTCGGGACCATCCCGCAGCTCACTTATGGCCGCCTTCGACCGCTTCACGTCAACGGTATGCTGTTCGGCTGGCTGCTGGCGTGTGACATGGCCCTGATGTACTACATCGTTCCCAGGCTCTGCGGTGTAAAGCTGTGGAGCGAAAAGCTCGGTATGGCTACCGCCATTCTGTGGAATGTGATCATACTGGGTGCGGTCGTATCCTTGCTGATGGGCTGGAATCAGGGTTGGGAATATGCTGAACTGCCGCTGCCGCTGGACGTCGGCGTCGTCGTCGCGTGGGTGATGTTCGGGGCAAATCTGTTCCTGACGATCGCTAATAGAAAGTACAAGGCGATGTACGTTTCGCTCTGGTACGCCATGGGCACGATCCTTTGGACTGCATTTGTTTACCTGACCGGCAACTTTGCGACGCTGTTCGCAACCGGCGTTAATCAGGCGAACCTCAACTGGATGTACGTTCACAACGCTGTGGGACTCATCTTCACGCCGGTCGGGCTTGCGATCGCGTACTATTTTATTCCAAAGACATCCAACACCCCGCTTTACAGTCATAAGCTGTCGATGATCGGGTTCTGGTCACTGGCATTCGTTTATGTGTGGACCGGTGCTCACCATATGATCCACGGGCCGATCTCGCAATGGCTTCAGACGATCACGATCGTATTTTCGGTAATGCTGCTGATCCCGGTTTGGGCGGCTGTCTATAATTTCTTCTCGACGATGAAGGGCCAATGGCATCAACTGCGTGACAACGTCTCGCTGAAGTTCCTGATGTCGGGCGTCGTTTTCTATCTGCTCACCTGTTTTCAGGGGCCGATGCATAGTCTGCGGGCGGTGAATGCGATCGTCTCAAAGACCGACTGGATCCCCGGCCACGCACATATGGCGGTCCTCGGGGCATTTTCATTCTTTGCCATCGCCGGTGCCTATTACATGGTGCCGCGTGTTTTCAAAACGGAGTTGTATTCCAACGCCCTGGCAAACTGGAGTTTCTGGCTGTTCCTGATCGGCGGACTCGGATTTTTTGTGACCCTCTGGCTCGGCGGATTTTGGCAGGGCTGGCAGTGGAACAACCCGGCGATACCGTTCATCGACACGGTGATCGCCCTCAAGCCTATCTGGCATACTCGGCTCGCTTCAGGATTCCTTATGTTTGGCGGCATCGTCGCCTTTGCCTATAACATCCTGGCAACGATAGTCGGCTCAAAAGGAAAGGAGGTCAACGCAGAACCTGCGGCAGCAGCGGCTTAAGGCCATCGCTGACCATTGACGGAGGATATTATGTTACAAAAAGCTGATTACAACGCCGCATTTTTTGTCGCCGCTGCCCTTATCTTGTTTTTTATCGGAGGGCTGCTGACCACAGTAGTTCCGCCGCTTCTGGACCAGAGTTGGACCAAGCCGTTCGAAAACAACGATCCGGCTAATGGTCCGACCGGCAAACTAAATCCGCTGAATGAACAGCAGCTTCAGGGCCGCGCGATCTATGTCCGCGAGGGCTGCTGGTATTGCCATACCCAACAGACGAGAACGCTTCTGGCCGATACCAAACGCTCAGGTTGGCGAGGCGTCGATGCTCCGATATCGACCCCGGATGAGTTTGTTTACGACAATCCGCACCTTTTCGGCACGAAGCGCACGGGCCCCGACCTCTCGCGTGTCGGCGGCAAATACAACGAGCAATGGCACATGGCACATTTCCGTAACCCCGCGGACCTGGTTCCGGGCTCGATAATGCCGCCGTTCCCGTGGATCGCCAACGATCCTAAGGAATTTGCCGCACTCGTCGCGTATATGCAGACACTCGGCCGATCAAAGAATTGGCGGCCCGATAACGACTACGAAAAATAGTTATGAGCGACTTTAATATTCCAAGCGTAGCGTTCATCTATGCATTCATTTTTCTTGTAGCCTTCGGTGCCCTCTTCTTTTTCATTAGGACACTGCGAGACGGTTATTGGGGCAAGAATAGTGAAGACGTTAAGTACCGAATGCTCGAGGATGACGAAAATGGAGGCGAATATGGACGAAAATAAAGAAAATAACGAACTCAAGGAATACGCAGGCGGGTGGATGACCGAACGAAAAGGCACCGACGCCCCGATATTTCTCAAGGTGGCATTTGCCGTCATCTCACTCGGTGCATTGACGTATTTGATCGTCTATATGAACGGCGAGACCGATCATGCCGACCGCGGCGTTCTGGTACAGGCGTTTAACAAGGCGACGGGTACGGCAAATGGTTTTATGTACATCGTTGGCGGCCTGATCGCGATATACATCATTATTTTGGTCATATTTGCGTTCAAGAAATTCCGTGACTAAAGGACTGTGATGAGCGAAGAAAATCTACAATTCGAATTGGCCGACCAAAAGGACGCTGACTATTGGATGAAGATGGTCAAGTGTCAGGACGCCTGCCCGGTCCATACCGACGCATGCGGCTATGTAACGGCGATCGCCGAGGGCCGCGACCTCGACGCCTATAAGATCGCTCGGGCGACAAACCCCTTCGCATCCATCTGCGGACGAGTATGCGGCGCACCCTGCGAGGCTAATTGCCGACGCGGTTCGCTCGATACACCGATCACGATCCGCGCCCTCAAGCGGTTCGTCAATGAGAAATACGGGCCTGAGACCGGTGATTTCACCCACTATCGCGACGGCTGCAACACCAAAATGCTGCCGCCCGAAAAGGGCGACGGCGAAAGGATCGCCGTCGTCGGCGCCGGTGTTGCCGGCCTGACGGTCGCTCATGACCTCGTTCAACTCGGCTATCAGGTCACCGTTTTCGAGGCCTACGACGAGCCCGGCGGTATGTTGACGGCCGGTGTGCCCATTTACCGCCTGCCGCGTGAACTGGTCCAGGCCGAGATCAACGCGATACTGTCGATGGGAGTCGAACTCAAGTGCAATATGCGTTTGGGTCGGGACTTTACGATCGGATCGCTGCGAAAAGACGGCTACAAAGCTATCTTTCTCGGTATCGGACTGCAAAAGGGCCGTAAGATACCGATCGACGGTGCGGATCTGCCGCAGGTCTTTGACGGACTTGATTTTCTGCGTGCATTCAACGAAGGCAAGCCGATGGAACTCGGCCGCCGGATCGTGGTCATAGGCGGCGGCAATGTCGCATATGACGTTGCTCGTTCCGCGGTCCGCCCGGCAAAGGTCCCGATGGCCGACGCCGCATCGGATATGGAGCGGACCGAACGCATAGCCTACGACGTTGCCCGCTCTGCATTAAGGCTCAGCGGCGACAAAGAGGTCCACATCGTCTGTCTCGAAAAGCGGAACGAAATGCCCGCTGACGAGATCGAGATCGTCGAAGGCGAAGAAGAAGGTATTCGGCTCCATGACGGCCGCGGACCGCGAATGATACTTGACGAGGACGGCTATGTGACAGGCCTGCGAACCGTCAAGTGCCTGTCCGTTTTTGACGAGAATGGCAAATTCAGCCCGAAATATGACGAGGATGTCATCGAGGATATTGCTGCCGACACGATCATGTTTGCGATCGGCCAGCAATCGGACCTTTCGTTCCTGGAGCCGGGCGACGGCGTCGAAGCGGAGAACGGGCTGATCAAGGTCGACCCCGACACCTATCAGACGACGGCACCGGACGTTTTCGCGTGCGGCGATGTGGCTCACGGGCCGCGGCTTTTCATTCATGCCATCGCCTCGGCTCAGATCGCCGCCCGGTCGATGCACGATTATCTACGCGGCACACGTACCGATGTAATTGTCAAAAAACGCTGGCAGCCGGCTGACTACACCATGGCTGAGGGTTGGGATCAGATGAAACGTCGTCTGCCGCCCGCTCTAGACAGCGAACGCCGGGCTTCGTCGAATGACATCGTCGAGATCAATTACAGCGAGAGCGAGGCACGCAAGCAGGCATCGCGATGCCTTCGCTGCAACGTGAATACGATCTTTGACACGTCGATATGCGTCGCGTGTAACGGTTGTGTCGATGTGTGCCCTGAAAATCTTATCAAGCTCGTCGGGCTCGATCAGGTCAGATCCGACAAATACCTGATGCAGATCGCATCGGATTCGCTCGGCATAACCGATGACGACCTTGCCGGATACAGCGACCTCGAACTTAACGAACTTGGCGGCATCATGATCAAGGATGAATCGACATGTATTCGTTGTGCAATGTGCGCCTCGAGGTGCCCGACCAACGCGATACTAATGAAGCGGTTCGAGTTTTCACGCGAATGCGTGACGATCCATGCCCGTAACCCGAAGATCAGGTATTCCGATGCGGCATAGTTCCGCATCGGTGCGGGATTTTTAGCGGTTTTTGCGATTGACGGTGACGGTAATATGAGCGGTTGGGAGTTTTACGTAATTTTTGCCCTCGGGCTCGTCAGCAGCCTGCACTGCGTTTCAATGTGCGGCCCGATCGTTCTGTCGTACAGCCTTCCGCTCGGTTCAAAGCGATTTGCGAGTCAGGCCGCCGCCCATCTTTTCTATAATTTCGGCCGCATTATCACGTATGCATTGCTCGGAGCGATCGCCGGACTTTTCGGCAGCAGCGTGAGTTTTGTTGGCGAACTTGCGGGCGTCGAGAATGTTGCGGCTATCGTCGCAGGTATCTTGATGGTCATTGCCGGCGTTCTGCTGCTCGATCTGCTGCCGGTCAAACGCCTTCAGAAATTTAATCCGCTGCTTTACACCGGCCGCCTTTTGCGGCCCCTGGCCGGCCGCTTTTCCTCCACGTCGATCGGCAGCAAATTCTCGCTCGGGCTGATGCTCGGATTTCTGCCGTGCGGCCTGATCTATGCCGCATTGCTCAAAGCGATGGCAACAGGCACGGTGTTTGCAGGTGTATTGACAATGACCGCATTTGGCCTCGGTACGGCAGGATCATTGTTGGCGATCGGCATATTTTCGTCGGCATTCAGTATGAAACTCAGCCGTTGGGGAACGCGGCTTGCCGCGGTCAGTGTGCTGTTGCTTGGAATACTGATGGTATCGCGTGGCGTTATGCCGATGGCGGCCGCACGCCAGCAATCGGCCGAGGCGGTTCCCGCGTGTCACGCCAAATGAGAGCCCGGGGCAGTAATAGGATCAAACGATGCACACCGAAGTTCAGGAGCCGGGAAATGATTCGCCGGTAACCGTTTTATCAAGCGATGAGCCGCCTGCTCAGGCGGCCCGGCCCGCCCGTGCACGCAAAAAGCTGCCCGTCGTAAACAAGGATTTCCAGCTTGAAAAGTTCAATTGGCATCGCCTGCGACGCATCATTCATGCACTTTGTTTCATCATTTTCGTCTCGCTTCCCTTTTTCAATGTGATCCGTTTCGACATCCCCCGGCAGCGATTCTACTTTGCCGGATTCGAACTCTGGATCAACGAATTTGCGATCGTCTTCTTTTCGCTGATGTTCCTGCTTTTTGTCATCACGGCTGCGTCGATGCTCTTCGGTCGCGTCTACTGCGGCTATCTGTGCCCTCAGATGATCTTCAGCGAGGCGTCGATCAATCTTGAAGAGCGTGTTAAGACACTCGTTAATAAGTATTTTGCCAAACAGAGCCTCGGCGTCCGCCACTGGTTGAACAACATAGCGGTCTATTCGGTGCTCGGCGTTGCTTCGGTCTTTCTTGCATTCGTCTTCATATCCTATTTTGTCGAGCCGCGTGACCTGTTCGGACGGCTGATATCATTTGACGTCGTCACCGCCGGCGGCATCGCCGGTGCAGTGGTGACGATGATCACTTTTGCCGATTTTGCGTTCCTCCGTCAGCGGTTCTGTACGACCGTCTGCCCGTACGGCTATCTTCAGGGCATACTTGGCGACAACAACACGCTGGTCGTGCATTATCGTGACCCCGAGGAAATATGCGTCGAATGCAAAAAGTGTATTCGCGTTTGCCACATGGGCATCGATATACGCACATCGCCCTACCAGATCGAATGTATCCACTGCGGCGAGTGTGTCGATGCCTGCAAACTCATTATGGGCAAGTTCGGCAAGGACACTCTCATACACTATGCCTGGGGTGAAAAAGGCGAATTGCTGGGCGACGCCCGAGCTCCCTGGTATCGCCGCATCGGACTCCGCGACGCCAAGCGGATCGCCGTAATCGCCATAATCCTCGTTTACGGAACGAGCCTCGGCATCGCATTCTCGATGCGCCACAGTGTGTTGGTCCGTGTCGCCCCGGATCGCAGTACGCTGTTCAGAAAGGGCGACGACGAACGTATATACAACCGCTTTAGGCTCAACCTCGCGAACCGCGGCCGAACGGACGCGTCGGTTACGATATCGCTCAACGGGCTGCCTGACGCGACAATTTCGATCCCGTCGAACGAGATCACGGTAAAGGCGGGCGAGTCGATCGAGACGGAATTTGAGATATCAGTTCCCGCCGGCAGCCTCTCGCAACAGGTCAACCATTTTACGATCGAAAGCGTGGCCGCCCCGGAAGCGACCCGCGACTCGTTCGAACAGACATTTATTATGCCGCTGGAGAATAAAACCAAATGAAAACGAAAGCCGCCGATTACTTTTCAAAACACCAGGGTTCCATCCTGAAATATCTTTTGGGAGCGATAATGCTGCTTTTTATCGGCATTCTGATCACGGTCTATTTTGTCGCAAAACAGGCAAACCCGATCTTTTTAGATGAAAAAGGCCGTCCGATCAACTCTCAGGCCGCTGACCCGCGATATTAAAGATGACGGAGAAAAAGACTGTCGAACAATGCAGCCTGTGCGGCCTCGGTGTCGGTCGTGACCCTTTCTCACAGCACTTCGGCGATGCCGACTGTGCTTTTTGCTGCATCGGATGTCTTAACGTTTATACGATCCTGTTCGAAAGCGGAGTCATAACGAGCGGCGCCGATATCCGCGAAAATGAGGTGTTCAAGCAGAGTCTCGCACTCGGTATTATTTCCAATCCTGCTGCAGAAAAGGAAGAACGGCGGATCCCGCAGGACGCCCCCACCAGCGAGGCCCTCCTGCACGTATCGGGAATGTGGTGTTCGGCTTGCTCGTGGCTGATCGAACACAGCCTAAAAAAGGAGTTTGGCGTCGTTTCTGCCGAGGCCTTCTTTGCGTCGGATCTGGTCAAGATCACGTACTGCCCGCAATATTTACCGCCCGAACGCATTACCAACCGCATCGAACAACTAGGTTATAAGGCAAGCGTTTATGATCCGGACAGTGAGAACTCAGCTAATGAAAAGCGTGACCTCGTGCTGCGGATCGGTGTCGCCGGTTTTCTATGGCTGAACATCATGACGCTCAGCGTTCCGCTGTATGTGGGATATTTTCAGGAGATCGCCCCGAGCGTGCGATCGCTTTTCCCCTTCATCCTGATGGTAATGGCCGCCCCGGTCATATTTTACTCGGCACGGCCGATACTTAACCTTGCCTGGACGGGTCTGCTAAACCGTACGATCCGAATGGAGACGCTTTTGGCGACCGGCATACTTGCAGCCTATTTTTACAGCTCGATCCAGGCGTTTCGGGGCGAGACTCTGGTCTATTTTGATACCGCGGCGGCTATTGTCACCCTCGTCCTGCTCGGCAAGCTAATGGAAAAGGGAGCCAAAGAGCGGACGACACGGGCGATATCTATGTTGTACCGGCTGATGCCGAAGAAGGTACGGTTGTTGTCTGACAACATCGAGCGGTTCGTCTCGATCGACGCTCTCGGGGCAGGCGATATCTTCGTCGTCAAGACCGGCGAGCGGATACCCGCCGACGGTGTTGTTGTCGATGGCGAAAGCCACGCGGACGAATCGCTTCTGACCGGCGAATCGACCCCGATCGGCAAACATCCGGGAAGTTTGGTCGTTTCCGGCAGTCTAAATACGGGTAATGTTCTCCAGGTCAGGGCGACCAGGGTCGGTGCTGACACGACGCTCGCCCAGATCATTTCTCTGGTCGAACACGCGATAAGCAGCCGGTCTGATCTGGAAAGGACGGTCGATAAAGTTTCGCGGTTCTTTGTCCCGAGCGTCATAATTGCGGCCGCCGTCGCCTTTGCCGTTTGTTTCGGGTTCGGCTTTACAAGTCTCGACGAAGCGATAATGCGGGCGATCACGATACTCGTCATCGCCTGTCCGTGTGCTCTCGGGTTGGCCACCCCGCTAGCGATCACAGCGGCAGTCGGCTCGGCCTCGCGAAACGGTATTTTGATCAGTGACAGCAGCGTTTTGGAAAAGACCCGGTCCGTCGATGTCGTTGTGTTTGACAAGACGGGCACCATCACCGAGGGCCGATTTGATCTGGTCGAGGTCGCACTCGCGGCTCAGGCTGGTGAACGTTTCGCCGCCGCGGCTGGAAGCACGTCATCTGCGTCCGCCGCCGCCGGCGGAGTCTGGGCCGAGTTTGACCGCGAACATCTGCGGGCGATCGCCTCGGTCGAACGCTTTTCGGAGCACCCGCTGGGTGCCGCAGTTACCAAATACGCCGAGGGCCGGATCGCAAATATCGGATCTGCGTCAAATATTGAGGTGATCAAGGGAATGGGCATCCTCGGCGAGACAGACGGCGGATCGGTCTTCGTCGGTAATGCCGCGATGCTCGAGAGGATCGGATGCCAGCCTGACGACGGCATCAAACAGTCGGTAAGTGAATGGGAAGCGAACGGCCGAACCGTTGCCTATTTTGGCAGAAATGGCACATTGTCAGGAGCCCTTGCCTTTGGCGACGCCATAAAACCCGAGGCCGCTGTTACGATCAAACGTTTGGCCGAGCTGCACATTGCCTCGATGATCCTTTCCGGCGATTCTGACGCCACGACAAGGTTTGTCGCCCATAGCGTCGGTGCCGCCGAATATCAGGCCGAGGCCCTTCCCGCCGATAAGACCGCCGTGATCGAACGGCTTCAGTCAGAGGGCAGATCGGTCGCGATGGTCGGCGACGGTATCAACGACGCACCCGCACTTGCCCAGGCTGACATCGGAATAGCGATGGGCTCGGGCACCGACATTGCGATGAAGGCCGCTGACATAGTGCTTGCCGGCGGTTCGCTCAGCAAGATCATGTTGATCTTCGAACTGTCGAATAAGACATGGCTCATCGTTAGGCAGAACCTATTTTGGGCATTCTTTTACAACACTTTGGGAATGACGCTGGCGGTCACCGGCATCCTGAATCCGATCATGGCTGCGGGAGCGATGCTTCTGTCGAGTCTGAGCGTTATCGGTAACTCGATGCGGCTGAATATCAAGGGGTCTTCGGCTTCTTAGTCTTTTCGATCTGTTTTATCAGGCGGGCCGCATGATTGCGGGCGATCAGCGGCAATCGTTCATCCTCGCTGATCTCTTTAATAAAAGGCAGCAGATGCGGAGGATCCGAGATCTCACCGCGGCGAAGATATGAGTCGAGAGCGTCGATCATCCGCGGAGCCTCGAGCGGCTGATTCTCGCGAGTGACGACCATATCAAATTTCCAGACGTATTCGTTGGCGATCCGCCGGTACTCGTCCATCAAAAACTTGGCATCCTTGTTCTCGGTCCAGTTATATTTGACCGTCCTCTCGCGGCCGTTCAGCCTGAGCGTGATCTCGTTCGAACCCATATTCGAGAGGTCCTTTTCATATTGATACGCCTCGGTAGAATCGAGAAAATGCAGCCGCTCGAACGCCTGCCGCAAGCCGTCGATCGTCGCTTCGGACAATTGGATCGGATCGGTCATCGCTTCGTCAAAATCTTTCTTTAGAAACGATATGGTGCCTTTGCCGCTCTCGTCGTGCTGGATCAGGATCTTTGAGGTCAGAAAGCCCGGACGTTCAAATTTGAATATGTGGGTCGGATTGAATGCCGCTTTCGGCGTTTCGGCAGTGTTGCCGCCAGTCTCAGGGCGGCCGTTCTTCTTCTCGGGCGTAGCTTGCGGCGTGGGCTTTGGAGTTGCGGTAACGGCCGGTATCGCCGTGCCCGGACGCGGTGTCTTTTTTACCTGCGCCGAGACAACCGACGCCGTGACGACCAGAAATAGCAGGATAGCCAAATTGTATAGAGATCTGATCATTGTCGTGCCGGGCCTCAACGAGGCTGCTTCGGCTTGGATGAAACAGGTGCGGTTTCGGTTGGCACGTCCTACTCGAATTTGACCGAAACGACCTTCGAAACGCCCGCTTCCTGCATCGTTACGCCGTAGAGGGCTCGTGCCGCTTCCATCGTCCGCTTATTATGCGTGATCACGATGAACTGCGTCTTTTCCGACATCTCGGCGATCTTGTTGACGAAACGGCCGACGTTGGCATCATCGAGCGGGGCGTCGACCTCATCGAGCAAACAGAACGGCGACGGCCTGTACTTAAAGATCGCCATCACCAGCGCAATAGCGGTCATGGCCTTTTCGCCGCCCGAAAGCAATAGAATATTCTGCAGCCGCTTGCCCGGCGGCTGGGCGACGACTTCGATGCCGGCCTCGAGAATGTCTTCTGACTCGAGCAGGGTCATTTCGCCGCGGCCACCGCCGAACAGCTCCTGAAAGAACTCGACAAAATTCGCGTTGATCGCGTCAAACGCCGAGCGGAACTTCTCCCTCGAACGCTGTTTGATCTCACGCAGCGCCTCTTCGGTCGTCGCGATACTGTCGATGATGTCCTGCCGCTGTGTGGTCAGAAACAGCAATCGCTCCTCGGCCTCGCCGAGTTCCTCAAGGGCGAGCATATTTATCGCTCCGAACGAATCAAGTCGGTGGCGAAGGCTCTCGGTCTCGCGGCGTGCGTCGTCCAAAACAAAGTCGGCGTCCAGTTCGGTCTCTGCCACCAATTGATCAAGGGGCAGATTAAGCTCGTGCTCGCAATTCTCAGCAACATTCTTGAGCTCAGTGATCGTCTCAGCCTGTCGGACCTCGATCTCGGCCCGCCGATTGAGGGCATCTGACGCCGCTCGATTTAGGAGGGCGAGTTCCTCACTCATATGGTCCGCATTCTCGCGGGCGGCCGCAAGGGCGTTGATCGCCGCGGTCAATGCGTCGCGTTCGCTGGCTATGTCGGTCGATGCGGCTGCGATGCGGTCCGTGATCTCGTTGATAGCCTCGTGAAGTTGTTTGACCTTGGCCTCGGCTTCACCGATCTCCAGTTCCTGCAGCGCAAGCCGCGACTCGATCTCACGGCCTTCATTCTCTACCCGCCGCAACGCAGACTGGACGGAACGCCGGCGTTCGCCCGAGGTCGCAGCGGTCATTCGTTTATCGTTGAGGGTCAAATTGGCGGCTTCGACCCGCTCTCGTGCTGACGCGAGGCCGTTAGCGATGCCGTCCAGCCGATCAGAAGCTTCGCCCCTCGCCTTTTCAGCCGCGTCGCGGTTCTGTGCCGCGTCGATCAGACGCTGGCGAAGTTCGGCAAGTTCGGACTGGGTTTGTCCCGTTTCGTCCTCGACGACCTTGCGGTGACGCTCGGACCGCTCGATCTCCTCGCGGGCGGCCCGCACCTGGATCTGCAATCCATGAATACCGCGGTCAACCTTGATCATCAGCGACTGAAGATCGACCGTTTTGCTTTCAAACTCGATCAAAACTTCACGCGATCTATCGACAACGGTCCGGGCCGATTCGATCTCGGACGACAATTTTGCGACCGCTGCGTCGAGGTCGTGCAGTTCGCGTTTGAATGCCAGCAGCGATTCATTCTTACCGTCAGAACCCTGCTTGCCGCCGATGAACAAACGGCCGCCCAACAGCACCTCGCCTTCGAAATTGATCTGGATCTCACCGGGCGTCGCCGAACCGGCGGAAAGGTCCTCAACGAGCTTGGCGGACATCTCACGCGGAAATACAGCCCTGAGAACATCGGCGAATTCAGCCGAGATACCGAGATGTTCTTCGATCGAGCCCGCGGCTGCCGTTCTCTTTTTGGGGGTCGCTGAGTTCTCGCCCGGCGCGATCAGCATCGCGGTCCGCCCGATGTCGTTTTCCTTGAGCCACGACGCCAAACGGCGTGCATCGTCGAGCGACTCGACGATCACGGCCTCCAGATACTGCCCGAAAAGCGTCTCGATCGCACGTTCGGCACGTGCCGCCACCTTCAGGCGATCGGCCAGAACACCGCCGAGTTTGACTCCGATCGACTCTTGCTCAGCAAATAACTTCTGGACCTGCGGCGTGTAAACGGCACGCTTTTCCTCAAGTTCGTTGAGCGTCGCCAGGCGGTGCTTTTTCGCAGAGTACTCGTCGGACAACGTCTCGAGCCCACTCTCGGCCTCGCGCAGGGCAGCCCTGGCGTCGGCGGTTCGTGCCAGCAGTTCCTCTTTCTCGGCGTTTAGTTCCGCGAGTTTGGTTTCCTCGGCCGCAAGTGCCGCCGCAAGCTCGGCCGCCTGCTTTTCGTGTTCGACAAAGTTCTGGGCCGCCCGCTCACCCTCTGATCTCAGGCCTTCGGCCCGCATCGTCAGTTTCTCGAGGTTGATCTCAAGCTGACGCCCGATCTCGTCAAATCGCTCGGCGGCGGCCGTATGCTGCATCAGTTCGGCACGTACCGTTTCCATCGCCGACTCAACGGCCTGTAACGAGGCGGCTTCGCGGCTGTATTCATCTTCGGCGGCCTTGAGTTCGGCGTCCGCCTTGCCAAACGATTCGGCTTCGGCCTGATCTTCCTTGTGCAGCCGTTCGAGTTCGCCGGCAAGCATCTCGAGCCGCTGTTTACTTGCCGCGATCTCTCCGCGCAAGGCTTCTGTCCGGTTGTTGAGATTGACGACCTGTTCGGACTTATAAATATGATCGCGCTCAGCTCGGTCGCGTTCAAGAGCGTTGTCCGAGTGGATCTTGCGAAGTTCAGCCAGGCTCTCTTCAGCCGCGCGTGCGTTTTGGGTCGATTCGCGGACGGCTTCTTCCTTAGCGGTCACCTGGGCACCGAGGTCGTTCTCGGCGGCGATCGCACTGGCGAGTTCAGCCTTGAGCGTTTCTGACAACTGCGACAGATACTTGCCCTCGGCCGCGAACAACTGCCTGAGAAGCACCCTGAACTCTTCCTGCAGGATCTTAAATCGTCGGGTCTTGGCCGCCTGACGGCGAAGCGAATTGACCTGTTTATCTATTTCAGAGACGATGTCCGAGATTCGGCCGAGGTTCGTCTTCGCGGTTTCCAGCCGGGATTCGGCGGCACGCTGGCGGGCACGAAATTTTGAAATGCCTGCCGCTTCTTCGATCAGATTTCGGCGGTCTGCGGGTTTTGCAGACAGTATTTGGCCGATCCGGCCCTGCTCGATAATGGCGTAGTGGGCTCCCGAAAGGCCCGTGCCGGCGAAAAGATCGGTAATATCGCGCAGCCGGCAGGTTTTGCCGTTCAGCTGATATTCGCTCTCGCCGGAAAGGTATAAACGGCGAGTGACCGAGACCGCCTCGCCCGGAGCAAAATCAAGTGCGAACGAACGCGGCCGCCAATGACGTTTTGTCTTGACCTTGGTCTCGACGGTCCGTATGGATCCGACTTGGGCCGCCTGTACTGTCTCGACCTCTTCGCTGTTCTCGTCGCCTTCGCCGGCACTGAATTCAGCGATAGCGTCTGTGCCATCAGCCTCGACGGCGACGGCGGCATCGGCCGACTCGGGCTCGTCAACGGTATCGATCCCTTCGATGGCGTCCATATCGACGGCCGCTTCATCGATCCCGCTCAGAGCCTCGTCTATATCCTCAAGTTCGCTTTCCTCAATATCAAAGACCGTGTCGTCGCGCACCATATGCAGGACGACCTCGGCCATACCGCCGGGTTTTCGGGTCTTGGTGCCGGCAAAGACGACGTCCTTCATCTCGCCGCCGCGAAGGCTCTTTGCCCGCTGTTCGCCGAGTACCCACGACATCGCGTCCGACACATTCGACTTGCCGCAGCCGTTCGGGCCGACGACGGCCGTTATGCCGCTTCCGGTGAAGACGATCTCAGTATGGTCGGCAAATGATTTAAAGCCCGATATTTCCAGGCGCTGAAGCTTAAACATCCTATAGTGCTCGCATTTTGGGGAAGCACTATATTTTGTTGTATTTGAGCCGTTGTGTCAAATAAAAGAACGCAGAGAAATTGCCGCCGGAACTCACCTAAAACTGCTCTTCCGCGACATTTCGCAGGCCTTGCTTCTCGGCACGCTCGTGGTCGAGTTCGGTCAGGACATCGAGCATGAAATTGGTATTGCTGCTGACGGCGATCAATACCGGGAACGACGTCTCGGAGACCGAGAACTCGAATGTGCCGCCGTTGATCTCAATAATGTCGCGAAAGGCTGTTGTGCCGTTTTTTCCGTTGCATTCGGCGTCGACGATCTTGCCGTCATTAAATGCGACATTGGCGAGGAACAGATCGGATTTGATCACCAGCAGGCCGGTCATTTTTGAATTTTCGATCACCTGTACAGCGTCAAAAATACTGACAAACGCCAGGTTGCCGGCAAAAGTCACGTCGGTCCTGACGTTTTGCGGTGACCTGTCACGGCCGGCCGCAAACTCGGGACGCCGGGCCCGTCGAATGGCTTCGAGTCCCGGTGCGACTGAAATTCGCGGGTCGAGGAGCTTTGCCTCCTGTAGGCGGTCATAAGCGACGTCAAAATCCTCGCGAGCGATGTACAAACTCACCAGAGCGAGGCACTGCCTGGCTGCTTCGTTGAGGTTTTTCTGCTTTACGCAAATGTCCCGCATTTTTTCGCGAAGACTGATCGAACGAGGGCTCCGCTCCAGCGAAGACCGTAGCAGTTCAAAGGCCTTCTCAGGCGAACTGTATTTTACGAAAAGGTCTGCGTCCAGCAGAACCGACTCGATCGATGTTTCAGTAAATGGCTCGGCGATCTCATTCATAAGGCGGGCGTGAACAAAAATGTTCAACAGTCAAATCTAGCATATTTTCGAGGCCAAAGTCACCATTTTTATTGATCGGCGAACACAAAAATGGGCCGTCCGAGGACGGCCCGTCAAGTTTAAGTATCCGGAGGCGATCAGAAATCGAACCTGATGCCGAGCCGGATATCACGCTGTCGATATGTACGTGTCGGCACAAGGAAATTCTCCCTCGCCAACTGTTGTGCAGCAGTCTGTGACGAACTCAACGCCTGGAAATTGATGAACTCACTTCCGTACGAGAACACCGAAGCGTTGAAGATATTGTTAAATTCGGCAACAGGTCGAATGCGGAAACGCTCGCCGATCTTGAATTCACGCGTCACGTTGAGGTCAAACGTGAAAAGGCTCGGGCCCGTTCCGGCATTTCGCCGAAGGTTACCGCTCGCGGCACCGATCGGCTGCAGCGAGAACTGCGCGAGGAGCGCCGTCGGAACCGGCGAACCGGGCTTGCGATAGCGGATGTCGCTGAGCGAACCCGTAAAATTTAGCCTGTCAGTACTGACATCGTCGAGATTACGGTCCGTACCGCCGGCACCGAGATTGAACGGAGCCGAACTTCCCCACCGCAGCAGCGGCGAGAATTTGAGCCGGCCAAACCAGTACGGCGTGTCGAACGAACCCGACCATGCCAGCCGGTGGCGGCGATCCTGCAGGCTGCGTGCCCATTCGCGGCTAAAGTCGCCGTTGATCTCGGCGTTGGCCGTATTATTGAGCCCGTCGTCCTTTGTACTCGAGAGGGTGTAAACGAAACGGAAATTGGCCCCGAAACCGGCTCCGAGTTTGCGATAGCGGCTGCGAAGTTCGAGTATGACACCGTGATAGAACGCGTTTCCACGCGAACCGATACGTGACGTTTCCTCGACCGTCTGGTCAGGCCGGAACCGGGCGATCGCCGCAAGTGCGATCCCGATCGGGCCGCCCGTCGCGTTGCCGTTCGTACCGGTCACCGCAGCCGCCGGGGCGGTCGACGATGTACTGATCGAGTTGAGGTTGACGATACACTGGCTGGTCGCGGTAAAGCTGCAGGTGCCGCTGACGCCGGTCGGATCATTTGTCGCTCCCAAAACAAAACTGTATGTTCGCGTCGTCGTACCGTTCTGATTGGTCAGGACAAATGTGTTTTGGAGCAGCCACTGTGTCCAGTCGGTAAATCCGGCCGGCAATCGCGGTGCGTTCGGATTGTAGTCACGCCACAGACGGGCGGTCTTGTTCCAGGTGTAATTTGCCTCAAAGACCCATCCCTTGAACAATTCACGCTCAAATCCGACGTTGAATTGGTAGCTCTCGGGGATCTTGAGATCGGCATCGACCGAACGCAGCGGATTACCCGCGGACGAAAGGTTACCGACCGAGAAACCGGTATTTGACGTACACGGCCCAAGCGGTGACGGCACCGTCGGACAAACGGTCGAGACGAGGTTGCGAAGGTCCGCGACCGACGCGTAGCTGTTGGGGAAATTTGCGGCGATCGCGTTCAGAATAAACGTTCGACGGCTGTCGGCCGCTGATGTGCCGATCGTGTTCGAGTCGAACGATACGAGCGTTCCTCCGCTGTTCTGGATCGAATCGCCGACCGTACGCAGCAGCACGCGATTGTAAAAGATACCTGTTCCAAACCTGATCACGCCCTTACCCTTTTTGAAAGGATCCCAGGCCACACCAAATCGCGGTCCGAAATTGTTGGTGTCCGAAACCGCCGTTTCCCGCTCATAACGCAGGCCGGCGCTCACGGTAACATTTGACCACGGCTTGAACTCGTCGTTGAAAAATACGCCGTAGTAGCGGTTCTTGACCGTTTGAGCGGTACCAAAATTCTGGCGATATCGTGTTACCTGATTGTTCGAATACTGCAGCACGCTTCCAAAATTGAAGGTTCCTGTAGCATCGCCCAGTCCAAAGACCGCGGATTTTACGTCCTGAACATCGACGCCCATTTTGAAAGTATGATTCTTCCAAAGATAGGTCAGCGAGTCCTGGAACTGCCATCGTGTCTCCGTTCGCGAGTCGGCGAAATTCTGCGACGTGCTGGTCGTCGAGTTGCCGGCGATCAGAGTCTGGACGCTATTCGTCACCGGGCTGCGGAAAGAAACAAGTACGACCGGATCGAGCGGGCTGGCGGTCTGGAAACTCGGTTGATATCTCGACCATTGGGCCCTGAACTGATTAACCGCCTTGGCACCGAAAACGTGATTGTCGGTGATGTTATACGCGATCGTGTCGTTGTTCTTTTCCTGAAACGCATTCTCAAGGCGTGTCGTTGACGATCCGTTGGTACGACGATTTGCACGCTTCGCAAATTGGACAGCAAACGTCAGATCGTTGTTCTTGAACAAACGATGATCCACCCTCGCTGTCCAAACGTGGTTCTTGTTCGGGGTTGCATAGAGCTGCGAGTACTGCTGAATGAAACCGGCCGTCGGCGGCACCGCCGTACAGGCGGTCGAGCTCGCATTATCACAGAACTGGGTTGTTCCGGTCGGGGTCGGCAGCGTATAACGCGGGTTCGGCACGACCGGAATGTACGTGTCGATCAGCGTCGTGTCGTCGAGCTTGCTGAATTCGTATGTCGACGAGAAAAACGTCCTATTCTTACCGTTGTAGATCTTCGGGATAAAAACGGGTCCGCTCAGCGAAAATCCCGGAACCATTTCGCGGAGGTCCGGACGCGGGATCGCACGGCTATTGTTATACCAGCTGTTCGCGTTCAACGCGTCATCGCGGTAGAAGAAGAACGCACGTCCGCGGAGCTTTTTGCCGCCAGCACGGGTTCGCAGATTGACGCGTCCGCCGGATGCCCGGCCATATTCGGCCGAAAACTGGTTAGCGATGACCTGAACCTCAGCGATCGCCTCGAGCGACGGCTGAAAGCGGTCGCGTGAAGAGCGATCGTCGTTGTTATCCAGTCCGTCGATCGTGATGTTGTTCGAATACGCCGTTCCGCCTGAGATCGAGAAGTTGCCCTGTTCGAGCGGTGCCGAACTCGGATTGGCTCCGCGGTCCTCGGCGAGGCCGCTGGTCGACAGCTGCTCCTCGGATGTGCCGCCGAGCGTGAGCACCAGGTCGAGCGGATTACGGGTCGTGTTAGGTATCTCTTCGATCTCGCGTTCGGCGATCGTACCACCGACGATCGTCCGCGTGGTGTCGACCGGCGGCCCGCTGTCTTCGGTTACGGTCACGACCTGTTCTGCACGGACATCGGCCGGACGAAGCGTAAAGTCCTTTGCCACATTCTGTGCCGAGATCGTCGGGATGTCCGGCGTCTCCTGCGGGCCAAAGCCGTCGGCTGTCACCTTGATCTTATATGTACCGGGCTTGAGTTTGAGAAAACGGTACCGGCCGTCGTCGTCGGTCACGATCGTTCGTGCGACACCGGTTTCGGTAAGCGTGACGGCGACAGTCGCACCAACGACAGCAAGTCCGTTGGAGTCGGTGACGCGGCCGCTGACCGTCACATCGTCGAGATCCTGTCCGACCGCGGCGATAGTACAAACGGCCATTAAGAGTGTGACCGAAAACAAAAACGTCGAGATTCTAACTAACATCAATTTCTCCTACTTCGATTCAGGTTGAATGAAAGCAATCGTAGCCCAAAAAACAACCCTTTGCAAAACTGTGCGACCCGCGATCGCACTTTGCAAAGGGTCATTTTGGGTAAGGAAAAACCGTGCCGTCGCCCGTTTAGTTATCTGAGGTGTGAATGTCGCGAACACGCATCATTCGCGAACGCGAGATAGGGATCAATGCTTCGCTCGACGAAAATGACGCATTATGGGCCGCAAATTCGTTGGCATGATCCTTGAGATAACCGAAAAATCGTTCGAATTCGCGCCGCATCTCATCCATCTTCTCCCGCATATTCAGGATGATCTCGACGCCCGCAAGATTGACGCCCAACTCGCGTGTCAACGACAAAATGATCTCGAGCCGCTCAAGGTCCGAATCTTCGTAAAGCCGGGTATTGCCGACCGAACGCGATGGGAGCAGCAGACCCTCACGCTCATACAGCCTTAGCGTCTGCGGATGGATCTCATACATCTCCGCCACAGCGCTGATCGTGTAAGTTTTTGCCCGCTTCTTCATTGTATTGCCTGCGATTTACAAAATTGCGAAAATTACTCCAAACCGATGACCCTTCTCGGGTTTTCGGGATTCAGTTTTTCAAACTGCCGCAGCACTTCCTTGGTCTCCTCAGACAAGATCCGCGGAAGCATTATCTTGACCTCGACAAACTGGTCGCCCCGTAAACTCGGGTTACGCAAGCTCGGAAATCCGCGTTCGCGCAACCTGAACTTCTGACCGGACTCGGTCCCGGGCGGCACCTTTAGCTGTGCCTTGCCCTCAACCGTCGGAACCTCGATCCTTGTCCCGAGTGCCGCTTCGGGCACCGTGATCGGAACTGTTATGTAAACGTTATCGCCCTTTCGCTCGAGAAACTTATGCTTGCCGACATTGGTCAGTATGAAAAGGTCGCCGGGCTCCGCTCCCAATCGTCCGCCGTGGCCCTTTTTGGGGATCCGGACCCGCGATCCGGTATCGACGCCCGCCGGTATTTTGATCTTGACCTGCTCGCTCTTTGGCGTAACGCCCTTTCCGTTACAAAGGCTGCACGGCTGGCGGCGGCGTCCGGTTCCTTCACAATCGGTACATCCCTGAGAAAACTGCAGACGGCCGCCGGTCCGCATGACCTGTCCGCTGCCTTTGCAGGTCGGGCACGTCACCACCGGGCCGCCCGTGTCGCCCGCTCCCTGACACCTCGAGCATTGCTCCGAACGATTGACGGTGATATTCGTCGTCAACCCGGAAAACGCCTCTTCGAAACTTAATGCAAGCGGTATTTCGATGTCGCGGCCCTTTTTGGGCAGAGGCCTCGGCGGTTCCGGCTGCGATCTGGCGGTCGAACCGCCGCCGCCGAACAGATCTGAAAAGATATCCCTGAAACTCGAACCGCCGCCGCTCGCCTGTCCGCCCGAAAAATCAAAACCCGAGAAATCGAATCCGGCAGCACCTCCGGCCGTCGAACCACCCGCACCAAATGGCGAATTGACGTCCAAATTGTCAGCATAGTACCCAAAGCGGTCAAAGACCTTACGCTTTTTGTCGTCTGACAAAATGTCGTACGCCTCCTGGACCTCTTTGAACTTGTCTTCGGACGCTTTATCGCCCGGATTTACATCTGGGTGATGCTTACGCGCGAGCCGCCGATAGGCCTTTTTGATCTCGTCGGCCTTTGCGTCCTTTTTTACGCCAAGTATGTGGTAATAATCCTTTTTTGCCATCAAATTGGTAGGCCGTAAACTGCGGGCCCTGAGCAGTTTAGCTCAAGACCCTGCCATCTTCAATGATCCGCCGCCAAACCGAAAAAAGCGGCAGCAGTGAACGGTGAGGCCCACTGCTGACCGCTCACTGCTTATGGTTTATTTTTTGTCTTCGTCCTCGACATCGACATATTCGGCGTCGATGACATTATCATCGGCAGCTGTACCGGCGTCACCGTCGGCTCCGGCCGCAGCGGTCGATGCCTGCTCATCAGCCGGGCTTTCGCCACCGGCTGCCGCCGTTTGGCTGTAGATCGCCTCAGCCAATTTGTGCGATGCGGTCTGCAGACGGTCAAACGCGTTGTTCATCGCATCTGCATCGTCACCGCCGAGTGCGGTCTTGGACTCAGCGATCGCCGATTCGATCTCCGCGACGGCTGCCGCATCGACCTTATCCTTGTTTTCGCCAAGCGTTTTCTCGACGCTGTAAACGAGTCCGTCCAGACGGTTGCGGGCTTCGATGGCCGCCTTCTTCTTTTCGTCCTCGCCGGCGTGGCTTTCGGCGTCCTTCATCATCTTGTCGATCTCTTCCTTCGAGAGGCCCGACGACGAGGTGATCGTGATCTTCTGTTCGCGGCCCGTGCCGACGTCCTTTGCCGAAACGTTAACGATGCCGTTGGCGTCGATATCAAACGTCACTTCGACCTGCGGGACACCGCGGGGTGCCGGCGGAATTCCGACAAGGTGGAATTTACCGAGCGTCTTGTTGTCAGCCGCCATCGGACGTTCGCCCTGAATGACGTGCACCTCGACCGACGTCTGATTGTCCGAAGCCGTCGAAAATATCTCGCTCTTGCGGGTCGGGATCGTCGTATTCTTCTGGATCATCGGCGTCGAAACACCACCCAGCGTCTCGATACCCAGCGTCAGCGGGGTCACGTCGAGCAAAAGAATGTCGGTCTTTTCGCCGCCAAGTACGCCTGCCTGGACCGCCGCACCAAGAGCAACGACCTCATCGGGGTTCACCGATTTGTTCGGATCCTTGCCGAAATATTCCCGGACCATTTCCTGGACCTTGGGGATACGGGTCGAACCGCCGACCAGCACAACTTCCTCGATGTCCTTTGCCGTCAGGCCGGCGTCCTTGATCGCCTGTTCGACCGGCGGCATGAGCTTTTTGAGGATCGGCTCGACCAGCTGTTCAAATTTTGAACGCGTCAATTTGGTAACAAGGTGCTTCGGACCCGCAGCGTCCGCCGTGATGAACGGCAGGTTGATCTCGGTCTCCATTGCACTCGAAAGCTCGACCTTCGCCTTTTCGGCAGCCTCTTTCAAACGCTGAAGGGCCATTTTGTCGTTGTGAAGGTCGATGCCCTGATCTTTCTTAAATTCGTCGATGATCCATCCGACCAGGACCTCGTCGACGTCGTCACCGCCGAGGTGCGTATCGCCATTGGTCGATTTGACCTCGACGACTCCCTCGCCAACCTCGAGGACCGAAATGTCGAATGTACCGCCGCCGAAGTCGAAAACGGCGATGATCTCGTCCTTTTTCTTATCGAGTCCGTATGCCAACGCGGCCGCTGTCGGCTCGTTCACGATACGAAGCACTTCGAGCCCCGCGATCTTTCCGGCGTCCTTTGTCGCCTGACGCTGAGCGTCGTTAAAGTAAGCGGGCACGGTAATGACGGCCTTTTCGACCTTAGAACCGAGATAATCCTCGGCTGACTGCTTCAATTTCTGCAGCACCATCGCCGCGATCTCGGGCGGGCTGAAATGCTTGCCGTCAACATTGATGCTGACGTCACCGTTACCGGCCTTGTCGACCTTGTACGGGACCTGTTTGATCTCTTCGCCGACCTCGCCGAATTGGCGGCCCATGAAGCGTTTGATCGAGTAAAGCGTATTTTCCGGGTTCGTCACCGCCTGTCGTTTGGCGACCTGGCCGACGAGACGATTTCCGTCCTTGGTAAAAGCGACCACCGACGGTGTCGTGCGTCCGCCTTCCGAATTTGTGATAACGACCGGTTCGCCGCCTTCCATAACGGCGACCACCGAGTTTGTCGTACCAAGATCGATTCCTATGATTTTGCTCATTTTTATAAATCTCCAATAACTAATATTGCTATGCTCAACCTGAAACCAAACGATAACTTGAGCCTGAAGTGAGAATAATACTTGAGTGTGTTATTGTCAAGTTTAAATTTTCGTCCTGTTCGGCAACCGATCGACCTGCCTTTTCAGGCAGATTTCGTCACTAACGATACCCATGGCCAGGACGCCGTCAGCGGGCTAAAAGCAGCCGGGCAAAATAACCGCCCTGTCCATTTGAGCCAACGAAATCACGGCTGATATATTTATCAGGTGCTCAGATCGCACAGGGAAGAATTACATATGAACAGATCAATTTCGGTCATCGCCTTGGTACTTGTAACGCTGATCGCCGTTTCGGCTGTCTCGGCTCAAAAACAGCCTTCAAAAGACGAACTTTTCAAGGAGATCGCCACGCTCTCAAACACCAAGAAGCCGGAGGATATGGAAAAGGCGTTCCAGATGAGCCGCGATTTCCTTTCGCGTTTCGGCAAGGACAAGGACGACCGCGTCGGAAAGATCAAGACGTTTTACACGAACTATCGTCAAACCGCCTTTTACTCGGCGATCGACGGCAAGCGATACGCCGACGCATTCACCCTCGGGAAAGAGATACTTGCTGAACAGCCCGATAATGTTGATGTTTTGATGAATCTGTCCTACGCCGGCTACAACGCCAGCATTGGGTCCAAGGATCGTGTTTTCGCCGACGACTCGGTGGCCTTTGCCCGCAAGACCTCGCAGCTTTTCGACGCCGGGACAATGCCGAAGGAGTTCTTCCCCTTCAAGGACAAGGATACGGCGGCGGCGTTCATGCACTACATCGCCGGCGTGCTGAGCTATGAAAAAGATATGAGTTCCGGTGTCGCTGAGATCTATCGGGCGACGCTGCCCAATTCGGTTATAAAGGAAAGTGCCGATCCGTACTCGATGATCGCGTCGTATTACGAATCGCAGTACGAAAGTGCGTCAAAGGTGCTCAATGAAAAGGTCGCGGCCAAAACGATCAGCGACGCCGACTATAAGACTGAAAAGGCGAAGGTCGATAAGATCATCGATCTGATGATGGACGCCTACGCCCGTACCGTGACCCGTGCCGAAGCCGAAAAGAACCCGAACCTCGGCATTTGGAAGCCAAGACTCGTGCAGATCTACAAGTTTAAGAATAAATCTGAAGACGGGCTGACTGAGTTCATCAAGTACGCCAATACAATGCCGTTCGCTGAGCCTGTAAAGTTCTGATAGGTCGCGTTAATCTGCCTGTTCGGCGGCCTCGGCCTCACGCATCAGCCTCGCGACGTGGAATATGTAGTGAATTCCGGAGAGGGCCGCGAACAGCGCCACGAAAAAGTAGGTCGTCGGCAGGTGGATGTGGATTCCCGTCACCGCGGCCGCCAAGACCAGCGTAACCGCGACGACTTGAACAAAGGTGCTCGCTTTACCAAGCCATGACGGCTTGAATCCGCGAAATCCGGTCATCACGTTGATCGCTGCGGCCACCGTTACGATCAGGACGTCGCGGCCGATCACGGCCGCCGTTACCCAAAACGGTATTGGCAAATGCCGTGTCTGGGGCAGCACATTCGGCAGGGTTAGCACGATAAATGCGACCGTCATCAACAGTTTGTCTGCGATCGGGTCGATGATCGTCCCAAGTTCAGATTCCTGCCCGAAACGCCTGGCGACAAAACCATCGATGCCATCCGATATTCCCGCGATCAGAAAAAAGACAAGTGCCCACTCGACCTTGCCGTAGTAGAGCATTGTCGCAAAAACGGGGATCAGTCCCATCCGGACAAATGTCAGGATGTTTGGGATGGTAAGTATCTTTGACGAATGGGTCGAGCCGTTCATTCCGCCGTTCGCAGCTCCAACATTGATATCTCGGGCGGACATTGATAGCGGACCGGCAGGACGACCGTCCCGATACCACGCGTGATGTAGATCTGTGCCTCTTTTCTCCGATGCAGTCCGCTCGAGAGCTTTCGCCGCGGCAATATCCGCTTTTCTTCGTCCCGGATCTTGATCTGGCCTCCGTGAGTGTGGCCGCTGAGCGTCAGATCGATGCCCGCCCGAACGGCCTGGCGAAAGATGATTGGGTTATGAGCCAGGAGCATCTTATATTCGTCAGGAAATGAGCCGCGCATCGCGGCGGCGACGTCCGTTTTTCCGACCATGTAATCATCGACGCCAGCGAGCCAGAACGACGCCCCGCGGGCCTCGACCCGCAGCCCCTCGTTAACGAGCATTTTGATGCCCTCGCCGCGAAACATATTAGTGACGAGATCGGCGTCGGTCCAATGATCGTGGTTGCCGAGACAAGCGTAAACGCCGAACTTTGCTTTTAATCTGGCCAATGCCGAGGCCACCGGGGCAACATATTCGCGTTCGTGTGAGACATAATCGCCCGTAAGCACGAACATATCCGGACGAAGTCTGTTGGCGACCTTGATCACGCGTTCGATGTGATCGAGGCCGGTGAACGGACTGTGATGAATATCGGAAAGATGAATGATCTTAAAGCCGTCGAGCCGTTTCGGCAATCGACGCAAACGTATCTCGACCCGTTCGAGCGATAGGCTTGTCGCTTCGTCCATTGCAAGCTTTGCCTTTTTTGACCAGTTACCGGCGATCGTCCGCAGCGGAGCCTCAGAGGCAACGTATGCGTTGATCCTTTCAGTTAATTTGACCCTTTTAGGCAATACAGCACTCATTGACAGTGACGAGATTATATATGGCGGCGAGGTAAATTACAACGATATCATTCGCCGACGACCTTCAGGAATTTGCGCTTACCGACCTGCAGCAGAGTGCCTTCGCCGTCCACAATGATCTCGGCGTTTGATGCCGACGCCTTTTCATTGTTGACCTTTACGCCGCCCTGTTCGATCAGGCGTCTTGCCTCGCCCTTGGATGCGGCAAGGCCGGTGTCCGCCAGCAGTTGCGAGAGCACATGCGTACCGGCTGCGATCGTTTTTTCTTCGATCTCGTCCGGCACCTCTTTCTGGACAAATCGTTTAACAAACTCATCCTCGGCCGCATCGGCCGCTTCCTGAGAATGAAAATCCTTGATGATAAGTTTGGCAAGTCTTACTTTGAGGTCTCGCGGATTCATACCTTTGTCGACCTCTGACCTCAGGCTTGAGATCTCGGTCGAGGTAAGGTCCGTCAGCAACTCGTAGTACTTCCACATCAGATCGTCCGAGATCGACATCACCTTGCCGAACATCTCGCTTGGAGCCTCGTCGATGCCGATATAGTTGTTCAGCGATTTCGACATCTTATTGACGCCGTCCAGGCCCTCGAGCAGCGGCGTCGTAACGATGACCTGCGGCTCCTGGCCAAATTCTCGCTGCAGGTTGCGGCCCATCAAAAGGTTAAATTTTTGGTCGGTCCCGCCGAGTTCGACATCGGCTTCGAGAGCGACCGAATCGTAGCCCTGCACCAGCGGATAAAGCAGCTCGTGAAGTGAAATGGGCTTTTCCTCGTTCATCCGCTTTGTAAAATCATCGCGCTCGAGGATCTGCTTGACCGTCGTTTTGGCACAGAGCTTTACAAAGTCGGCAGCGGTGAATTTGTCGAGCCACTCGCCGTTAAACCGCAACTCGGTCTTTTCCGGATCGAGCAGCTTGAACATCTGTCTCTTGTACGTCTCAGCGTTGACATTGATCTCTTCACGCGAGAGCGGCGGACGCGTCACGTTCTTACCGGACGGGTCGCCGATCATGCCGGTAAAATCACCGATCAGGAAAATGACCGTGTGGCCGAGGTCTTGAAACGCCTTGAGCTTGCGGATGACGACCGTGTGGCCGACGTGTATGTCGGGCGCGGTCGGATCGAGGCCAAGTTTCACACGCAGCGGCTTGCCGGTCTTTTCGCTGCGTTCCAGCTTTTTGCGCAGGTCATCCTCACGGATCAGATCGATCGTGCCCTTTTTTAGAAATTCAATTTGTTCGTCAATGGTCATCTTGAAACGATTGTAAGGAAAACTCCGAGAAATATCTATTCTTGGACCAAACACGAGGATCGTCGCCGACGTGCCGGATCCCGCGACTTCTCCTGACGGCGCCGGAAATCAGCGACGAGTTTATCGAAAATTGTTTGCTTAGAAGCAGGTGTGAAACGTACCGGTCGGGATCATTCTTCTGAAATCAGGGCAAAGCCCGGCTCATGTCATTCGTTTGCGACAAAATCGACATTTGTTAATTCTTCTTTGACGCTCAATAAATGAGATGCCGGATCGAAGGTAAATCGCTTTGCATTAACCGAAATGACGTATGTCTCGCCAACCGGGATCTCATCAAAGCGAAAATAGCCGAATGTGCTTGTGCGGGTCGTCATGACGCTTCCATTTGGTGAAGCAAGTGTCACAACTACATTTCTGATCCCGTTTCCGTCGGCCGATAAAACCCTGCCGGAAACTGAGACATTCGCAGCTGTCGGAATGAGTTCGTTTTGGTAACGCGCCACCGCGAAATCGTAATCCGTGCCGTTCCAAGTCCGTCCGGCAGCGAGAATTTTATCGTACATGTAATAGCTTAAAGCGTGGATCTGCGCATCGTTGTTTGGAAACGTCGTCGCCGTTCTGCCCAAGATACCAAAACCGAACGCTATCGAGCCGTCAGGATTGGCTTTTGCCACGCCAAACCGCTTTGCCGTTGCATTGTCGCTTAAGCCGCCGATGAGAAATTGTCCGTCAGGTTGGATCAATATTGCATTCGCTTCGTCATTGGGATTGTTAATAACAAAATCGATCAGCGAAACGCCGTTGGTGCCAAAATTCTCGGCAAAGTTCGGGTCCAAAACACCGTTTTGATCGTAACGCAATATTGCAAAATCGCGGTCGCCGCCCAAATTGAGGCCGGTGGAACTAACAACGATCTTATTGTCGGTTTGGACGATCATGTCCGTGGCCCGGTCGTTGAGTGCGGCAGACATATCGTTGGTCACGATGCCGCCGGTGCCGAAAGTCGTATCGGTAGCCAAGGTCGTTAGTTTTCGCGAAATTCCGACGAAATCACTCGTCCCGTCGTTGCCGTAACCGGCAACGATCAACTTACCGTCGGATTGCAGCGAGCATTCCAAGATCTCGTTATTATTGGCGTTGCCGAAATTCGAAAAGACATTGGTTTCAAGGGTTCCGCTCGCCGAGAACCGGACGATCTTACTGCTCCGGGTCGATGCCCCCGAACCGTTCGAGCCGCAGCCGATCACCTTGCCGTCAGTTTGCACAGCGAGACCGTATATCCGCGCGATCGTACCCGTGGTTGCGATGCCGTCACCGCTAAAGGCCGCGTCGAGAGTACCGGAAGATGTGAATTTTGCAATTATGCCGCCGACGGGAACACCTCCTTCGCCCGCTACTAAAAAGCCGCCATCGCTGAGAACCTTTATGTCATTAAAATACGTCGAGACCGTACCGTTGGTATATTCATAAACGCCTTCGTCCATGAATGTTGTATCGAGGGTTCCGTCGGCATTCAGCCGGATCAGTTTTGCCGTAAAGTATGACTGATTAGGAACCTCGCCCCAACCGGCAATCAGGATCTTGCCGTTAAACTGAGCTCCGATAGCCTCGACTGTCGTAAATTCCTGCGACGAGAGCACCGACTGCCTCATCATGCCGTCGCCGGCCAGATAATCCAGGCTTGTATCGACCGCGCCGTTATCGCTGAATCTTTGGGTACAAACGGCAGTCTCGCCCGGCGCAGCCGAACGCTCCTGAGACCCGATCGCTACAATTTTGCCGTCGGTTTGTAGAAACAGATCCGAACCTTGCTCGCACCATTGCGACCGCACTATGCCGTTTGCGTCAAAACTCGTATCCGAACTGCCGTCCGTATTTAGCCGCAAGATCGTAAAATCCTCGGGAGTTAGGACTGATGATATCGCGTAAGTCGTGTCGCCGATCGCTAAGATCTTGCCGTCGGCCTGCACCGCAAGATCGTTAAAATATTTGTCACCGCTGCCGATGCCCAGATTGTTCAATTTAATTCCATCACCATCGAACGATGCGTCGAGCGAACCGTTGGCGTTATAGCGGACGATCGCGGCGTCGGTTTCGCTTCCGTTTGCCCCGGGACCGCCGCCTACAACGATCTTCCCGTCCGATTGGATAGCCAAACTTCTTGCTTCGCTGTCACCTGTGTAAACGGCGGTGACGGCGATACCGTCCGTATCAAAAGTCGTGTCGAGTGCACCAGTTGTCAAAAGCCGCACCGTCGTAATATCGCCGCCGGCAAAGATCGAGCTCGCTCCGGCAACGACGATCCTACCGTTCGTTTGGATCGCCAAGCCGTATGGCTCATATTGATTCGGACTTAATGAAACGATCCCGTCAGTGTCAAAAGTCGTATCGAGCGCCCCGGTGGTCGTCAGTCGTAATATGATCGATTCGCCCGACAAACCGCGCGCCCCGATAACGATCCTTGCGTCGGATTGCAGAGCAACTGAAAGCGCGATTCCCGCACCCGGCACCTCGAATATGCCGTCGCCGCTAAATGTCGTATCGAGCGTCCCGTTCGTATTCAGACGTATAACGTATGCCTCAGATAACGAATTACTTTGTCCGACGGCCACGATCTTGCCGTCCGTTTGAATCGCGATGGCGTTCAATTCATCCGAGCCTGAATTGCTTAACAGAAATACACCGTCACCGCTGAAGGTAGTATCGAGCGTCCCATCCGAGTTATAACGTATGACCAAATAATCGTAATTATTGGCTGCGGCGTAACGGCTGCCGACAACTACGATCTTTTCGTCGGCTTGAACCGCAACATCATTTCCGACCTCGTCAATCTGGCCTGCAAATAGATCCGAAACGACCACGCCGCCCGAAACACCGAAGGTCGTGTCAAGGTCGCCCGGCCCCGCGAAACAGTTGTAGGCAAGGAGTACGAGCACGGAAATAGCGCACAGATTCTTCATGATTTCATCAATGATCGAACGATCAACACTGCCTCCGTTAAAACTTTGACGATCATTCTACACCTTTACGGCCGTGACCTCACACTTTTTTGCGGGGTCCTGACCTTAGTTCAGAGTTTCCACCTTCAAGCGGACCGTTCCCGAACCTTCGTCGATCCCGTTGCAGATAGACGGTCACAACTTACGGTACATAATATAGACGTTGGTCAAGCCGTATTTTGCGTGGTTAAAAGCGTCGGGGATCTCGCCGATGATATCGAATCCGACCTTTTGCCAGAGGGCGACCGCATTTGAGTTAGAACTTACGACGAAATTGAACTGCATTGCGGTAAAGCCAAGCCGGCGAGCCTCGTCGAGCGACCATTCGGCGATCTGCCGGCCAATTCCCTTCCCGCGGGCGTCTGGCGACACCATATATGCAGCGTTTGCCACGTGTTTGCCGAGTCCGGGCTGGTTCGCCTTTAACCAAAATGTCGCAACGACCTGTCCGTCGAGCTCGGCGGCATAAGTGTGCTTTTCCGGCGAGAACCAATAGTCCACCATCTCGTTCTCGTCCGAGTCAGGCGGATAAACATACGTGTCGCCGCCAGCGATCACGGCCTTTATTATCTTCCAGATCGCGGGTCTGTCGCGCTCGTCGGCTTTTCGAATGATCATCATTTCGTTGTCACCCCAAATTTGGACTAGACTAGACTTATATTATGACAAACGGATTGAAAAACCTGCATCTCGCATTTATCGGCTGCGGCGTGATGGGCGAGTCGATGTTGGCCGGACTGGTCGTAAATGGGATCGTCGACGCGGCCAATATTTCCGCAAGCCACCCGCGCGAAGAAAGGCGAGCCGATCTAGCCGCCAAATACGGTGTAAATACTTTTGAAAGCAATGCCGAGGCCGCCGGTGCTCTCGCCGGACATGAGAATTCGGCGGTCGTTTTGTGCGTCAAGCCGCAGCGTTTGAAAAAGGTACTTGCCGACCTCGACGGCGTCATACATGTCGAGCAGCTTGTCGTTTCGATCGTCGCCGGGGCGACCATCAGTCACTTGGCCCAGGAACTCGGTACGGCAAAGGTCGTGCGGGCAATGCCCAATACGCCTTCGCAGATCGGCGCCGGCATTACAGCGTGGACATGCACCGAGGCGGTCGGCGGCATCGAGCGCGGACACGTTCGCGAAATGCTTACTGCACTCGGCAAGGAGCTTTTTGTCGAGACCGAGAACATGATCGACATGGCGACCTCACTCTCGGCCACAGGGCCGACATACATCTTTATGGTCATGGAGGCCCTGACAGACGCTGGCGTTCATATGGGATTTTCACGTGATATGGCAAAGGAACTCGTCCAGGAAACGATGCTTGGGTCGGTCAGATTCGCAATGGCATCGCACAAGCACCCCGCCGAACTCCGCAACATGGTCACCTCGCCCGGCGGCACTTCGGCTGAGGCGATCTATCAAATGGAGAAAGGCTCGCTGCGGACGGTCCTTTCCAAGGCGGTCTATTCGGCATACAAACGCGCGGTCGAACTCGGCCATAAGTAGGATTATCTGGCCGCTATTTGTGCGGCGATAGCGTTTCGATTCAATAAAAGGTGGTATCTAAAATGGGAGTTCTGGTCGGAAAATGTACTGTTGTTGGACGACGGCTTCTGCTTGCAGCATTGACGCTGACAACGTCGGCAGTCTTCGTATGGCAGTCGCAGCAGACCGAGTCAAAGGAGGCGGCCGTAAGGCCGGCGGCTCTCGGCAGGCTGGCTTTCAGCCGGATGTATTATTTCACCAGCGGCTCGTCCGCTTCGCAGATACACTCGATAAACTCGGATGGTACCGGCGAGAATACGCTCGCCGTGGCCACGACTCCACCGGTCTTCAACTTAACGCCCGCGTGGTCGCCGGACGGCACCAGGATCGTCTACACGAGCGATCAGGACATTTGGGTAATGAACGCTGACGGTTCGGGAAAGATCAATATCACCAACAACAACTTTTCGTTCAACGAACGTAACCCTTCGTGGTCGCCCGCCGGTAAGATCGCGTACGAACGGGATGGCCAGATCTGGACAATGAGTACCGACGGCTCGGGACAGACGCAATTTACCTCGATAACGCAGTCTTTTCCCGCAGCTCCGGCCTGGTCACCGGACGGCACAAAGCTCGCGTTCACCACGGCCGACGATATCTGGGTCATTAACGCCGACGGTTCCGGCGAACATCGCGTCACCAACAATTCTGTTCCGGACACCGAACCCGCATGGTCGCCGGACGGGACCAGGATAATTTTTGGCAAAGGCGGCAGCGGCATCGCCGTGATCAATGTCGATGGCACCGGTGAGGTAATGTTTACCAACGGCCCGCAGGACACCAAGCCCTCGTGGTCCAGCGACGGGACCAAGATCGCTTTCGTCCGCCGCGGGACCTCGTCGAACGGCATTTACACGATTGACGCGGTTGGCGGCAATCAGCTGCGGATCGTTGCCGATGTGCCAAATCAACCGGGCCGCAGCGAAACGGACGATCCCGCCTGGCAGCCAACGGCCGTTACGCCAAACACTGTCATTATCAGCGGCCGGATCACACGAAACGGACAGAGCCTTGCGGGCGTCGCTGTCGCGTTGACGGGAACATCGACCCTGAACACGTCCACCAATTCGCTTGGCGAATACCGTTTTGAGAGTTTGCCCAGGACGGGCGAGTTCACTGTACGGCCGAGTTTGTCAGGCCACATATTCACTCCGGCGGGTCGCTCATTTGCGTCGCCCGCATCGAACAAGATCGCCGATTTTGCTGCGGGACAGACCTGCAGCACTCCGAATTGCCGGGTCAACGGCCGCGTCGTTTTCGTTCGAGGCACTGATATCTACACCGCTGCGGCCGACGGCACCGAAGTCGTAAATCTAACTAACGGCAGCATGGGTATCTGCGAAGATCCGGCGTTCTCGCCCGACGGAACCTCAATAATCTTTCGGAGTAACGCTCCAGGCAACTACGAGATCTACCGCATGGCCACGAATGGCTCGGCTCTTACGCGGCTGACCAATGCGGCCGGCACCGACGAATATCCGGTTTATTCCAACAACGGATCGAAGATCGTTTTCACAAGCGATCGCGACGGCAACCAAGAGATCTACACGATGAATGCCGATGGTTCGAACCAGCAGCGGCTGACGAATAACACTGTCCGGGATACCGAACCTGCATATTCACCCGACGGTGCCAAGATCGCGTTTTCGCGGGTATACGAGACGGTCGGCAATCGACAGGCTATATTTACGATGAATGCGGACGGCTCGAACGTCCAGCAAATTACCACGCCGGGCGTTCTATACGACTTCACGCCTTCTTATTCGCCCGACGGCACGAAACTACTGTTCTGGCGGTACGATAGCGGGCCGTTCACCTCACAGTTTTACATTGCAAATGCAGATGGCACGAATCCGGCTCCGATCACAGGGGCTTCGGGCTTTGTTTACAAACCGTCGTTCTCGCCCGACGGAACGAAGGTGATCTATTCGAGACGCTTCGATCTTTTCACGAACAATGTTGAGTACGTTTCGATCAGCGGCGGCGGCGGCACAGTTATGGTGCCGAACGGAAATCATGTCGACTGGCAGCCGGTCGCTCCTACGATCCGGCCGACGCCATTTGATCTCGACGGCGACGGCCGAGCCGATATCGCGGTCTTTCGGCCGAGCGATGGTAACTGGTACATCCTGCGCAGTTCGGACCTGGGGCTGACGCAGCGTTCATTCGGCCTTTCCGGCGACCTTCCGATCCCGGCTGACCTTGATGGCGACGCGATCACAGACATTGCGATCTATCGTCCGTCAAATAATGATTTTTGGTCACTCAGCTCGGCCACCGGCCAGCAGATAAACGCTCATCTCGGTCAGGCCGGCGACATTCCCGCCCCGTCCGACATCGACGGTGATGGGCGGTCGGACTATGTGGTCTACAGGCCGTCGAACGGGCACTGGTACCGCGTCAGCAGTTCGACCGGATCCTATTCCGACATATGGTTTGGTGCCGCCGGCGATAAGCCTGTCGTCGGTGACTTTGACGGCGACGGCAAGGCCGATCCGACAATTTTCCGCCCTTCGGATGGAAATTGGTGGTGGCTCAGCAGTGCCGACGGTGTTCAGCGAGCGGTCCGCTGGGGCATCGCCGAAGACATTCCTGCGCCGGCTGATTTTGACGGCGACGGCAAGACCGATCTGGCAATTTTCCGGCCGTCAACCGGGGTCTGGTACATCATCAATAGTTCAAACGGATCCTTCACGATATTTCCGTTCGGCCTTGCAGGGGACAAACCGGTACCCGCTGATTACGATGGCGACGGTAGAGCGGATGTCGCCGTGTACCGCCCATCGGATGGCACATGGTATCTGCTGAGATCGAGCGCCGGATTCACCGGTTTTCGCTGGGGCATCCCTTCCGATGTACCTTTGCCGAACGCGTTGATCCGTTGATTCAGTCCGCTGCGAAAAAAGAAAAGCCGCCGGATCCGGCGGCTTTTTCGATCAAAATAGTTGATCAGAATCTACTTCAGGTACTTTTCGAACCATTCTATATTGCTCTGCATCGCGGCGAGCTGCATTTTGGGCTCGGTCGGGCCATGCGGCTGCCGCGGCAATACTATCATCCGCACGGGAACGCCCTGTTGTTTCAGAGCATTGTAAAGCTCGAATCCCTGTGAGATCGGCACCCGCACGTCAGCGTCGCCGTGCTGGATAAGCGTCGGCGTCGTAACGCCCTTGATGTTGAACATCGCCGAGTGCCTGGCATAAACCTCGGGTATTTCCCATGATTGGCCGCTAAAATAATCCGGGACGAATGCGGGAATATCGGCCGTGCCGTTAAAGCTCATCAGGTTCGTCACCGGCGCACCGGCGGATGCCGCTTTGAACCGCTTGGTCTTGGTGATGATCGTCGACGTCATATATCCGCCGTAGCTCCAGCCCATTACGCCGAGTTTATTCGGGTCGGCGACCCCGATCTCGATCGCCTTATCGACGCCGGACATTATGTCTTCGTAGTCCATTCCGCCCCAATCCTTCATATTGGCTCGCCGAAATTCTGTGCCGTAGCCCGACGAACCGCGCGGATTGGGCCTAAGGATCGCGAACCCTCTGGAAGCTAGGGTCGCGAGCGGATAAACGCCTCGTCCCCCGATAAAACTCTGGTTAAAGACGCCCGCCGGGCCGCCATGAATGTTCAGTATCAAAGGAACTTTCGTCCCCGATACATAGTTATTCGGATATGTCAGCAGACCCTCGATCTCGCGGCCGTCCTTGCTTTTCCAGCGTAGTATCTCGGTCTTCGCGACCGAGACTTTCGTGGCATCGGCATTGACATTCGATAACTGTGTCGGCGATTGGCCGTCTATTCGAGCCGCAAAAACCTCGGGCGGACGCGCGGCCGTTTGAAGACCCATTGCGATGGTCCCGACTCGGCTCATCGAAATGGCGGAAATGACACCGTCGATCTTTTGGCGTTCGATGATCGTGTTTGCCGCCACGTTCAGTTCATAGATCGCCGTGCCCGTACCGCTTGCTTCGTTGAAAATAATGCCGCTATCGTTCGCGGTCCACCCGACAACTGCGGGTTGTCCGTCGAATGACAACGGAGCTACCTTTGGCGACCCGCCGCCTGCAGGATAAATATTGACGCGATTACTTTGTGCCCAACGCGGTGCTCCGTCACTGGCTGAGATCGCGATCCATTTGCCATCGTGTGAATATTGAGGGCCTGACTCGAAATTAGAGGTTGCGGCAATACTAGTAATATTACCGCTTGCGACATCCAGGACCGAGACGTCCGAAGTCGGCCAATAATCGGCCTTCGGGTCGCTGACGTGACTAAACGCTATTTTCGCCCCATCCGGTGACCAATCGAATGACGTCACGCTGCGGGCCATCGACGTCAGCTTTCTGCTCTCGCGTTTGCCGTTTGCGTCCTTGGCGACAGGGATCACATAGAGCCGCGACATCTTGATGTTCTCCTCGACCCATCGAAAATCGTTTTTGGCCTTTTCGTTCTTTTCCTCGTCGTCAGTTTTCGGATCGGTCATCGTGAACGCGATCGACTTGCCATCCGGCGACCACTCCAGCGAATTGACGCTCGATCTTAGGTCAGTGATCATTTCGGCTTCGCCGCCGGCGGCACGGAGCAGATAAATGTTGCTTCGATTGTCCTTACGAGCAGATGTAAATGCGATCCATTCGCCATCGGGCGACCACCTCGGATTGGCTGAGGACTTATCGGCAAACGTAAGCTGAACATTTTTCTTGCCGTCCGCCGATGCCATCCAGATCTGCGTCACATATTCGCTGCGGTCGCTGGTCATCACTTCGTATGCGACCGTGTAAAGCACCTTCGAACCGTCCGGCGAGATCGCGGTCGAACCGATAACCTTCGTCTTGAGCTGTAATTCGGGCGTCCACTGAGCCGATACGACCTGAACGGCTGCGGCCACAATTAGTGCCAACGCGGCACACGACACAATCTGTCTGGATCTGATCATTTGAGCCTCCGGTGTCTGATGACCGTATGGAGGCGGCCGAAATAACGTCGTCAATCGGCTGCGTCCATCGATCGCCTGGTTAAAGTAAATTTCCAGAGCATTCTATTCTGTTCCTCGTTAAATTCATAACGCGGCTCGCTCACCGTCCAAAACCCGAGGAACCGCCATCGATTAACCCCGAGTTTGTTGAACAGCGGCACCGCCGTTTGTGTTTCGGCCGCATCGATCAATGCCCGGTTGCGAACATCCAGCTTCTGATCGCCGCGGCGCCCCGATCCGGTGTAGTTGATAGTGCTTTTATCATCGCCGTGAGCGTCCGGATAACAGGGGTTGATCTTACCGAAATCGGTCAGCAGCGAAACAAGCCGTCCGCGGCTCTGATATATCCCGTTCTGTCCGCGGTGCACTTCACTGACGTCATCCCACGTAAATACCCGGCCGATATCGCTCGTTTTGAAAAAACTGCCGCTCGTTGTTCCATCAGGGCCGTTCATACTTGACACAATTATCTTTGATGATAACATTCATATCGCCTTTCCATTTCTTTAGAAAAAAAGCAGTTCTTTTGACGAAAGAGACGTTTCGATTGGCTAATGGTATATCTGACCGGCGCCTCGTGCTCGGCGGCCGGTGCCATTCCTTACTGGCTGTTTAACCGAATCTAAAAGGAGATCAAATTTGTGAAAAAATTTCTCGGACTTCTGGCTGTAGTTGTCAGTGTTCTCATGGTTTTCGGCATCGTTTCAAAACGAGCCGAAGCAAACAAGGCGTTATTTTCCACCGGTTCGCAGGACGAACTTGAAAATGCAAAACGGATCAGTCTCGACATTCTACGCGACCGTGCTGCACAGCGTGCGATCGGCAATGTCGATGAATATCAGGTCCGCAAGGTCGAGATCGATGAACTTCGGATGGCCCACACCCGCGTCCGGCAGACCGTCGACGGGATTCCGGTCTGGGAGGGCGAGGCGATCGTCCACCTCGACGCCGAGGGCCGTTTGACGACCGTCACCGACGACCTGAAAGAAACCGTCGCCGTTAATACCAAGGCGAATATCTCCGAGAAACAAGCATTGCGATACGCGATGAACGCTTATTCGGGCAAGGCTCGAATGACCGACTCACCGCAGATCGAAATGTACGTCTATCGTGCGGCGGACCGCGACCATCTCGTTTATCGCGTCGAAACGCCTCGGCTCGACGGTTCGGCCGACACATCGGCACCGGTCGTTTTTGTCGACGCCCATACCGGCGAGATCGTCGACGGCTATGACAACCTTCAGACCGGCACCGGATCGTCGCTATACAGCGGCACGGTCAACATCAGCACCAGCGTTTCCGGTGCGAATTATTACATGGAAGACACGACCCGCCGCCAGGGCACGTTCAATATGAACAACACCGGCAACACGTCGACGGGAACGGGCGGCACACAGTCGCGTTACACCGATGCCGATGATAACTGGACAGCGACAAACGCCCGGGCCGGCGTCGACGCTCATTACGGGGCCGCCAAGACATTTGATTATTATCAAACGGTTCACGGCCGCAATGGTATCGATGGCAATTACGGCCCCGGAACGACGACGGCCGCCGCGAACGGCGTCAGCATCGTCGCGTCCCGCGTCCACTTTGGCAGCGGATATAATAACGCGTTCTGGTACCAGAATATGATGTCTTATGGCGACGGCGACGGGACGACATTTTCGCCGCTGACCTCAACTGATGTCTGCGGTCACGAGATGACGCACGGCGTCACCGAGCGGACGGCAAACCTGACCTATTCGAAGGAATCCGGAGCACTCAATGAATCATGGTCGGACATCATGGGCGCGATGGTCGAGCTTTACGCCGACGGCGGCGTCGTGACGACAAATACCTGGCTGATAGGTGAGGATATTTACACGCCGGGGACGGCGGGTGACGCCCTTCGCCGGATGGATAACCCGAACGCCGTCGGCGATCCGGACCACTATAGCCTGCGGTTATATCAAGGCACGTGTACACCGTCGAACGCTAACGATCAGTGCGGCGTTCACACCAATTCGAGCATCTCGAATCACGCGTATTATCTGATGGCTGCCGGCGGCACCAATCGTGTCAGCGGGGTTGCAGTTACCGGGATCGGCGGAACGGACGCGGCGAAGATATTTTACCGTGCTTTGACCGTCTACATGACGGCTAGCACCAACTTTGCCGGAGCTCGAACCGCTACGCTCAACGCCGCGACCGACCTCTTCGGCGCATCGAGCGCTCAGTACAACACCGTCGCAACCGGCTGGTGCGCGGTCGGTGTCGGCACCTGCCCGGGCGGTTCGACGCCGACGCCTACTCCGACCCCGACGCCTACCGGAAACGAACTTATCGTCAACGGCGGATTTGAGACGTCGGCGAGTCCGTGGGTCGGTTCAGGTTCAGGCTACTTCTACACCGCTAACGGTTCTGCCCCGCACGGCGGCACCGGTTATGTCTACTTCGGTGTGAACAACAGCGTTACGGGCTCGGCCTATCAGACCGTTTCGATCCCGACTACCGCGACCGGTACGCTGACATTCTGGCTCAACGTCACCTCGAGCGAGACGACGACTACGACTCAGTACGACAAACTCTTTGTCGAGGTCCGAAACACGTCAGGTACGCTGCTTGCAACGGCGGCAACCTACAGCAACCTGAATAAGGTGGCCTCGGCAACGACGTATTCGCAAAAGTCGTTGAACCTTGCCGCCTACAAGGGACAGACCGTTAGGGTCCAGTTCCGTTCGACGATGGATAGTTCGATCACGACGACGTTCCGCGTCGACGATGTGTCGTTGAAGTAGAGCGACACCATCTGATAAACCGAAAGGGCCGTTCCGTTAATGGAGCGGCCCTTTTTGCGTCTCTATCCAGTCGATCATTGCTGAGCGGTAAAGTCCAGATCGGTGATCTCATCACCGACCGAGACCACTCTCGACGGAACGGCAAACGAGTACTGCTTGCTGCTCACGGTCAAGGTGTACGAACTGCCCGATTCGACATCGTCAAACTTGAAATATCCGAAAGCACTCGTCCTGACCTTCCGCTCACTGCCGTCCGGGCCGACAAGGCTGACCGCAGCATTGCGGATCCCGCGGCCGTCGGCCGTCGTCACACGGCCGCTGACCGACACCATCGCTGCGGTCGGAGCCAGCGATGTCACGGTCAGCGTGTATGTTCCGGCACTCCCGGTTCCGCTCGCGGCAAACGAATCGACACCAATGTAGTAGGTTCCGGCACCAAGCGTGGTCGTCGGCAAGATCTCGGGCCCGACGCCGGCACCGATCGAATCCTGTGACGATGTGACGGTATTCGCTGCCGCGAGCGTATTCGCGAGCCCGGCCGGACAGGTCTTGGTGATGTATATTACGCCATCCAGGGTTGAACCCGTCAGACTCATCGTCGCCGACACATTTGTCGCCGTCGCCAGCACGAGTTTGTAAAATTTGTCCGGTCCGGGATAGGTAGACGGCATTGACGCCAGGCTGTAATTGCCGATCGTATTATTTGCACCGGTCGTATCACCGCTGTCGGTGTAGCTGCTCGATGAGATCGTTGTTGCCGAAACGCAATCGTCGCCGCCGGCGAACCGGGACGACGACAGCCATTCCGGAACGGGCATTTCATCAGTTGAGGCAACCATTTTTGTAGCGGCCGCGGCCGACACTTGCTCACTCAACAAGCCGGCAAAAGCGGCCAATATCATCAGAAAAACTACAGGTGACAGTGCGGAATTTTGTTTCATCATCATCTTTCCTGCAAAGAAGGATCTCGTTGTTCGTTTTAAGAATTTTCACAAGCCTATCAGATTTGGTCGATTATTCAATTCCGCTGTTTTGAATTTGATCAAATGATGATACGTTACCGTCACTCGTCATTAATTGGAGAATGCGGTTTTCGGAGGCGTCGGCGCGTGCGAAATTATTATTTTCTAGTATTGATCCCCATCGGATTGATCTTATTTGCCTCGATGTTGCTCGTCGGACGACGCGCCGAGGGACATGTTGCCGTTTTCGGCTCAGGCAGCGACGATGAACTGCGACTTGCTGTCGCCAAAAGTGTCGAGGTCATTCGCGAACGGTATCCTCGACAGCTTGTCGGAAACGTCGATGATTTTGTGGTCAAGTCCAACGAGATCGACTCGCAGGGCTACGCTCACACGAAATTTCAACAACGTATCGGCCAGGTCCCCGTGTGGGAGGGCGAGGTGATCGTTCATCATAAGCCCGACGGCGAGGTATTTGCATTGACCGACAGCCTTGCGTCGGTCGGACCGATCGACACGGTCCCGACGCTAAAGCCGACCGACGCCATAAAGATCGCAAAGAAACTTTACGACGGTTCAAGGCATCTCTCGGAACCGCCCGTGGCCGACCTGTGGATCTTCAATGGCGGCGATCAGGGCCGGCTCGCGTTTCGCGTAACTATGAAGCGGATCGACGGTTCGCCCGAAACGGCAATGCCCGTGATCTTTCTCGATGCCCATACCGGCGAGAAATTGCTTCAATATGACAATTTTCAAACCGGAACGGGCAATTCGCTCTATAGCGGAAATGTCGTGATCGGCACCACGAGAAACGGATCGACGTTCTACATGGAGAACCTTACCCGAGCGAATAATCGGCCCAAACACGGTACCTTCAATTACAACAACGGTACGACGACGATGTCTCGTGTAACTGATACCGACGACATTTGGGACACGACGATAAATCGCGCCGCCGTCGATGCCCAGTACGGAGCCGAATCGACGCTCGATTATTTCAGGTTCGTGCATGGACGCAACGGCATCAATGGGACCGGTGGTCCGGGATATCTGACAGCTATTGACGGCACTTCGCCGCTGATCACGTCAGGCGTGCATTACTCGACCAATTACAACAACGCCGGCTGGACCGGCACATTTATGTTGTACGGTGACGGCGATGGCACATCGTTCAGCCCGCTGGTCACGATTGACATCGCCGGCCACGAGTTGACGCACGGTGTCACAGAATTTACGGCAAATCTAACGTACCAGAATGAGTCCGGAGCTCTTAATGAATCGATGTCCGACGTTTTCGGAACGATGGTCAACCGCTACGCTAAACCGTCGAGTTGGAATTGGCAGATCGGCGAAGAGTGCTACACACCGGCCAACGGTACGGGCGATGCGCTGCGTTATTTGAACACGCCGCACTCGGCCGCGAACAGCGGCTTTACGGTCGATGACGACCCGGATCATTATTCTGAGCGTTATACAGGCTCGTCGGACAACGGCGGCGTACACATAAACTCCGGCATCGCGAATAACGCGTTTTACCTACTTTCCCAGGGCGGCACTCATCACCTGAGCGGCGTCACCGTGACGGGCATCGGCCCCGATCGTGCGGAACAGATCTGGTACAAGGCATTGTCGGCCTATATGACATCTAGTACTAATTTTGCCGGAGCCAGGACCGCGACCTTAAGTGCGGCGACCCAGCTCTTCGGTTCAACGAGCGCCGAAAACACGGCGGTACAGAAAGCGTGGTGTGCAGTCGGTGTCGGCAGTTGTCCCGCCGGCACGACCCCGACCCCCACACCGAACGGCACTGAACTGATCACCAACGGAGCTTTTGAAACGGCGGTCACGCCATGGGTAATGACCGACTCCGGTGCCGTGTACACGAACGTCGGCAACTTTCCTCACGGCGGATCGGGTTATGTCTATTTCGGCGGAGCGGTCAGCGTGACGGGTCAAATGTATCAGACGATCACCATCCCGGCCGGCAAGAGTCCGACCCTGACATTCTGGCTCAACGTCACCTCGAGCGAGACGACCACGACGACCCAATTCGACAAACTCTTTGTCGAGGTGCTGGACAACTCCGGCGTGACGTTGGCGACACTTGCGACCTACAGCAATTTGAATAAGGTGACAGCATCGGGCGACTATTCCCAAAAATCAATGTCGCTTGCCGCCTACGCCGGCCAGACGATACGCATCCAGTTCCGGACGATCAATGACTCTTCGGCGATCACGACGTTCCGTCTGGATGACGCATCTGCAATTTACTTCTGATCTTTCACTTTGGGCAACGGAAAAAGGGAACGCCGCGAGGGCGTTCCCTTTCTTTTGCTCACGCATTTGCTCACCTAACAAATGCGTGCGCGATCGGCACATCACCTACTTGGCCGAACTGTTGAATAAGCGTCCCCGCCGATGACCGGGCCGCGTACCATGTCGAATTCGAGGGCCGGAATACGGCCGCGTCGGTCTTGCCGTCGCCGTCATAGTCTCCCTCAACCGGAAGATCGTCGGGCGATCCGAACGGAAAGGCGTAAAAGGTCTGGTCCTCGCTGCGCAATACGAACCATGAACCGTTTGACGGCCGCCAAAGAGCTATATCCGTCTTGCCGTCGCCGGTATAGTCGCCCTGGACGGTCCGGTCGCTGCCGGCACCGAAACGCGCGGCAAACACGCCATTGTCGGAACTGCGTCTGACCCACCATTCGCCCGTTCCGGCGTTATCGCGAAAGACCGCGATGTCGGCCTTGCCGTCGCCGTCGTAATCGCCGACTGCCGGGCGATCGGAACTGCCGCCGAATCCGACGATGATGACTCCGACCGACGAGCCCTGTATAAACCACGTTTGCGTCGACGGGCGAAACACCGCGATATCGGCCTTTTGGTCACCGTCGTAATCTGCCGGCACCGGCACATCGCCGGCGGAACCGAACGGCACCGCGTAAAACGATTGGTCCTCGCTGCGGAGTACGTACCAGAATCCCGTCGACGGCCTGAAAAACGCGATGTCCGTCTTACCGTCGCCCGTCAGGTCGGCCGGACTCAAAATATCGCTTTCGATACCGAACCGCGATGCGCTGTTGCCGCCGTCGCTGCTTCGCAGGTACCACCACTCGCCGCCGGACGGGCGAAAGATCGAAATATCGGTCTTGCCGTCACCTTCAAAATCGAATGCGCATTTGCCCGAGGCGGTGATGCAGCTGCCGTTAGTATCGAGATAGGTGTCTATCTCGGATCGCGAATATTGGCAAAATGACATCGGCGTATCACCGGTCAGTTGAGCGTTCATCAGCGAATTGCCGCAGCTCTGAGCACTCTCGACGTGGTTGGCACCGAGATTGTGCCCGAGTTCGTGGGCCGTTATGAGGAATTTTGCCGGTGCCCAGTTGACGTAGCCGCTCATGCCATACGAATCACTGGGCCGTCTGCAGGTCACTCCGATAAAAGCCCAGCCCTGAGACTGGACATTCGCCTTTCCCGAAAACAGGTGCGCCGCATCACGCGGGTACGCCGTGTGCGGAAATTGAGTGTTCCAGTATGACTGAAAATTTCGGACGGTAAACTCAGTATTCCCTGCCGCAAACGGGTCCGCTGCCGTCCATGTATGTTGATAAACGACGCTGATCGTAAGGTTCAGTTCCGCCGCGTAGAGTCCCTCGATCGTATTGAGGATGCCCAGGATCTCATTGTTGGCCTGCACCGGTCCGCCGAGAGTTGCGACATACTCCATATCCGCGTCGGTCGCGAGTTCGATCCGCTTGGGACCCGCAGGAACCTCGCCGGACCTGACGAGCGGCATCGTGTCGTTTATCTTGTCACCAAGTTTTGATCCGCACGAGATCGGGCTTCGGCCCAGAGCGTCTTCGATACGATACAAGACATACTCGCGGCTGTCCGAACCCGGTAAGTACCGGGCGGCGGGCTCGATAAACAGGGTCTCGCCGTCGATATTGACAAATCCGTCGGCAAAACCGCCGTTAAAATTGATGCGGGCAACGGAAACGTTGCTTCCGCGAACCGTTCCCTTAAAGGTGTTTGACGCTCCGGCCGGTATCGGCGTTAGGCCGTCGATGCCCGTATTTTCGGCCCGCGAGTTCGCCGATCTGAGATCGTGCGGCGTCAGTTCTACCGTGATCGTCCGATCTCCGCTAAACTTGATCTGCCGCGTCCCGTTTCCGGTTTCCGAGATCGAGGCCCGCGTCAGCTCAAACCGGCTGAACGACGCCGAGAGGCCTTCGGCACCTGCGGGTGTCTGACCGTAAGCCGCGGATGAAAGTGCCGCGACGACGACGGTAAGCATGATCTGCAAAATGGTCGATCGTTTCATCTATTTCGAGCGATGGCGGAAATGCCGGATCTGATGGCTAAAGCGGCCGGTAAATTGGCGGCTTATACTGTTTAAACATTAACAACAACGTTAGTATTCCAGTTTGCTGACGGCCCGTCGTAAAATAAATTTATGAATCTGCTCGGTAAGATCTGGAGAGCCCTGCCATCGTGGGTCCGCACGCGGATCACACGATTGGCCCATCGCACATTCACGGTGTCGGTCGCGGCGGTCATCACAAATGACAAAGGGCAGGTCCTCTTGCTCGAACATGTTCTGCGGCCGGCGTCCGGTTGGGGCATTCCGGGCGGCTTTATCGGCTTTGGCGAACAGCCTGAGGCGGCTCTCAGGCGCGAGATCGCCGAGGAAACCGGTATCGAACTTGTCAACGTCTCGCTCTATCGTGTCCGGACGCTGAAAGGCCACGTCGAAATACTCTTTACTGCTGGATGCGTGGGCGAACCTGCCGTACTAAGCCGCGAGATCATCCGGCTCGGGTGGTTTGATGTCGGCGACATTCCCGCTGAGATGAATGCCGGCCAGCGATCGCTCATCCAAAAAGTATTGCGCCCCGAAATTTGATAAAACGCCGATGGGTGCTTAATATTGAAAATTCACGTCTGACATCTTAAATTGCAATTATTAGGAGAATTTTATGGCTGATCTTATACCGCCTCCCGAGTCCGTGATGAAGATACTTACGGATACGGGGGCATATCAACGCGGGCATTTTGTATACCCGAACGGTAAACACGCCTCGCACTATTTCCAGATGCCCCTGGCATTTCGATACTATGACAACGCCCGGGTGCTGTCGGTGGCACTCAGCCGATTGTTCCGCATGGAAAAGTCGATCGCCAGCCGACTGCCCAAGGTTTCGGTCATCAGCCCGAGTCCCGGCGGCATTATGGTCGCGTTCGGCATTCGCGAAGCCCTCGGTGCCGATCAGATCTATTGGGCCGAGATGGAAGACGGCAAGCGGCAGTTTCGCCAGTTCATCTCGGAGGGCGATGTCTATCCGGCGATCATCGTCGATGATATTCTGCGTTCCGGAAAGGCACTTCGTGAGACGATCGACCTCGTCAACGGCCTCGTCGCTGAGGTGATCGGCGTCGGAACTATCGCTAAGTTCGAAGGCGCACCGAATGAGTTTGACGGCATTCCCGTCAAGAGCCTTCTGACCTTTGACGTAAATTTCTATGACACCGAGGAAGAATGGCGACGCTCGAAAAGCGCCTCGGATGCCGAGGAACTTCGGGTCCGGTTCTAGGTTTCTGGTATTTTGTATTGAAAAAAGGGCGTTCGGGATTTCCCCCCGAACGCCCTTTACAATTGATCAGGCCGGATGATCACATTTCGTGCCGGTTCGACAGGGCCTTATCCATTGTGACCTCATCGACAAATTCGAGGTCGGCCCCGACGGGCATTCCCATCGCGATGCGCGTCACGCGGACACCGAGCGGTTTGAGCAGCCTCGCGATGTAGTTTGCCGTTGCTTCGCCCTCGGTCGTCGGGTTGGTCGCGACGATGATCTCGGCGATCTCGACACCTTCGTTATTCTCGGGCCGAAGCCGCGGTATCAGGTTGGCGAGCATCAACTCGTCCGGCCCGATGCCTCTCAGCGGCGATAGCGATCCGTGAATAATGTGATAGAGCCCGCGGAACGACCGCGTTTTTTCAACCGCGACCAGGTTATACGGTTCTTCGACAATGCAAATGATCGACCGGTCACGCTTCGGATTTGAGCAGTACAGGCACGGATCGACGTCCGTCAGGTTATTGCAGACCGAGCAAAACACGATCTTTTCCTTGACCTCGCGGAGTGCGTTGGCAAATTGCTCCACCTCCGGCATCGGCCGCCGCAGTATGTGAAACGCCAACCGCTGAGCGGACTTTTGACCGACGCCCGGCAGCCGCTTGAATTCGTCGATCAGCTTAGCGACCGGCTCTGAATAATCCAACATAAAAAAAGTGCGGAACGCGGAATGCCGAGTGCGGATCTAGCGTTTTCCGCCGCGTGCCGTATTGATAGAGGAAACCCATATCGCCGTTAGTTGGTTGGCCTCATCGAGCAGGCCCGCTACCCGGTCAGCTTTAACGATCTCGGCGTCGACCAAAAACTCTATCCAAAATGCGGATTCGTCGGTTTCCTCTTCGACAATTCCCATTTTGGCAATGAAATCAGCATTAGACCTGGCTCTCGAGGCCGCCCGGTAGTTCGCCGGCACAGAAGTTCCCGATCCGATAAGCTGCCTTCCGATCGTTCGAGCGGTCAAAGTATTGGGGAGGCTGTCGACGAGTTTCACAATTCGCAATGCGAATTCTTTGCTCCGGATTTTCAGATTATCGTGCTTCGAACCCGGTCTCGTTTCCACCATAACGTCATTGAGCGATCTTACATTTCGCACTCCCCGCTCCGCACTCCGCACTACATAAGTCCCGGCGGCAGCATTCCGCCCAATTTGCCCTTTAGCGACTCTTCGACCTTTCGGCGGCCCTCGTTAAGGGCTGCGACCGTTAGGTCCTGTATCATCTCGACGTCGCCGTCCTTGATCAGGTCCGGCGAGTAGGTCACGCTGACAACCTCAAAATCCCCGCGCATTTTCACCGTCACCGCACCGCCGCCGGCAGCCGCTTCGACGATCAACTGCTTCATCTCAGCGCCCATTTTGGCCTGCATTTCCTGCGCCTGACGCATCATCGACCCTAGATCCATTCCACCCGGTAACTTCATATAGATTTACTTCCTTAAATTATAGATTCCGCCCCTTTGGCGAATGACGATCATATCACTCGCCGCACCCGCCGAAGATATTCGCCCGTTAGAGTGTGCGAATGTAGCCCGCGACCTGCCGGATCTGGGCCGCCGTCAGTTTTTTACTGAAGCCGGGCATGTCACCCTTTCCGGCCGTGATCACACGAAGTATCTTCGCCGTGCTCGCGCGCTTGGTCGACGAGCTCGTCAGATCGTCAGCGTCGGTCTCACGGCCTTTCGGCGTATCCGCACGGCCGTCCGCGCCATGGCATTTGGAGCAATGCTGCAGATAAAGCGAACGCGGGCTCGATGCCTCGCTCGAGGCAAAACCCGTCTGCGTGGCCGCCGAACCAATACCGATGACACCGATCGCCGCTACCGCCGCGACCGCAACTGATTTCGCAACAACTTTCATAATATGCGCCCTTTTCATTCTCAGTATTATGCTGTGCGGCAACGCGTTCGGCAAACTTCTCCGGTGAAATAATCAACCTCGGCCGATATCGCTTTCACGTGATGATATAACGTGCTATAAATGAAACGATGGCCCGTTATGTCATAAAACGCGATCGATCGGCCCGGCCCGAACGGCTGACCCGCTATAAGACTGAACTCAACGACGAGCAGTTTCGCGTCGTGACCGCTCCGCCCAAAGCGGCGCTCGTAGTCGCCGGTGCCGGAACGGGTAAAACTCGTGCGATCACTTACCGGGTGGCGTATCTGATCGAACAGGGCGTTTCGCCGCAACGCATACTGCTGGCCACATTCACCAATCGGGCGGCCCGCGAGATGCTTCGCCGGGTCGAGGCCCTTACCGGCTCAAACAATGTCCACCGCGTCTGGGGAGGAACATTTCACCGAATTGCCAACCTTATATTACGCCGCCATGCCGCGAGTATCGGCTATGACCCGAGCTATTCGATCCTCGACAGCGAGGACGCCCGTGAGATGATCAACGTCTGCGTGGACGAGGCCGCGATCGACACGACCAAAAAGCGTTTCCCAAAAGCCGAGGTCGTCCAGGGCATCATCTCGTACGCCAACAATACCGATATGCCGATCGAAGACGTGATCGGGTATAAATATCCATATTTCGAACCGCTTACCGCCCAGATAAAACGCGTCGACACGCTGTACCAATCCCGCAAGCAGGAGCGGAACGTCATGGATTACGACGACCTCTTGCTCAACGTCAAACTCCTGCTCGTCGAAAAACCGGCGATCGGCGACCTCTACGCCGAGCAATTTCAGCACATTCTGGTCGACGAATATCAGGACACTAACCGCCTGCAGGCCGAGATCATCGATCTGCTCGCGGTCCGGCACCGCAATGTGATGGTGGTCGGCGACGACGCCCAATCGATCTTTGCCTGGCGAGGTGCCGAGTTTACAAATATTTATGAATTCCCTAAGCGGTATCCGGACGCTCAGATCTTTAAACTCGAGACCAATTATCGCTCGACGCCCGAGATACTCGGCCTCGCCAATACCTCGATCTCGTGCAACCGCAAGCAGTTCCCCAAGGTACTGACAGCGGTTCGACGTTCACGCGACGTCAAGCCGGCTCTGGTGCCGTGTTCCGACGTCGAACAGCAATCGGCGTTTGTAGCTTCGCGGATCCTCGAGCTTCGCGACGAGGGCACCGGCCTTGAGGACATCGCCGTGCTGTATCGGTCTCACTATCATTCGATCGAACTGCAGCTCGAGCTTTCGCGGCGCAATATACCGTATCGGGTCCAGTCGGGCGTGCGTTTTTTTGAGCAGGCTCACATCAAGGACGTCATCTCGTACCTCCGGATCATCATCAACCCGCGTGACGAACTCGCCTGGAAACGCATTTTGAAAATGATCCCGGGCGTCGGCAATGTCACCGCAAACCGGCTTTACGAGGCGATCGTCTCCGAGCCGGCGACCTCGCTCATTGACGAGGCCGAACGGGCAAAGCCGGCGGACGATCCTTTGGCCATGGATGACCCGTCAAAGATCGCCGGCGGTTTGGTGCGGATCGCCGAGAGCCCGCAGACCGCACGGCTGCGCTCGAGCCGGCCCTGGAAGGATTTTGTAGAACTTCTGGAAATGCTCGTTCAGCAGGAAAACCGCAATAACCCCGCAAAGCAGATCGAGATCATCCTGGCTAACGGCTATGAGCAATACCTGCAGGAAAACTTTGAGAACGCCGACGCCCGGATCGAGGACCTCAAGGGGCTTGCGTCGTTTGCCAACCGTTACGCGACGACCGAGGAGTTTTTATCGGAGCTCGCCCTGCTGTCCACCGAGCGGTTCAAGGAACCTAAGCCCCTCGTCGGCGAAGAGGTGATCCAGGGCGGCGAAGAGGACGAGTTGCTGACGCTCACATCGGTCCATCAGGCAAAGGGCCTCGAGTGGAAGGCCGTATTCATTATTTGGGCCGCCGAGGGAAAGTTTCCCTCGCCTAAATCGCTGCGTGAGATCGACAGCGAGGAAGAGGAAAGGCGTCTTTGGTACGTCGCGATGACGCGGGCCAGGGACGAACTTTATCTGACGTACCCGCTGCTGATGACCGACTACAACCGGCAGACGGTCCTGCAAAAGCCTTCGCGTTTCGTGACCGAGTGCCCGGCAGTTCTTTACGAGATCTGGGACCTTGAAGAGGAGCAACAGCAATTTGACGCGCCGCTCGCTATCGACGCCCCGCCCGCGAAAGAATTTATTAACTGATCCGGCAAGAAAACGGCTAGAATACCTTCGTCCTATTTTTTAACGTTTGGGATGGTCAGGGATTATGGGCGTAAAAGAACAGATGATCGGCATCCTCCGAAACAGCGACACAGCGAGGATCAACTTTAACTACAGCAGCGGCCAGGTCTCGACACGCATCACCAGCGATGTCTTTCGTCGCGTCGCGTCGGGACTCGAAAGCGGGCACTTTCACGTTGTCGAGGGCCGATTTTCTCAAAATCGCGTGGTTTACAGTGCCTGGGACGACGCCTCGACCGGCGACGCTGCCAACACGTTCTATCTTGGGCGAAATGAGCGCGGATCGCGCGACTTTGACGCATTGATCGTGCATGAGGCCGTTCACGCCTATTTCGACCTGGTCCGTTTCAGCATACCGTGGGTGGACAACGAGGCCGCCGCCTATATCGCTCAGGGATTCTATCTGCGAAACTCGGGCTATCCGTCGTCGCGGATGGAGGCCGGCGAACCGTACCGCGTCGGCTATCTGATCGCCGACACGATCGCAAACGGCGTTGACGCCTCGTCGATGATCGCTGACCTCCGCAGCAATCTTCTGACAGACACGCGTTACTCTCACTATATTCGAGCCACGTTTCAGGGCGACGGTTAGAACTTCACGGCCATCTTCGCCGCGGTTGTCTCAGTTAAGTTGATTCGTGTTAAAATGAAACGTTTTTGAAACGACGCCAAAGGAAAGTCGGTCCGGACTTTCAACGATATTCTATGAAGATCTGCCCGATATGTGACGCCACCTACGACGAAGAGATCATTCGTTTTTGCACCAAGGACGGCACGCCGCTCATCGACCAGGAAGAGCCAAGTTTCGTCGAGATGCCCAGCGAGGAACTCGATATCGACTCCGGTGCCGGCGATGACGACGATATCGGCGAAATAACGGTCATTCGGCGCAAGGACGTGCCGGCACCGCCGCCGTCTATCGACGATCTTAACGCCGAGGTGCCGCGGCCGAGCCAGCCGTCCGAGCGTATAGTCATCCCGACGACGCCTGTTCCGCCGCAGCAGGATGTCCGGGCCCGCGTCGCCCAGGCATATTATCCGCCGCCGCCCGAAAAGCCGAATACGCTCAAGGTCGTCGTCCTCACCGTCATCGGCACACTTGCCTTACTCGGTGCCGGTGCCGGGCTCTTTTGGCTGCTGCAGAAAGAACAGCCGGCCAACGGCAACATCAACACAAATCTGGGCTCGTTCAACGGAAACCTTAATTCGAATGTGAACTCGATGCCGGCCCTCGATACGAATTTCAACTTCAATATGAATACGAACTTCAATTCGAGTGCCAATTTCAATTCGAATTTCAATATCAACGCAAACGTCAAGACGCCGACCCCGACGCCTTCTCCGTCGCCTTCAGCGTCACCGACACCAAAACCGAGTCCGTCGCCCGAGACATCGCCGTCGCCGGCCCCGACGCGGACGCCAAATGCAAACCGCCCGGCTAATACGTTCAACGTCCGTCCGCCGACGCCGTCACCGACCCCGCGTCAGGGGCCGCGTCCGACCCCGAATCAATAGCGGGATCGAAGGACCGATGGCCGTGAGCGACCGTCACATCCGAAAGCGAAACGAAAAAAGGCCGCCTATTCAGGCGGCCTTTGTTTTATATTGAGATTGACAATCGGCTATTCAGATAGACGATCCGGAAGATAAGTGGCGGGGCCGACGGGGCTCGAACCCGCGACCTCCAACGTGACAGGCTGGCGTTCTAACCAACTGAACTACGACCCCGCATGATGAATGATTGGTGGGCACGAAGGGACTCGAACCCCTAACTTCCTCCTTGTAAGGGAGGCTGTCTACCAATTGACGTACGTGCCCGAAAAACTTTTCAAATCTTATTATTGCACGTGTGCCCAACTAATTTTTCAAAAGAACAGCGCTCAATTTCCAAAATTGAGCGAACCGTTATATTACGAAAGCAGTATTGGACTGTCAAGTATCCGCAACATATCGTCACCGTAATGGTGTCGATCGACGACCGCCCGCGGGCGAACTCGACCGGCATACTGGTCATTAACACGATTTGGATATATCTTTTTGTTGGAACTTTTGGTTTTTTAAGCTCGTAACCAATCATTGACAGAGCTGAGTTTCGTGCTTTGTGGCGGTTGGTAGATGCGATCGTTCTCGGGAGATCAAAGCGTTGGAAGCATTAAAGGCTGCGGCCGAAATTAATGGTGCGGAACTCGTCAGGCGTGCTCGCTCGGGCGACGGAACGGCTTGGGAGGAGATAGTCACCGCGTATTCGCGGCGGATCTTCAATCTCGCATACCGTTTCACCTCGAGCCCCGACGCTGCCGAAGATCTCACGCAGGAGGTTTTCATACGCATCTACCGTACGCTCGACCAGTACGATGCAAAACAGGGCGACCTTTCTAATTGGTTGATGAGACTCGCCCGCAATTTGATAATTGACGATTACCGCCATCGGCAGCGTAATCCGCAAAATTCGATGGCTGACGCCGTCGATGATCATAGCTACCACCTTCGGGCGGTCGGAACATCGGCTCAGAAGGAGATCGAGCGAAAGGAGTTGGCCGGCCAGGTCCAGGAGGGCATCGACAAGCTGCCCGAAGATCTCAGGACGTGCGTGATACTCCGCGACATCGAGGAGTTGACCTATCAGGAGATAGTTGACGTTCTGAAGATACCCGAGGGAACGGTCAAATCGCGGATCAATCGCGGACGGATCGAGCTCGCGAAGATCCTGCGGCGAATGAGGGTTGTGACGATATGAACGACTTGAACGAGCAGATCGGAAAAATGAACAAACAGGCTCAGTCGGAGCAAGGTTCATCTACGCTCGAAAACATCGCCGGGATCGCCGGCGACGGCACTTCGCTCGCGGCGGATGTTGCAAGCGGTGTCGCCCACGATGTTGCGTCGGATCTGACGTTTTCAACTATCGCCGATGTTTCATTGGGTGTTGCCGACGAAGCTCTCGGGGCTGCCGGCGAGTTGATCGGCGGATTGATTGATGGGATTTAGTTGTATTTTAGCCAAGGGGTGCAGAATTTATGATAAAGGAGCAGAAGACAACCATTAATTGTTCGCAGTTCGAAGAGCTGCTTACCGATTATTTGGACAAGGCCCTCGAGCCTTCGGTCCATAAGTCGGTCGCCGAACATGCGATCGCCTGCCCGCTTTGTCATTCGCTGCTTAATGACGTCCGCGAATCGCTCGACGTCTGTCATTCGATCTCTGCCCCGAAGATGCCGATGACCCGGCTCGAAGCCCGCGTACTGGCGATGACGATGCCCGAAACGGCAATGACCTGCGAGGATTTTGAAGGCTATCTGACCGATTATCTCGACGGATTTTTACCCGCGGCAGTCTTTCATCGCTGGGAACGGCACGCGACCCTCTGCACTACGTGCGAGGATCTGCCGGGAATGGTGGTGCGTTCGATCGCCGCTTTGTACACATACAAATCCGACGAGTTGGCCGTGCCCGCCGGACTGCATGACCGTATTTTGCAGTCGACCATCGGAACGGCGCAGGCCGAAAAGGTCAAAGCCGCCTGGGGAGCCCAGATCGCCGAATGGGTGCGTGGATTGAGTTTCCCGCTGCCGATACCGCAGTTCGCTTCGGTTGCGATGATATTGCTTTTCGCGTTCATGTTCTTTAGCCAGACGGTATCGGCGGACGGTTCGTTTACGAGCGTTTATCAAAAGAGTGTTGAACTCGCTGAGGAGACCTATAAGCAAAGCGCCGAGGCGTGGAATGGCGGCGGCACGCCGCCGGCAGCCCCGAAGGCCGAGCCCGTGACCGGCACGACCTTTGTCGATAACGAGGAAAAGAAATAATGAATTGTGCCTATCACACCCAAAACGGAGCGGTCGTGAATTGCAACGGATGCGGCAAACCGCTGTGTCCCGCCTGCGATCACCGCATAAAGGGTTTTCCCTTTTGCCAGGACTGTATCGTCATGGGTGTCGATCTGCTAAGACAGCACAATCGGACCGATCACGCCCCGTTCGTCAAAAAGCGAACATCGCCCGTTGCCGCCACGCTCCTCTCGGGCATCTGCCCGGGGCTCGGTGCGGCGTACAACGGACAGACGACTAAGGCCCTCGTACATTTCGCCGTCTTTGTCGGGCTGTTTCAAATGGCGATCCTCACGAGCGCACCGCTCTTCGTTTTTGGCTTTATGGGAATGTGGCTGTTTGCCGCACTCGACTCGTGGAGGACCGCACAGATGATCCGCTCGGGCGTCACGCCAGACAATGCCGAGGATATTCTGGTAAAACGATTCTCGGGAAACCCGAAACTGTGGGGCGTGGTGCTGACGGTCTTGGGCGCGGCGTTTGTCTTCCAGCGATTTTTCAATCTCGGCTTTTTGATGCGGGGCATCTTGCCGCTGTTGTTGATCGGGCTCGGGTTTTATATTTTGAGAGATTATATCTTTAAGCCCAAGGCCGATGACATTAGATTTTCGGGGCCGCAGAACGCCGCGGGCACTACCAGTTTCGCCCTAAGTCAGCCTAATCTCGGTCCTAATGCCGAGTATGACCGCGAAGCTGATTTTGGTTCACGTTCGCGGTTCGGCAGTTGGCGTGACCGTTAAGGTCCTTGGTATTATTTTTGTAGGAGCAGTATTCTTATGCCCGTTTGGATGAAAGCAGCGTCGGTCGGCGGCAGCATATTGGTGGTGATCGCGCTGGTCATCGCATTGCTAAAGGCCCTGATCGGATTTGTCGGATTTATCTCATTTGCGATCAAGATACTGATCGTCCTTGTGTTCATAGCCGTTATCGGCGGGGTCGGATTCCTCGCTTTCAAGGCGTGGAGCGACAAACGGCAGCAGCCGTAAGTAGTGACTTTATAATCTCTTCGCGACATCAGGCGCCGTTCAAGGCTCGCTTCAAGCTTGCCTTCAACGGCGTTTTATGTTGTTATATTAGTTCCGATTAATTTAATTGGAAACGTTATTGTTATCATTCCCACAATAACGAGAGTTTATTTCCCTGTTTATTTGACTCTTGTTTTAGGTTTCGCGTTAGTCGCTTGCGGCTGAACCTGCGTGATTCCGCGTATCGAATACGCCCGTGCGTGCGGTACGAGATCATCAAAAGGAGCTTTAAGGCACGATGCAGAAAAACGACAAGTTTTATACTTTTCTTTTATCGCAAAATAAAAAAGATCGCATTTATATTCGCAGAGTAGAGATTTCGAAGCAGTTATTGCATTTTGGATCGGTTGGAGTATTTCTTTTTATCGGACTTTCGGTTTTGGGTGTTGGAGTTAGCGGCGTTGTCCGCAGTACGGTCCTGGCAAAATCGCTGGACAATGTTCCGGTAACGGCCCAGATGGCCCGCGTCGAAACGCCCGCGGCCGACGACAAGGACATCGACTATTCACGCCCGTCGCAGTATGACAATTTGTCATTCAACAGCGGCGGCCCCGAACAGGCTGAGAACAACGATCCGGAAGACGAGGCTATCGACGCTCAACTTCGCGACATCACTTCCAAAGTAAACGCCGCCTATTTGCCGACAATGTGGGCACATCTGGGCAAGATCAACAACGAATTTGGTTTTAGACGCAACCCGTTCGGCGGACGCTCGTACGAATTTCACGCCGGTATGGACATCGACGGCGAACGCGGCGACCTTGTCGTTGCCCCGGCTAACGGAACCGTCGTCAAGGCATCGTGGTCCGGCGGTTACGGCAACATGATCGAGATCGAACATGCTCCCGGCCTGACGACCCGCTATGGCCACCTGTCCAAGCTTGAGGTTAACGAGGGCGATACCGTCACCCGCGGTCAGCTGATCGCGTTGGTCGGTTCGACCGGCCGCTCGACGGGCCCGCACCTTCATTATGAACTGCGGCTCAATGACAAACCTATCAACCCGCGGCGGTTTCTGCCGCCCGAACCGACCGAGGTCAAATAGACCGGTCGCCTTGATCGGCATATGATTTTGAAATGAGAGCGGGACGCCCTGAGGGCGTCCCGCTTTTTTGTTTCGTTGGTATTCGCATTCAAAAGCCGATATAATCGCGATATTAGAGCGTTCTTATTTCACATCCAAGGATCGGAATTTAACATTATGAAAAGAAACAAATTACTGACATCTTTACTGACGATCGCGATCTTACTTTCATCAATGTCGACGGCATTTGCGTTTGATGAAGGGATGTTCATGCCGGATCAGATCGCCAAGCTCCCGCTCAAAAAGCTCGGCCTGAAGATCAAGCCGACCGATATTTATAATCCGGCCGGCGGCGGCCTGACGGACGCGGTCATCCGGCTGAGTATCGGCTGCACCGCCGAGTTTGTATCGCCCGAAGGCCTCATTTTGACGAACCATCATTGCGGCTTTGACGCATTGGTATCGGCCTCGACCCCGGAAAAGGACCTTGTCGAAACCGGATTTAAGACCGACGGACGCTCGGGTGAGATTCCTGCCAAAGGCTACTCGATCTTTGTTACCCAACGCAGTGAAGATGTCACGGCAAAGGTAAAGGCCGGGACCGACGGACTGAGCGGTGACGCCCTTGCCGCCGCGATCAAAAAGAATGTCGATGCTCTTCAGGCCGCGGAACAGGCTAAGGCTCCGGCCGGCTCGACAGTCCGCATTCAGATGATGAACAGCGGCTATTTCTACTACCTTTTCCAGACCCAGCAGATCAAGGACGTTCGCGTCGTTTATGCTCCGCCGCGTAATATAGGCGTCTTCGGCGGTGACCCCGACAATTTCGAATGGACCCGCCACACCGGTGATTTCACGTTCCTGCGTGCCTATACGGCCCCGGACGGTTCATCAGCGGAATACTCGGCCAATAACGTGCCGATGAAAACGAAAAAGTTTCTGGCTCTGAACATTGGCGGCCTCAAGGACAACGATTTCGTGTTCGTGCTCGGCTATCCCGGGTCAACGACGCGTTACCGCGAGAGCCAGTCGATTGAATATGCCCGTGACGCCAATTTCCCGTTCCTTGAGAAATGGCTCAACGCTCTCAGCACCTCGCTGAGGCAGATCGGGGCCGGCGACGAGGAAAAGCGTATCGCTTTTCAATCGGACATCGCCAGCTTTGACAATTCGCGCAAGGCATTCGGCGGCGGCTACCTTCGTTTGCGAAAGGCCGGCGTCGTACAGGCCCGCCAGGCCGAAGAAGCCCGCCTTGCGACATGGATCGCGGCAAACCCCGACCGGCAGAAGAAATACGGAACGCTCTTGAGCGAGATCAAGGCGTTGTCGGCCGAGTCAAATGCCGCAATGATGCGCGATGCCGTGATGAGGCGCTTCCCTGATCCGAATTCGATGAGTGTCTTCGGCCAGATCGTATCCGCGATCGTCACCACGCAGATGCAGGGCAAGATGCTCAACGAAGCCGAGCGTGCAGCCAAGAAAAAGGACATCGAGAAAGCGTATGAGGGCCGCGAAGCCGACCACGAACTCTATATGCTCAAGTTTTTCCTCAAGTCCTTTGACGAACTGCCTGCCGGGCAGAAGTTCAAGGCTGCCGAAGATCTGTTTGGCTCGCTGAAGGGCAAAGCCCGACGCGACGCCGAAGCAGCGTTTGCGGCGACGATCGCCAACGGCGAGTACGCGTCGGCTGAGAAAATGGCCGGACTTTACGGTCCGCGAACGATGGACTTTAACCCCGAACGCGAAAAGATACTCACCTTCGCCCGCGGCGTTGCCGAGGAACGTCAGGCATTGGCCGCCCGCTCGGCCAAATTTGCGGCCGGCATCGACCGGCTTCGGTTGATGTATATGCAGGCGATGGTCGAGATGAAGGGTATGACGGCTTATCCGGATGCCAACTCGACGCTTCGTTTTTCGTACGGGAACGTCAAGGGATACGCTTCGCGCGAAGCCGAGTATCGTTCGCCGTTCACAACGATGAAGGGTATGTTCGAGAAGGAGACCGGCGAAAATCCGTTCGACGTTCCGCAGAAGTTAAAGGATCTCAACAGTGCCAAGGATTTCGGCCGTTGGGGCAGCGGTGACACGGTCGCGGTCAACTTCCTTTCGACAACAGACATCATCGGCGGCAATAGCGGCAGCCCGATCCTCAACGGTAACGGTGAGCAGGTCGGCCTTTGTTTCGACGGTAATTTCGAAGGCCTGGGTAACGACTTTTACTACGATCCGGCGGTCAACCGCACGATCTCGGTTGATATTCGTTACGTTTTGTTCGTCGTTGAGAAGTTCGGCGGATCAGGTTGGATCCTGAATGAGATGAAGATCGTCGGAGGAAAGGGCTAGGCCCGCGATCTGACTTTCGTGAACTAAATATCGGTGCGGTCCTCGCTTCTTGTAAGGATCGCACCGATATTTCTTTGTCGTTCTGCGGATAGGTAAAAGTACAAAACGGCATCACCCGGCTCGACCGCCGCATGATACCGTCAGGTTTTAACTTCTTCGGCTAGAAATTCTGGCTTGGCTCGAATGTGTAGAGTATTGCCCCGAGGTCGCCCTTTACGCCGACGTCGTCAACACTCCGAACGTCCTCGGCGTATGACGTGGCGAGCATCGTTATCTCAAACCCGGCCCTCACGCCCGGCCGTGCAGCCGGAACGAACAATCGCCGGCCCCAGACCAGCAGTCTTTCACCATTTTCGCCGGAGCCGCTGCCTTGAAACTTAACTTCGTAAGCATTCCACCCGCCGTTGACGACCGTGTTGCCCTCGGAGACCATTTGAAAATTCGGGATCAGCTTTTTGAGCGTTTCGACCGTCTCTTTCACCAGTTGGGGAAACTTCGGGGTATCTTCCTTAAAGGTGCCGTTGCTGACATAATAACTGACCAGCATCTGCTCTTTCAGCTTCCCTTCCGGCGTGATGTTGGCAATGTCCAGAAACTTTCCTCTTGTCTTGCCGTCCGCACTCTCTTTTGGTCCGTTCACCTTCCAGCTTTGCGGGTAATAGAGCGCAAACCCGACGAAGTTACGAACCAGGTCTCCCTTTAACCCCTGTCTTGATGTTTGGAAAAAGTCGGTATTAGGCGGCTGTGCGATCGTCCGTGCCAAAGGCGGAACCTCGATGTCCTCAGCTCTCTGCTCGGGCGAAAGCGGGGCCGGCCCCTGAGCATTTGCCGGAATTGCGGCCAGCTGGTCAGCCGGGATGTGAAGGTCTGTTTCGGCCTGACGGACCAGGACGTAGTACCAGATACCTATCGCTATCACCAATAGGCCTAATGATCCGATCACGGCGATCCGCGTCCAGTTCGAATCCGGCTTTGCCGGTGGTTCAGGTGACCTGCGGGTCCAGGCCAGTTCATCGACCTCGCTCGATCGATCCTTTGAGGCCGTAGCCGGGATCGTGATCCTTTGCGAGCCCCGGACGATCGCACCTTCCTTGACCGTATCGCCCGGCTCATCGAGCACCGTGACGTGCTCGTCATCCATCAACGGATCAGGAGCGGCACTCAGAGCGGCAAAAAGATCCTCTCCAAAATCGCGGGCCGTCGGGTATCGCTCGAGCGGGTCGCGGGACAGTGCCTTTTCAATGACCTCGTCCACATCCGTCGAGAGGTCATGCCTGAGATCGGTCGGCAGAGTCTCCAGCCCTGATCTCTGTGCCTTGAGAAAAGAGCGTTCGGTTTCGCCGGTAAACGGCAATTTACCCGTCAAAAGCTGATAGGCGACAACGCCCAGCGAGTAGACATCGCCGGCGACCGTCGCGATCCGCCCGTCAATCGTTTCAGGCGATTTATAATAGATATTCTCCGAATTCGGTTCGCCTGAGGACACGCCGAAATCAGCTATTTTCACTAATTCGGTATCGTTCTCGGCAAGCGTGACCAGGATCGCTTCGGGCCTTATGTCACGGTGCAGGATCCCTTCGTGATGGACCTCACTTAGAGCCTCGGCCGCCTGACGGATCAGTTTGGCAACCCGCGTCGGCGAAAGCGGCCCGTGTATATCGAGGAGATCGAGCGCCGTCAATGCGTCGCTGTGCTCACAGATCAGATAGTTGATCCCGTTTGCAAACTGCCCCGAATCGATCAGCCGCAGTACGTTCGGATGGTTTATGTGCGAAAGCGATATACGTTCTTCGGCGAGGATGCTCTCGGTCATTTCGTCGAGTTCTTCGTTTGCCAGGATCCTGACGACGACACGCCTGTCGTTGGCGAGGCCGTCGTCCGCCAGATACGAATAGCCGGTATCGTCCTCCCGAAGCAGTTCGGTGACCCTGTATCGGCCCTTGACGATGCGTCCGACAAGGTCATTGGGGTCTTCCGGGTCGAATGCCATCGACCGGATCGATGGATGTTCGCGATCGCCGTCGTCATCGACCTCGATGTGGCCGGCCGGAATGTCGGCCGGGTCGACCTTTCGTGGAAAGACCGCCGGAACTTCCGGCTCCGCGATATAAGTTATCTCTGAAACCTCTGTCGCATTCACTTGGCCTGTGAGAACGCCGCTTTCCGGCTCAACTTCGTCCCAAAAGCCGTTGTCATCGTCCTCAGTTTCAAAAAAGAGCTCGGACATTAACTCGTCCGTTATTCTCTCGTCCTCTTTGTCGATGACGAACTCGATCGGCGGAGCTTCGGCCTGAGCTACCTCGGGACTCGACAAAACCGCTGCAAAAACGGTCTGCCGGCCGCCTCGCGAAGCCTCACGGCCGAGCGGAACCAGGCGCTCGCCGTCCGCGTCGCAAAAACGCTGCGAGCCGTCAGGGTACTTATTTCCACATTTAGGACAGTGCATTAATGATATCGGATCGACCAAACGTCAGAACGCACCCAATGTGCGTTATTTCAACAAGTTGCGTATCCTCATCTGGCAAATACGGTCAATCGGGCCCGGATTTCAATAAAATCCGGTGAGATCGGCCGCGGCCATTTTGAGCCTCGCCGTCGAGGCGTCAATTCTTTCCTTTTACACGAGCGATCTTTGCGGCGATCGACGCCAATTCCGGGTTGAGTTCCTTTGCCTTTCGGTAGGCCGTTTCGGCTGACGCTCGGCCGCCCGTTCGCACAAATTCGTCGCCGACCGCTTCGAACAGCCGCGCAAGTTCAAATTTGTCAGGACCGTCGGCATTCCGGGCGGCACGCTGCAGGACGTCTTCAGCCGACTCCGGCTTTTTGACGCGCAGGTACAACTCGGCAAGGCCGGTCCACGCACTGACACCTCCGGGCGTTATCATCGACGCCTTTCTCAAGACGACCTCGGCGTCGGTGTATGCTCCGACGCTCGTAAAGCCGCGGCCCAGAAGGAGCAAGGCTGTCGGATTTTTAGGATCCTGAGCCACCACCTTTTTCAAAACCGCAACCGAATCAGCAAACCGCTGATCGGACTGGAGAGCCTTTGCAACCATGATCATCGACGCCGGGTAGATAGCTTTCTTGATAGCTTTTTCAAATGCGTCGGCCGACTCGCTCATCTTTCCCTTCCGACGCAAAAATCGGCCGAGGTGGGCGTATGCGGGGGCAAAGTCCGGCGACTCTTCGATGGCCCGGCGATAGGCATTTTCGGTAGTTTGATCCAACAGCCCGCGAATCTCGCGTGCGACACCCAGCCGGTCAAACGCCAGTGCGTCCCGCGGCTCAAGTGACAGTGCTTTAAGGGCAAACTTCTCTGCCTCTTCATAACGGCCCGCAATATCGCTCGTGACCAACGGTTGGGCCAAAACATAGCTCAGAGCGATGTTCGTCATCGCCAGGTTCGGATTGATCTGTTGGGCCTTGCGGTATTCGGTTTCGGCGGCACTCCATCGCAGTTGGTCCGCGTAGATGCTGCCCAGTCCGTAATGGCCGCGATAGTCGCCGGGCATGTACGCCACCGCCCGGCGATATTCAGCCTCGGCTCGTGCGTATTCACGTTCGCCGCGGGCTTTGTTGCCATCGGCTATCAACTTGTTAAAGGCTTTCTCGACGGCCGGATCGACAGGATTGTTCTTCGGGATAGGTGCGACGCCGGCGTTTTGATCAGGGACGTCCTTTCCCGTCCGGATCTTGACGGCGGGCTTTCGTGCCGAGTCTTTTCGCGCAACAGCGGTCTTAGGCGGAGCTTTTTTAGGTTTGGCCTTGGATTTGGTTGAGGTTCCTTTTGCGGTGGTGGGTTTTCCGCTCGGCGTTCCGCCAAAGAGTTTGTTGCTGCTTCCCAGGTCCTGTGCTGAGGAGATCTGCCCAAGGGCCGCGATCGCTACCGATAAAATGACAAGCTGAAATACCTTTCCCATAAAAACCTCAGGAACAGTGCATTTCACTCAACTCGTACCAGGCGAAATCCAAGTTCCTTATCGCGTTTGCTGACATCGACATCCGCTCGAAATGTCGAAGTAATGCCAAAATCTCCGGACGATTTATTTAACCCCGCTCCGCCGCGGATCATATTTCGCGGCTCGGTCGTCGGCTTTATCTCGCCCTTGCTGCCCGGATACAGGCTAACGGGCGTCTCGGTCCATTCAAAAACATTGCCGATCAGATCCACGACACCCCAGTCATTTGGGCAAGACCGTGATCCGACCGGTTTGGGCTCGGTGTTGGACTGATCCAATACCGCACACTCGGGCTTAAATACCGATCCCCACGGATAGATGTCGTTCTTTGACCCGTTTCGAGCCGCGTATTCCCACTCGGCCTCGGTCGGCAATCTGTAGGTCTTTCCGTCGTTTTTCGAACGCCAGGCGGCAAAGGCTTTGACATCCGCGACATTTACAAACCTGACCGGCCATGTCTCCTGTCCCGAGATCGGCTTTTCGTTGACCCAGTCGGCCGGCACCGGCTTGTAACCGGTTGCCGAAACAAATGCGTAATATTCGGCATTGGTGACCTCGGTCTTGTCCATCCAAAACTGGTTTACGGTCACCGGATGCTCAGGCCGCTCTTCATTTCGGCCGTCATTGCGGCCCATTCGGAAAGATCCGCCCGGGATCATCGCCATTTCGACTTTCGGCGCCGTTACCGGCGAATTTCCCGGTGTCGGCGCCTTCGAACTGGTGTTCACGTTTGAAACGCCGCCGCCCGACCCGCCAAAAACACCAAAATAATACGCGGCACCTAATCCTGCAATTCCGATTACAGAGAGACCTAATATTCCCGCAATTCCCAAAATAATCGGCGACAGCAGCGATTTTTTGGGCGGAACGGTCACCGATCCGACGGCTGTCGGCCCGGTATTCTGGCGCTCCTGCATCATCGTCGCTTCAACGATCGGGACCGCCGGCGTAGACGGACGGTAAGGAATGGTCTCGGCCTCGGCTCGCGATACGGTCGTCGGCAGATCGGCATCGATCGGGCGCGGTATCGCCATCGGATCCGGGATATTGCCCCTGAGTTCGGCAACGACCTCGACCGGCTTTCCGTCGCAAACCACGTCACCGACCCAATCCTGAAAGCCGTCTTTGCTGACACGCAGCAGGTGATTACCGCTCTGAATGCCGTCGAGCAGCAATAGACCGTTGTCGGTCGTCTCACCTACCGAAACATTGTCGACAAATACTTTCGATGCCGGCGGCTTTGTCCTGATCCGCAGTGATGACACGGGCAGCGTCTGCGAGGCGGTCGCATGGATCGACGCCTGGCCGGGATAGACCGCCTGCCTAAGTTCTTCGACCAATTGCTCGACCGAGGCCGTCCGTTTCATCGGATCCTTTTCAAGGGTATGAAAAACCACCTGTTCGAGTTCCGGCGACACTGCCGTGCCGAGTTCGGCAAAACGCGGCGGCGGATCGCTGATATGTTTTTTCATGATCGCCGGTATCGACGACCCCTTGAAAGGAACATCACCGGCGAGCATCTGATACAGCATTACGCCGAGACTGTAAATATCGGCCCGCGAATCGGGGTCCTCGTCCGCCCATTGCTCGGGCGCCATATAATACGGCGAACCCATCAGCCCGGTTGTCTGTGCCTGAATGAACGAACCCAACAACTCGCCGGATTTGATCTTTGCCAGCCCGAAATCGAGTATTTTGACCGCTTGCGACAGACTCGGTTTGTCGTTGCAGATCATGACGTTCAGCGGCTTGAGATCGCGGTGTACGATCCCCTGATGATGTGCGGCTCCGACCCCGGCACAGATCGGCGTCATTAATTCGAGGGCGCGGTCGGGTGAAAGTTTCTTTTCGCGGGCGAGCAGATCATGAAGTGATTCGCCCTCGACGTACTCCATTACGAGAAACGGCAACGAGCCGTTGACCACGCCATAATCGGTCACGGCGACGACATTCGTATGGCGGATCGCAGCTGCGGCGAGTGCTTCCTGACGAAAACGCGTCACCAGTTCCGGATCGTTCCCGACGAGATCCGGCAAAATGATCTTGATCGCGAGCAGCGTTTTCAGATATGCGTGGCGAGCCTTGTAAACGACGCCCATACCGCCCTGGCCGAGCCGCAGTTCGAGGTGGTATTTGCCCTCGAGCACCGGTTCGCCCGCGATGGTATGCGCGGTCGGCATGCCGTCCGTAGGACACGTGACGACTTCGTCCGAAAAGCAATGTTTACAGAGCTGACACTCTCTCATCGAAAATTTATGATGCTAAAACTCGGCCGCCGGTTTTCGGACTTTCCATCCTGAGAGCAAACGTTCTGCTCCCGTCACGCCCGGCATGCAACGATTCTAAAGACTTTGCCAACCGCAAGCAAGGTAAAATCTTGCTAGTTCGTCAGCCTTTGACGACGATATTCACCAATCGTTTCGGAACGACAACGACCTTGACGATCTCCTTGCCGTCGGTGAACTCGCGAACCTTTTCGTCCAGAAGTGCCAATCGTTCGAGTTCATCATTGGCCGTATCCGGCGACGCCATCAACCGTGAACGCAGTTTACCATTGACCTGTAAGGGTATCTCGATCTCGCTCGCCTTGGCCAGTTCGGGCCTGTATTCGGGGAAAACCGCCCCGTTCGCGAGCATCCCGTTTTCGTTGCCGACGATGACGGAGTACAGCTCCTCGGACGTGTGCGGGGCAAACGGCGTCAGCATCAGCACGAGTGCCGACAGCGCTTCACGGACGGCAAACCGCTCGTCTTCACCGGACTGGTCAGGTTCGACGCCGATGTCGGATATTGCGTTCGAGAGTTCCATCAGTGCCGCGACCGGCGTGTTGAACTGCAGGCTCTCGAAACTGTCGGAAACACGCTTGATGGTCTGATGGGTCTTTTGACGCAGTTTGCCGGCGGCGGCACCTGCGTTCTGCGGCTCGGCATTAACGTCGATGTGGTCACGCCATTTGTAGATGAGACGCCATACACGCTGAATAAATCTGACCGCTCCCTCGATCCCGGTCTCGTTCCAGACGAGTTCGTTGTCGATCGGTGCGGCAAACATAACAAATAGCCTCGAGGCGTCAGCACCGTAGATCTCGACCATCTCGTCAGGATCGACACCGTTGCCTTTCGATTTCGACATTCGCTCGATCGCGAATTTCAGAGCTTTGCCGTCTGCCGAAACGGCACGCGTCATCTTGCCCTTACTGTCGCGTTCGACCGCCACCGTTGCCGGCGGATGATAGATGCGCTTGCCCGACTCATCGTCGTAAAACGTCTCGCCGACCACCATTCCCTGTGTAAGCAAACGCTTCACGGGTTCATTAAAATTGACCAGCCCGAGATCACGCATCACTTTTGACCAGAATCTGGCGTATATCAGATGCATCACGGCGTGATCGTCACCGCCGATGTACTGATTGACCGGTGTCCAGTACGCCGCTGCGGCCGGATCGAACGGGAGAGTTTCATTCGTCGGGTCCGTATAGCGGAAAAAGTACCACGACGAATCTACAAACGTATCCATCGTGTCGGTCTCGCGTTTTGCCGGGTCGCCGCAGTTCGGACAATTTGTCTCGTAAAACTCCGGCACCTTTGCGAGCGGCGATTCACCCGTGCCCGTGATCGGTGCATTTTCGGGCAAGCGAACCGGAAGGTTCTCGTATTTTTCGGTCACGACCCCGCATTTGTCGCAATAGATGACCGGGATCGGCGAGCCCCAAAATCGTTGCCGCGAGATACCCCAGTCCCGCAGGCGGTAGGTCGTCGCCGTTTCGCCGAATCCGTGCTTTTGGGCCCAGTCGGCCATTTCCTTTTTGGCCTGTTCACTCGTTTTTCCGTTCCAATAATCGGAGTGGACCAAAACCCCGTATTCTGTAAACGGCCGGGCGAGAGCCAGAGCCTGCATCGTATGGTGTTCGTGCGCCAGATGCGGTTCGGAAACGACCTGACGGATCGGCAGATCGAATTTTTTTGCGAACTCAAAATCGCGCTCGTCATGGGCCGGGACGCTCATCACCGCTCCGGTGCCATAGTCCATCATTACGTAATTTCCGACCCACACGGGCAATGCCTCGCCGCTGAACGGATTTAACACCTTGAGGCCCGTGTCGATGCCGTCCTTTTCGATCTCGGTCTCGCGGTCCCTGGGCTTCAGATTATCTTCGATGATCTGATCGATCTTGGCCGTAACGCTCGCCGGCAACGTCGCCCGATGGGCACCAATTACGGGATGCTCGGCGGCGACCACCACGGCGTTTGCCCCGTAAATGGTGTCGATTCGGGTCGTGAAAACTCGGATCGACGCCGGCGCATCTTTCGGGATATTGCCGAGAGCCCCGGTTGCGATCCGCACCTTGAAATCAACGTATGCTCCCTCTGACCGGCCGATCCAGTCCTGCTGACGCTTGAGCACGTGCTGCGGCCAGCCGGCTTCGATCTCGGCCATGTCGTCAAGTAGCTGGTCCGTGTAGGCCGTCGTCTTAAGGAACCATTGCTCGAGGTCCTTTTTGGTCACCGGATTGCCGCATCGCCAGCAAAGGCCGCCGCTCGCCTGTTCGTTGGACAGAGTCGCCTGATCGGTCTCGCACCAGTTGACCTGCGTCAGCCGTTTGTACGCGAGGCCCTTTTCATACATCTTCAGAAAGAACCACTGATCGAACTTGTAATACTCCGGCCGATGGGCATACATCTGCCGGTCCCAGTCATAGCTGAGGCCCAACCGCTGAAGCTGGCCGCGCATTACCTCGATGTTGTCGTCGGTCCATTTCCTAGGATTGACGCCTCGTTTTACAGCTGCGTCCTCAGCCGGTTGGCCAAACGAATCCCAACCGATCGGGTGGAGCACGTTAAATCCGCGCAGGCGTTTGTACCACGCGAGGGCGTCGCCGGCCGAGTAATTTCGTACGTGGCCCATGTGGAGGTTGCCCGACGGATAGGGCAGCATCTCGAGCGCGTAAAATTTCGGCCGGCCGTCCTCAACTACGGCCTTAAATGCCGCCCGCTCAGCCCATATTCGCTGCCATTTTTGCTCGATCTTTTTTGCAAAATATTTCTCGTCCATACAAGTGACCTGATCCTGAACTCAACCGCCGCAAGACGGCAAGAATACTATGTTAGCGGATAAAGTTCGGTGTATCCACCGATAGCGGCAGCAAACTGAAATTCGTGCCGAAGTTGGGCCGCTTGCCGGTCATATCTGACCGATGCGAACGGCCGGCCGGCTGTTATTTTTTTCTTTGATTTGGATTTTTACCGTGATATTCTGACTATTGCTCTTAGACTCATTGAGTTTCGCAAACAAGAGAATTGATGATAGACAAATACGTTCCGCAGACAGCTCAGACCTGAGACATTTTCGTTTTCGGTCGGGCCGTCTGCCTCAAAAAATGGGAGGTGTCGAGATGGTCAACCGAGACGGAGTTCGTGCCCCGAACCGCACCAAAATAAAGAACGAAAGCGATATATCAAACCGGCGGACCGCCTCGCCGGCCAATTATTCTGCGTTGTCTCAAGCTAACAGCGACGATGTACTTCTGTCGCTGATCGATGCTCATGAGAACAAACGCGCTCGTCAGGTAAGCGAATGGGAAATGTTGCGGCGACAGTCGATGCGGCGTGCGGCGTAGGCCCGACGGCCCGGTATCTGCGGTTTAGCGACGGTGTTGCTCGGATCGTCATATCTTTTGTTTTTGCCGGACTCATCTTCGCTGCCTCGGCTTCTGCCGTACGCGCGCAGGATGACGGCCGGCTTGCCGCGATACTGGTGAGCGGAAACAGCGAGCAGAAGCGTGACGCCCTGTCTCAGCTACGCCTGCAGGATTCCGAGGTGTCATCGAGAATTGCCGCCGCGGCATTGTCCGACGCTGATGAACTTGTTCGTGCGGCCGCGATCGGAGCGATCGGCAGGCTGCCGGCATCGGAAGTGGCGGCTCTGCTGGTGCCGCTTTTGTCTGATAGGGCCGAGTTCATTCGCCGCGAGTCGGCATTCGCACTCGGAAAAGCCCGATCTGTCGAAGCCGTCGTTCCGCTAAGCAACACCGTCAAAAACGACCGTGCCGCGATCGTCCGTGCCGCCGCTGCGGCCGCGTTGGGAAAGATCGGCAGCGAGAGCGGCCTTGGTGCCTTGGCGGCGGTAATTCGGAAAAAGCCCGGTTCGGGAAACGAGTATTTACGGCGCGTCGCCGCACATTCGATCGGGGAAATTGCCGAAAGGATCCGTTTCGGCCCCGACGCAGTCAGCTTGACTCAAACCACCCCGACAAACTTCCTGCCGCAGAAATATAAGCGGCCAGTCGCAACCGCCGATCCGGAACCGGCTTTACCGGCCTTTTCCGAGGTTCTCAGGCTTTTGCTCAAGGCCGCGGACGACCGCCGCGAATCCGACGACACCCGACGCGAGATCGCTTTTGCCCTCGGGGCTATCGGCGATCCGGCGGCTCAGAAATTTCTCAACGCAAACACGTCGAGTCCGGACGTCTATCTCGCCGAGATCTGCCGGGAAGCCCTGCTGAAGATGCGGAAAGGCCGATAATTTCTTTCCACCTGACGCAAATTTTGCTCTAATTGAAGCTATGCAGCCGAGCGTGAATAGTCAGCCGACGGAAACGGCCCTGCGCCGTAAGTACCTCGATATCCGACGGTACACCGAGATGCTGTGCGAGCCGCTCGAGACCGAGGACTATATTCCGCAACCGATCGTTGACGTCTCGCCCGCCAAGTGGAATATCGCTCATACGACCTGGTTCTTTGAGGAGATGATCCTTAAGAACTTTGTTGAATGTTACCGTGTCTTTGACGATAATTTCGCTTATTTATTCAACAGTTATTACAACACGATCGGCGAACGCACCGTACGCGACCGGCGGGGCGACCTGAGCCGGCCGACCGTCCGAACTATCTTCGAATACCGCCGTTACGTCGATGAACAAATGTCGGCATTGCTCTCGCGAGATGTGTCCGGCGAAATGCACGAACTGGTCCTGCTCGGCCTTAATCACGAACAGCAGCACCAGGAGCTTTTCCTGACTGATCTTAAATACACTTTCAGCGTAAATCCGCTAATGCCGGCGTATCGGCCCGAGACCGTTCCGGAAAATGACATTGCAAAAGGTTCGGGTAATTTTATCGCGATACCCGGCGGTATGTTTGAGATCGGACACGCCGGCGAAGGTTTTGCGTTCGACAACGAGTCAGCACGCCATACCGTTTTCCTGAACGACTTTTCGATCTCGGACAGGCTGGTAACCAATTCCGAGTTTGCCGAATTTGTGGACGCCGGCGGCTATCTCGATCATGAGCTCTGGCACGCCGAGGGCTGGGACTGGGTCACGTCCAACAAGATCAGCTCGCCGCTGTACTGGCACCTGTACGAGGGCGGGCGGCACCATTTCACACTCGGCGGTTCCAAGCCGTTGGCGATGGATGCCCCTGTTTGCCACATTTCGTTTTACGAAGCCTCGGCTTTTGCGGAATGGAAAGGTTGTCGGCTGCCGACCGAGTTTGAGTGGGAAGCGGCGAGCGGCCGTTTCGACTGGGGCCAGCGATGGGAATGGACCAATTCCGCCTATCTGCCGTATCCCGGTTACCGCAAAGCGGCCGGTGCTGTGGGTGAGTATAACGGCAAGTTTATGATCAATCAGATGGTGTTGCGGGGCGCGTCGATCGCAACGCCGGCCGGCCATAGCCGACACACGTACCGAAATTTCTTTCATCCTCACTTGAGATGGCAGTTTACGGGTATCCGGCTTGCAAAATGATCAGCGATCTCGCGGCCTGATGTGTCACCTATTAATTCGATCGGATCAGAAACCTCACAAATGAAAGAGCTATCTCAATTTGCCGCCGATGTCCTGACCGGCTTGTCATCATCGCCAAGATCACTCTCATCCAAGTATTTTTATGATGACGAGGGCTCAAGGCTGTTCCAGGAGATCATGCGCCTTCCGGAATACTACCTCACAAATTGCGAGACCGAGATCTTTACGACCCGCTCAGGCGAGATCCACGACGAACTCGTCAACGGGAGCAGCGGCATCGATATCATCGAACTCGGGGCCGGTGACGGCACAAAGACCGCTATCCTGATCGAAACATTTCTCAGGAAAAATACTGATCTGACATACTCGCCGATCGATATATCTCAGGAGGCCGTCGATACGTTGTCGGACAAGTTCAAGGTCCGGTTCCCGCAGTTGCGGGTAAATTCGCACGTCGGTGATTATTTCGAGATACTCTCGTCCCTGAGGGCGGACACGGGCCGTCGAAAGGTCATTCTCTTTTTAGGTTCGAATATCGGCAATTTTTGCCGCGACCGTGCTATCGAGTTTTTTCGGGGATTGCGTGGTTCGATGAATGCCGGCGATCTGCTTTTGGTCGGATTTGACCTACAGAAGGATCCCGGGACGATACTCAGGGCGTACGACGACCCGGCCGGGGTCACGGCTCGGTTCAACCTGAATCTGCTGACGCGGATCAACCGCGAATTGGATGCTGACTTTGACCCCGGAAAATTTAGTCATTTTGCTAATTACAGCCCGATCGACGGATCGGCCCGCTCATATCTGATCAGCCGCGAAAAACAGAGCGTCGAGATCAAGGCACTCGGCAGGACATTCGACTTTGACCAATGGGACGCGATATTTATGGAGATATCGCAAAAATACTCAATGAAGATGATCGAGGATCTCGCGGCCGAGGGCGGATTCAGCATCAAGCAAAACTTTTTTGACAGTGAACACTACTTCTGTGACTCACTATGGCAGCTGCGATGAATTTTAATATTCAACGATACGACACCATCGGTTCGACCAATAGCGAGGCGGCTGAACAAGCGCGGCGTGGTGCCGCCGAAGGCGTCTGCATCATGGCCGACTCGCAAACCGCCGGACGCGGCCGAAACGGACGAACGTGGGTTTCGGAGGCCGGATCGGGATTGTATTTCAGCATCGTCCTGAGGCCTAAGTTTGCGGTTGAGTCGATTCCGCTCATAACGCTGATGACGGGCGTCGCCGTCTGTGACACCCTCATCGAGTTTGGCGTCAAGGCTGACATTAAATGGGTCAACGACCTCCTCGTCGACGGCCGCAAGATCTGCGGCATCCTGGCCGAAGCGGTCGAAACGCCGCTGGGCCTCGCCGTGGTCGTCGGGATCGGTATAAACCTGACGTCGAGAAACTTTCCGGACGAGATCGCCGACACGGCCACGTCGATCGAGGCGGTCACGGGCAAACGTCATACCGCCGACGAGATCGCCGAGCCGTTGACCCGATACATAAGTTATTTTTACGATATCCTGGTGTCCCCGGACGGTCCCGGCGAGACGATCTCGCATTGGCGGCGGAGATCTTCGTACTACTCGGGCAAGCTTGTTCGGGTCCGCCTCGCGAACGGCACCGTCGAGGGCGAGACCGCCGGCCTCGAAGAAAACGGCGCACTGCGAGTGAAAACACCGGACGGGTCGGTTAAAATCATTCAGGCCGGCGACGTCGAACTGCTCAGACCGACAGAATAACCTCACCGGCCTTTTACCGTCAGACTACGATGAAACGCAGACTCGCCGAAATCCATCCGATCGTTTATAAAGCGAGGATCAAGCAAAAGCGGCTTTTCCGCCGCTTGGCAGACCTGCCGCTCGCCGGTCGATTCGCGTCAGAAAAGATCTCGGACGACCTTGAGTTTACCTGCAAGCGGCATCAGTCGCTGCTGCGTCGACGATTGGGCAACTCGGACCCTGAACTGCAGGAGAACAAGGTCGAGAACCTCAAGATCGCGTGCCCGACGATCGACGGGATATTGATCAAGCCGGGACAGACATTTTCGTTTTGGCGTCAGTTGGGCGAGGCAACGGCCGACAAGGGATATCACGAAGGGATGCAGTTGTCCCGCGGCGAGGTGGTTCGCGGGGTCGGCGGCGGCCTGTGCCAGCTCGCCAATCTGCTGTATTGGATGGCCTTGCACACGCCCCTCGAGGTGGTCGAGCGTCATCACCACAGCTTTGACCCATTCCCTGATGAGAACCGTGTCCTGCCCTTCGGCAGCGGTGCCGGCGTATTTTTCAATTACATCGACCTCCGTTTTTACAATCCGACCGACCTTACGTTCCAGCTCCGCGTCTGGCTGACCGATGACCACCTGAAAGGTGCCATTTATGCCGACCGCGAGCCGCAGTTCTCATATCACGTTTTTGAAAAGGGCCACCGATTCATACGGGAAGATGGCAAGAACTTTCGCGAAAATGAGATCTGGCGTGAGCTGATCGACCGCCGAACCGGCAACCGCGTTTCCGAAGAAATGCTTGTCAAGAATCACGCCGAAGTGAAATATGAATTGAACTTTGATGACGGAGAGTGTAGTTTGTAATAACGGCATATGAGTGAAGATTTTGATATACAAGGCGATTTTGACCTCGACGACGACTTTGACGAAGAACTCGCGGAATTTGATGAGTTTGACGACGAGCTCGAGGACGTCGCCGTCCGAACTGCCGTCATGCAGAAGAATGACATGATCGCGCTTCTGTGTATCAAGACGGCCTCGGCCGGTGCGGCGATCTGCCGCGTCGATCCCCGCGAAGACCGTCCGGCGGTCCAGATCTATGACGATGCGAACGCCGCTGTTGAGTGGTTCACCCGCAGTTTGAGAACCAGCCGAAAGAATGGTTGGAGCGTGATCTACGACGGATTGCCGCTGCAGGGTTAGTCCGTTCGCCTGCTAAGATCATCTCGGTCCGCCATCGCCACAGCGATGCTTCCCCATTGACGATCACTATGCTCCTCGCAGTTGACATCGGCAATACTTCAACAAAATTCGGGACCTTTGACGGTGATCGCCTAGTTTCCAAGATATCTATCCCGACCATTCGCGAAGTAACGTCCGAGGGCCTTGCCGCCGTTCTCAGTTCACGAATACCTTCAAACATCACCGATGCGATTGTCTGTTCCGTTGTCCCGGAAACCGAGGCCGCGATGGAGGGTTATCTGCGGTCCGCCTTCGCGGTCGAGCCCAGGTTTGTATCCAATGATCTCGATTTTGGTTTGACGATCAACTACACGCCGCTCGAGGCGGTCGGAGCGGACCGTCTGGTCAACGCGTTTTCGGCGGTCGAGACATACGGCTTGCCGTGTGTGGTCTGTAGTTTTGGGACGGCGTTAACGATCGACGCGGTTGATGCTGATCGCAATTTGCTCGGCGGCGTCATTGCCCCGGGCATGAAAGCGATGGCCCGATCGTTGTACGAAATGGCGTCCCGACTGCCTGAGGTCGAACCTGAACGAACCGAAACGGTAATTCAAAATACCACGCTCGGCTCGATCAGTTCGGGGATATTCCACGGCTATTTGGGAATGGCCGAGGGCCTGATCCGGCAGATACGGGCCGAAATGGGCGGTTCGCCAAAGGTGATCGCCACGGGCGGAACCGCCGATGCCATTGCGCCGTACATCGATCTGATCGACATCGTCGACGGCGACCTGCTGTTGGACGGACTTCAGCTGCTTTATTTCAGGCCGCTTACGGCCAATTGAATCCGTTGACCGGGTTCCCGTAGAACGCGTCCGCCTTCCATGTCGTGGACGACCATTTGTCCTTATCGCCCATCACCCGGACGGGCACGATCACCTTGCCCTCGGCAAATCCGTTACTTCCCGCGATACCGTTGTCGGCAAATTTGCCGCCCGAGATGTTGAATGATAACTCACGGATCTGCTGGCCCTTGTGATAGATCTTCACCTGGTATGCTCCGTCAGATTCGTTAACGAACCGCGCCTGTGGAAACATCTTCCGTCCCTGCGGCGTGGCGGCATACTTGAATTTGTACCATTCGAAATTAAATAGTTCCCATCGGTGCGTCTCTTTGTTCTCGAGACTGTTCGGATACCGGCTCTGGACCGAGGTCACGCCGCCCATGTCGTCCGTAGTCAGTATTTGCTGTCCGTTGAAAAACAGCCTCGCCTCGAGGTCGTCCAGGCGGGTTTCGCCCTTGATCCAAACGCTCACGGTCGGCGGCGGGGCATTTCGGTCCCGGCCCCAATCCAGCCAAACGTATCCGAACGGCAGGTTCCAGTCCTGATCGACAAAGAAATCAAACTGATTCTTGAACATCGGAATGGCCGGGCCGTATTTGAATTTTCCGACCTTGAATTTTCCCTGAAACAGCACGCTGCCGTCCCGGCTGTCGGTGATCTTTACGCCGAACAAACCGGTCGCGATCGTCGATTTGCCCTCAAATCGGCCCGAGACGCGATCCGTGATAATTTCGGTCGTTTTTTCGGCGGCGTTTGAGGTATTGGGTTTCAGCGTTTCGCTGAACCACGGCTTGCCGTCGGGCGTCGTGTAATCGGCGATCAATCTCAGTTTTGCGGCTCCGCTGTAGAGCACCTTGAATTTGACCATCGGGATCCAGCTTGTGTAATTCGACTCAGACGGCAATTTCCAGTATCGAGCTTCGTTATCGCAGCGAATGTCGAGCGTGGTCTTTAGCAGGACGGGCGTGTCGCTTGCCGCCGGCGGCTGGACCGTGCCCGGATTGGCGTTTGCAACCGTTCCGGTCGGCGTAGTGCCGGGCGATGCCGGCGGAGCGGCAACCGGCGACGGTGTGGGCTTTGGCTGCCCCACCTTTGGGATCTTCAGCGTGATCTGTCCTGAAGAATGAACCGCGGAAAACGCGAAGATATACCCGATCAATATCACCGAAAGGCAGGCCGATTTCATTTTGATTGTTCCTCGATTTGACGTGAAATAAGTAGAGCTTACCAGTAGTGGACGTTTGGAAAGCTTGTTCGGTTTCACATTTATCGTTACCCGCCGCAGCGTTTAACGATATGTCGCGAGAAATCTCGGTTTGCGGCGAGCCTTGGTCAATTGTTCAAACGCATAGGCAAATTTGATAAGTGTGCCCTCGGACCAAGCCCGGCCGAAAAACGATATGCCGACCGGCAGATCTTTAACAAAGCCGGCCGGAACGGTGATATTCGGGTAGCCGGCAACCGCCGGAAGCGTCGAACTGCTGACGTCCGCACCGAAGCAGTCCCCGTTCACTGTATCGATCATCCAGGTGGGCGAGTTTGCGGGGGCAAAGATCGCGTCGAGTTTGTTTTCATCCATCACCTTATCGATGCCTTCGGCCTGGGAGTATTTGCGGCATATTTCGCGTGCTTCGATATATGCTTTGTCGGTCAGCGGCCCCTTTTTGGCCGAGTCCTCAAGAATATTTTGGCCAAAATAGCGTAATTCGCGGTCACGGTTCTCATTATTGAACCTGACAAGGTCATCGAGCGTCTTGTGCCGGGAACCACGTAGTCTGAGGTACCTTTCGAGCCCGTCCCTGAATTCGTACTGCAGGACTGTGAACTCCGCTTCGCCGATCTTTCCCGCGTCCGGGAACCTCACGTCTACCAATTCGGCACCCGCCTTTTTTAGGACCTCGAGTGCGTTGTCAGTGATCTGATCGACGTCCGCACGCTTTCCCCAGAGGTCGCGGGCGACACCGATACGTGCACCGCGCAATCCGTCGGCGTTGAGAAATGTCGTGTAATCGGTCGCTTCGCGTTTGTCCCGCATCGCGGGATCGGCGGGATCGAACCCGCAAATAGCGGTCAGCACCGCCGCCGCGTCCGCGACCGACCGCGTCATTGGCCCGGCCGTGTCTTGTGATATCGCGATCGGAATTATCCCGCTGCGCGATACCAGCCCGATCGTCGGTTTTAGTCCGACAATGCCGCAGATCGACGACGGGCAAACGATCGAACCGTCAGTCTCTGTCCCGATGGCGATCGCCGCCAGATTTGCGGCGATCGCCGCCCCGGAACCGGACGATGATCCGCAGGGATTGCGATCCAGTACATATGGATTGCGCGTCTGGCCGCCGCGTCCCGACCAACCGCTGATCGAGGGGTTAGCCCGAAAATTGGCCCATTCACTAAGATTCGTCTTCCCGAGTATGATCGCCCCGGCCGCTCGCAGACGAGATACGATGAATGCGTCATTGGCCGGCGTCGGTGCGTCCGCCAGTGCCAGACTCCCGGCCGTGGTCTTCATCCTGTCGGCCGTGTCAATATTATCTTTGAGCAGAACCGGGATACCGTGCAGCGGCCCCAGGACCCGCTTGCTGAGCCTTGCGCGGTCGCTCTTTCGGGCGTTCGCGAGGGCGTCCGGATCGAGTTCGATCACCGAATTGATCTTCGGATCGACGGCCTTGATCCGGGCCAAATACCATGATGTGATCGCCTCCGATGTAAGGCGGCCCGAACGCATTGCGGATTGCAGCGTCGTGATCGTAGCTTCTTCGATCTCGATCGCCGCGTTCCCGGCGTAAACATTCTTCGCGCCGGAGGCGAGGATCCCGACACCGCCCAGGGCCGTAATACCCAAAAAGTCTCGTCTGTTCATTTTCTCTCCATTCATCCGTTTACTCGTTAAGTTTCCGCAAATTTGCCTGAGCCTGAACAAAATTGGGGTTTATCGACAATGCCTTTTGAAAATTTGCCGCCGCTTCCTGCCTTTGGCCGCGATCGGCGTAGATCAGCCCGAGCGTATTGTACGCCTCGGCCGAATTAGGGTACTTGCGGATCGTCTCTTCAAGTTCACGGATGCCCTCGGCAGATCGTCCCTGCATATGCAGCGAAAGGCCGAGATTGCGCTTGGCATCTATGTTCGTCGGGACCGCCTCGATCACCTTTCGAAAGGACTCCGCCGCACGGTCGTAACGCTTTTGCTTCATCGCCGCGGCACCGAGATTGAAATAGGTCTCCTGAATCCGGGCGTTGTCAAAAAAGACGCCGGTATCGGCCCGCACCGCCTTTTCCAACGCCTCCGCCGCCGCGTCAATATCGCCGAGATTCGCCGATACGGAGGCAAGATTGGCGAGCGCATAGACAAAATCAGGTTTTCGCTCCACCGCATTCAGGAATGCCGATCTGGCGTCTTCAAGTCTGTTTTGCTTGAGACGCACGGTGCCGAGATTGTTATAGGCGTCCGCGATCGAGCCGTCGTCAGCGATCGCTGCGAGGCACTGTTCGGCAGCCTCTTCAAAGCGGTTCTTCTTTTCCAGATAATTGCAGTAGTTATTCTTTATCAGGTAGTTTTTCGGGGCGATCGACAGCGTCCGCTGATAGATCGTCTCGCTGTTTTGCCAGTACGAGACCTGGATGAACGCAACGACCGTCAGCGCGATCACGACGGCGCCGGTCACCGCGGCCGATATCCGTTTGTCGATTCGGGCCTTGGTCAACAGTTCGCTCCCGAGCCAGACAACGGCGATCGAGAGGCCGATATGCGGGATGTAAGTGTATCGGTCGGCCATCGACTGGCGGCCGACCTGCAAAATCCCGATCACCGGCACGAGCGTTCCGACGAACCAAAACCACCCGGTGAAAAGGTACGGCCGCACCCGCCATTGATGCACCACCGCGGCAGTGATCGCGATCAGCACGACGGCACTGCCCGCGACCATCGGCAATCCGAGGCCGCTCTCAAACGGATACCAAACGCCCAATCCCGTCGGGTTGAACATCACCACGACATACTTGACGTATGAAACTATCGCGTTGGCGAACCTGTCCGTCAGCGGGATGACGTTTGTCGACTGTATGGCGCCGGAACTTCCCTGCGCGATGACCGTGATGACCGCGGACGCCGCCGAAAATGCAAAGAACGGCACTTTTTCACGCACCAGTTTCCAAATGGCCGGCGGCGAGACGGACTCGACACGCCTCAAAGGCCAGATATCGAGCAGCACGAACACGAACGGCAGGGTCACCACCATCGGCTTTGCCGCCAGTCCCGCGACAAATAGCCCGAGCGTAATGAGGTAGTCGCGGCGGCCCGCCGAACCTCCGTCACCTTTCGCCCAACGAACATAGAAAATTGACGACAGCAGCCAAAAGAGCGTCGAAAGAACGTCTTTCCGCTCCGAGATCCAGGCGACCGACTCGACATGAACCGGATGCACGGCAAATATCGCCGCCACCGCGGCACTGCGCCAGAAGGCCCCCGTAATTTGCCTGAGGAAAAAGAAAAGCATGACGCTGTTAGCACTGTGCAGCAGTACATTTACGGCATGGTGGCCGGCGGCATGCGGCCCGAAAAGCGAAATGTCCAATTGGTGCGAGATCCATGTCAGAGGGTGCCAATTTGACGAATGAACGGCGGTCAGCGCCCAATATATTCCCTTCAGGCTCAAGCCGCCGAGCACATTCGGGTTTTCGTAAACGTACGCGTCGTCGTCAAAGTTGATGAAATCGGCAAAGACGGTTCGGAAATATACGACCAAACAAAGCGTAAGTATGCAGGCAACCGCCGCCATGTATCGCCGGTCAGGTGCCGCCGCGCCTGTCACATTAGCGGCCTGCGTTTCGTCGGTGCCGGCCTGTTGTAGGTTCGATCGTTTCTTTTTCGCCATTTGAGTAAAAGGCTGCTCTATTTGGATGTCGCCCGTTTGAGATCTTCCCGGGCCTCGGTCATATCGGGCCGCAGTTCGATCGCCTTTCGAAATGCCTTAACGGCCTCGTCCGTCTTTTTAAGTTCGACATAGACCTTGCCGAGTTTGTTCCATGCTCCGGCGTTGCTTTGATCCGCCGCCAGGATACCTTGCAATACGGTCTCAGCGTCCTGAAACTGTCCGGCCTTGACCAGTTCATCGGCGAACCTGGCCCTCAATTCCAGATCGGACGGTTGGAGATAGATGAGCCGCTTTAGATTCTCGATCGCCTTTTGGTGGTTTCCCGCCCGGATATAAGCGTCCACAAGGCTGCTCAGAGCCGCCCTGAAGACTGCCGGATCTGCCCCGCTGCCGCTCATTTCGACTGCTTTCTTCAAGTTTGCCTCACCCTCTTCGGGCCGATCCTGCATGATCTGGGCCTGGGCGAGATTTGCGTACACCATTGCGTAACCGGGATTTAACGCGAGTGCCGACTTGAAGTTCGTCTCCGCTCCGGGCATATCGCCTCGCTTGAAAAGTACGATCCCGAGTGTGTTCAGGGCTTCAAAATAATCCGGACGATTCCCGACCGAGGCCCGGCATAAAGGTTCGGCCTCGTCGAGCCGGTCCTTCAGCATTAGTGCGTGGCAGAGGTTTTGTTCGATCATAAAGTTTTGCTTTGTGACCGACAAAGAGTGACGGTAAAGAGTCTCGTTATCGCGCCACCGCGACGTCTGCACAAACGCGAGGTACCCGTAAACCGCCAGCGGGACGAGTGCAAACGAGAAAGCGGCCGTTCTCGACAGCCGGAATCGCTCGATAATCTCGGCCGCCGCGAATACAACTATCAAAAATAGTCCGAAGTAAGGGAAATACGTATAACGGTCGGCTCGCGACTGCAGCCCGACCTGAACCAGCCCGATAACCGGGACGAGAGTTCCTGCGAACCAGAGCAGCCCGATCAGCACATAAGGCCTCGTCGCCCGCATACGGATCGCGGCGACGGCCCAGATCGACAGGAATACGGCCGACGCCGCTACCTGCCACCAGGCGATCGACGTCTCGTACGGGTACGAGACTGACAGACCGACCGGGACGATCGCCGAATACACATAATTGCCGTACGCGGTTATCGCGTTGATCAAACGCAGTCCGATCGGCAGCGTTTCGAGCGACTGGGCCGCCCCGCCGGCTCGGGCCGCGATGAAGGTGATAACGCATGACGCGGCCGAAAGGGCGAAGAAAGGTACTTTCTCGATAAACGCTTTTCGCGCATCAACTGCGGACGCGATCCGCCGAAGCGGCCAGTGATCGATCAGCAGAAAAACGAACGGCAGCGTAACGATCATCGGCTTGGCCATCAAACCCAATGCGAACAAAATGATCGCGGCTGCGTAGTATCGCGTCGCCGGCCCGCCCTTCGAACCCGCAAAGCGGACATATGCCAGCATCGAGGCCAGTGCAAAAGCCGTACTCAATACGTCCTTTCGCTCACTGATCCACGCGACCGACTCGACGTGCATCGGGTGGATCGCGAAAAGCATCGCGACCGCCGCCGACTTCCAAACGCTGCCGGTCAACTCGCGAATAACGTAGTAGGCGAGCACCGAGTTGATCAGATGTATGAGTACATTGACCGCGTGAGACGCTCCGGGATTTATCCCAAAGATCTGTATGTCGGCCATCAGCGACATCCACGTCAACGGATGCCAGTTTGCCGCCTCGAACGTCGTCACGGCCCATTTCAACGACGCCGTGTTCAGCCCGGAGAGCACCGCCGGATTTTGATAAACGTAAAGATTGTCATCGAGGTTGATGTAATCAAATCCGACGGTTTGCCAAAAGACGGCCAGGACCGCCGCGGCCAGCGCCGCGAAGACAAGGATTTCAACGGATCGATTTTCAGAGATCTGATCGTGGCCCTTCATTTATCGACGCTGTCCCCTATTGTCTTCATTTGCCGGCCGTCAACCTCGGCATAGTATCCTCGGAGCCGATCGGCATCGGCCTCCTCAAACAATTTTGACCTCGACACTCCCATCTTGTGCAGACGATAGCGGATCGAGGTCGAAAGGACACCGAGCCCGTATTTCACACTTCTTGAAAAATTGATCGACGAAGCATCGGCGAAATAGCGGGTCGGGCACGACAATTCGCCGACCCTGAATCCCCTGAAGATGATCTGGGCCAGCATCTGATTATCAAAGACAAAATCATCCGAATTTGTTCCGATCGGCAATGCCTCGATCACCTCGCGGCGAAATGCACGAAAACCGGTGTGATATTCGGACAGCTTGTAGCTCATCAGGATGTTCTGCACCAGTGTCAACAGCCGGTTAGCGATGAACTTATACCGCGGCATCCCGCCGGCGAGGGCACCTTTCCCGAGTATCCGCGACCCGATCACGACGTCGTATTCGCCGTAGGCGATCATTGACGCCATCGGGACGATCAGATTGGGCGAATATTGATAATCCGGATGCAGCATCACGACTATGTCCGCGTGGTGCATCAGTGCCTCGGCGTAACACGTCTTTTGATTTCTGCCGTAACCGAAGTTGGCGTCGTGTAGAAAGACCGTCAGGCCAAGCTCGTTCGCCAGCTTTACCGTATCGTCCGAGCTTGCGTCATCGACCAGCAAGATCTCATCCACCACGCCCCGAGGGATCTCGGAAACGGTCTTGGCGAGTGTCTTGGCCGCGTTATACGCGGGCATAACGACGATGATCTTTTTCCCGTTGAGCATAGTGGACTGAGGGTTCGATTGACGAAAATTATAGCAAATGAATTGCTCATTTGATCACCGAAACGGCACTTCCGCCCCGCCTCGGCTATAATCATGGTAATGAACGACCCGAGGCAGAATATTTCACCGCCCAAACTGATCGCCTCGCTGCGTCGATTCAACCTCTTGCCGGCGATCGTTTTCGTTCCCACGCGGCGCGGCTGTGACGAGGCGGCCAGCGAGGTTGCATTTGACCGTTCTCAGCCGCAGGATCCCGAACGGCAGGAAATACGTCAGCGGATGTTTAACGAATATGCCGCCGAAAATCCAGAGATACGCGGCCACAAACACCGAAAGATCCTCATCAATAGCGGTGTCGCCGCTCATCACGCGGGCCACATCCCGATCTGGAAGTTGTTGGTCGAAAAGATGATGTCCGCCGGATTGCTGAACGCCATCTTTGCCACTTCGACGGTCGCCGCCGGCGTCGATTTCCCGGCCCGAACCGTGGTACTGAGTAATGCCGACACGCGGGGCAACGACGGTTGGCGGCCGCTCTCGGCGAGCGAACTGCAGCAGATGACGGGCCGGGCCGGTCGACGCGGCCGCGACAATGTCGGCTTTGTCGTGCTTGCTCCCGGCCAGTTTCAAAATCCCAGAAAGATCGCCGAACTGCTCCGTGCCAAGCCCGACCCGCTCGAGAGCCAGTTCAAGGCGACCTACACGAGCCTGCTCAACCTCCTCGACGCGTTCAAGAATTTCGCACAGGTTCGCGATATCGCCCTGAAGAGCTTTGCCTTTCGCGGCAGCGGGCAAAACGCGGATCTGGCCGAACGCATCTGGCAACCGTTCGAACGGCGGTCACGCGTCCTCAGCCATTTTGGATATTTGGACATTGAGTCCGAGTCCGTGACCGAAAGCGGCAAATGGCTGGCGGACCTGCGTGTCGACCGGCCGTTGCTGATCGGTGAGGCATTTCGCCGCGGCATGCTCGACGAACTCAGGCCGTCCGACATTGCCGGACTCGTCGCATCGATCGCGGCCGACGCCGACCGTGATTTTGGCGCAGGCCGCGTTTCGGGCAGCTTGGCTTATGTCATGGGCAATTTCGAAGATGTGATCTATGACGTGTCGCGGGTCGAATGGAGCAACCGCATCGAGCCCGTCGAGGAACTAAACTACTCCGCGGCCGCCGCGGCTGAGCGATGGGCAAAGGGCCCGTCCTGGGACGAGTTTACAGCCAGGACCAAGGCCGAAGAGGGCGATCTCGTCCGTTTGCTGTCACGCACCGGCGAAGCTCTGAGACAGATCGCCGGACTTGCCTCGACCAACCCGACAGCCGCCGCCGTTGCCCGCGAAGCCTCGGAGATCGTCCTTCGGGAGCCGATCCGCTAATACGCCCGCCGTCTGAGTGACAACTCGGTCAGATCGATAATGGTTTCAGAAAACACGTCGATTTGGTAAGATTTTTAAAGTATGGAAGTTTTGCTGGCAAATGAATACGGATTCTGTTTTGGGGTCGAGCGTGCCGTCGAGATGGTCGAAGAGGCCATCCACGAGGGCGACACCGTACGGGCTCTGGGCCCGCTCATTCATAACGAACAGGAAATGCAGCGGCTCGCACACGAGGGTGTTACAACCATCAGCGAACCGGTCCAGATCCAGCGTAACGAAACGGCCGTCATCAGGGCCCACGGCGTCACCCCCGAGGTCCAGCGGGAACTTGAGGCTAAGGCTGCCAAGGTCGTCGATGCGACATGTCCGTTTGTGACGCGCGTCCAGAAGCTGGCCGCCCGGGCGGCCGCCGAGGATCGCCATGTCGTGATAGTCGGCAGCCCCGACCACCCCGAAATGATCGGCGTCCGCGGATATGCTCCGGAACACGCCTTTATCATCCGCGATGAGTCCGAGATCGGGCTGCTGCCGGAATTGAGGCGGCCGATGGTCGTCTCACAGACGACGATCAAATCAAAGACGTTTTTTGACGCCGCAGAAGCCGTAAAGACCAAGACGTCTGACGAAGTGCAGATCATCAATACGATCTGTTCCGCAACACGCGATCGACAGGACGCTGCTCGGGCACTTGCTGGCATGGTCGATGCTTTTTACATAATCGGCGGCCGCCATTCGTCAAACAGCGTCAAGCTGCTCGGCGTTTGCCTTGAGCAATGCAAAAAGAGCTTTTTGATCGAGACCGAAGCCGAGATCGACCCCAAAGACCTGATCGGTGTTGAGCGTGTCGGCGTCACCGCGGGAGCTTCGACGCCGAAATGGCTGATCGACAAGGTCGTCAAACACCTCGAGGCGATCGCTAAGGAGCAGGATACCTCGCTCGCTCCATAGCTGCGGCCGTCGGCCCCACGATCTCAACCCGCTCATTTTCGGCGCCTTGACGCGGTCCGGCCGCTTGACTAAGATTGTGTTGATTTTTAAGTTGCGGTTGGGATTTAGGGCCTCAACACTACCCGATCGGCCACGGCGTTTCACTATATAAATTCGGCATGTGAATTCCGAAAACGGCGTGCTCCCGGGTAATTCAGACCCCTTTTGTGTATCTCCCGTATGCCGAAAGACAGCGATATAACCCCTCAGAATTTCAAGCTGCTTCTGGAATGGCTGGATCCGGACGAGGATGCGGCCGCGCGCAAATACGAAAAGATCCGCAAGCGTATCATCGACATACTACAATTTCGAGGGTGCTTTGAGGCCGAATCGCTGGCAAACGCCACGTTTGACCGGGTCATCGCCAAGATGCCCGAAATTTCTGCCAGTTACGTCGGCGACCCGGCACTCTATTTTTACGGCGTTGCCAAGCTCGTACTGCTCGAATGGCGGCGAAAGCGGTCAAGGCAGTCGCTGCCGCCGGTTCCGCCGCCGCACCGTTTTGATCCGGGCGTTCCCGATGCTATGCAAGAGTGTCTGACCTCTTGCCTCGACGAGATATCAGATCATAATCGTGAATTGCTCATCAGCTATTACAGTTACGACGATAGTTCGGTAAAGGCCGCGCACCGGGTGAACCTCGCCGAACGTATGGGGCTGTCACAGAGCGCGTTGCAGGTCCGGGCGTTTCGAGTCCGGCGTGCCGTCGGCGATTGTGTAAGGAATTGCCTGAATAATTGAACAAATTTGAAAGGAATGCCGCGAAAATGACATATACATTATAGAGGCGCGTTTTATGGCCGAGGACTCAAACATACGAGATTATCTGCTGGGCATCCTTGATGACCCCGAGCATCTCGACGCGCTCGAAAAGCGGTATTTGACCGACGACGATTTCGCCGCGAGGGTCGCCGTCGTTATGGACGAGTTGTACGAGCAATATCTCGACGGTGACCTCTCCGACCCGCAGCGAAACGCCTTCGAATCTCATTTCCTGCTAAACGAAGACCGCCGACACCAACTCGATATTGTCCGGGCTTTAAGGTCCGCCGGGCGGTCAACGACCGACGCCCGGCCCGCGTCCGACAGCGAGGCCGACCGGCGATCATTGCTGGGGATGCTCTTCGCCAATCCGTTCGTCAGATATGGATTCGCCGTCGTCCTGATCGCCGTCATCGGCATCGGTTTCTGGCGGTTCGCGATCTATCGCTCAAACGTCGATCTCGGGCTTGCGCAGCTTCGCGAATTGTACGCCGGCGAGCGGCCCGTCGAGTCCCGCATCACGGACCTGTCCTATTCGCCTTTCAGGACGACCCGCGGCGTCGGCGACGAAAGGGAAAAAGCCGCCCGTGATCGTGCCGAAAAGCTGCTGACCGTGGCCGCCGGCGAGTCCGATGACGCCCGATCGACGGCCGCTCTAGGCAAGTTTTACCTTACGCAGCGAAAGTTTGAGCAGGCGAACGAGCTTTTCGCCAGGGCCGCCGCGGCCGCCCCGAATGATGCCCGGATCCATGCCGATTGGGGCGCGTCGCTGCTCGAATTAGCCAGGATCAAGGTCTCAGCCGGCGAAAAGGCCAAGGGCCTCGAGAATTTTGACGCGAGCCTCTCACATCTCGAAACGGCTATAAAATTGATGCCGACGCTTCTCGACGCACGCTTTAACCGTGCCCTGTGCCTTCAGCAAATGATGCTCAACGAACAGGCAAAGGCCGCGTGGCTCGAGTACCTGTCGTATGACAGTTCCTCGCCTTGGGCGGATGAGGCCAGACAGTATCTTGAAAAGCTGAATACAACCAGTTCGAATGAGTTACCGGCCGACGAAGTCCTGGCCGGTTTTTTACGGGCGGCCGCCGACGGCGACGAAGCTCAGGCATTTTCGATCCTTTCAGGCAATCGGGAACTGATCTCCAAAAAGTACGTTCCCCAGAGGCTCGCGATGTCCGTCGTCAACGCCGCCGACGGCGACCGCACCGCGCTTTTGAATGCGATGGACCTTGCGGGCAGGCTCGAATCGGAGCGGATCGGGGACAATTTTGCCGCCCGGATCGCAGCGTATTATCGCAAACTCAACGGCCGCTCGATCGACCAACTTCGCGAAGCACAAACGGCGGTCCAGCGGGGCTACGCCCTTTGCCTCAGCGGAGATTACGAACTTGCCCTTGCCGAGTTTTCAAACGCCCGGCGGATATTTGACGCTCAGGGTGACGTGTGGGAGAGCAATCTCAGCCGGTACTTTGAGGGCTATTGCCTGATCAACGTGGGAAACGCCCGGGCCGGCCTCGAGACCATCGAAAAGGTCGTGAGATTTGCCCGAACGGAAAATTATCCGTGGCTCGAGATGACCGCTCTTTACTGGCTCGCCGGCTCGAATCGGAACCTTCGCCAACACTCGGTCTCAAAGCTCACATTTCTGCGAGCGATCGCGATCGCCGAGCAGATCGGCGACCGGTACGGCCTCCAGCGTAATCTCCTTGACCTTGCACAGGACGATTCTTTTCTCGGCCAGTACACGACGGCGCTCGACGGCATTTATCGGGCCATGGAGGTGTCAAACGCGGGAAATTCCAGTCTCCGGCAGCGATGCCGGCTCAGCATGGGGGCGGCCGACGTTTTTCTCGCCTCGGGGCATTTAGCTGCGGCACGAAACGCCGCTGAGGACGCCTTGGCACTGGCCGGAAGCGTAAACGACCGGATGTTCGCCGTCATTTCGCGAAACAAGGCCGGAGCCGCGTACTTAAAAGCCGGCGATCCGGCGGCCGCGAGGCGATATTTCGACGCCGCACTTTCCGACGCGCGGTCATTCTCCGACCAAACCTCCCGAAATAAGATGTCCGCCCACTCGTATCTGCAGATGGCCGGGCTGGCACGCTCCGGCGGTGATGTGGCGGGTTCGACCGATCTTTACCGGCGAGCGGACGAGCTCTATGACTCGTTGTCCATGCCGTTTTACCAATACGTTTCAGAAAAGGGCGTCTTGAGCGGCCTCAAGGAACTCGGCGATAATGCCGAACTCGATCGCCTGCTGCCGCTGACGATCAAGCTGGCCGAAGACTATCAGGAAAAGATCTCGGAGGAGGCCGAACGGGCCTCATTTCTCGATGACGGTATCACGATCTACGACCTCGCTCTCGAACGCGAATTTGAAAAGGGCGATCGCGCCAAAGCGTTTGATTTCAGCGAGTTGTCCGTATCACGCACCTTGTATCAGCGGCTTGCGGCTCAGAACGGTGCCGCACCGCGGCCGTTGACGATCGACGAGATCCGCGAAAAAATGCCGGACCGCACCCAGATCCTCAAATTCTCGGTCGTCAAGGGCCGAACGCTCGTCTGGGTCATTTCAAAGCGTGACGTGTCGCTGACACCGATCGAGATATCGTCCGACGACCTGCGGGCCCGCGTCGAGCGGTACAATTCGGCCCTCAGCCGGCCGGACGCCGATCTCGGGCTTGTCCGGGAGCTTTCACGCGAGCTTTACGGCACACTGATCGCTCCCGTGAGCGACAAGCTCGACCCCGATCTCGACCTCGCCATCGTTCCAAACAAATTCCTGTTCTACCTGCCGTTCGCGTCGCTGATGAACGAGGGAAACGAACCGCTCATCGCTGCACACCCGTTGTCGTTTTCGCCGAGTGCGTCAGTTTTTGTGATCTGTTCGGATAGGGCGTCAAGGGCGGCCAAGGCGAGTGAATCTGTCGTGGCCGTCGGCGACCCGTCGTTCGACCGGAAATCATTTCCCGAGTTGAGCGTCCTGCCGGCTGCGTCCGACGAGGCGGCGGCCGTTCGCGCCCAATACACTTCGGGCAGTTCCCTGCTTGGCCCAAACGCGGTCAAAAGTGAACTTCTTAGATCGATCCGCGATGCCGATGTCCTGCATTTTGCCGGCCATTACGTGGTAGTTGACCGCGAACCGGACTCGTCATTCCTGCTGCTTGCCAAAGGGCCGGATGCTGACGCACCTGCCGGCTCCGACATCCTTACAAACGCCGAACTCGCCCAACAGGATCTCGGCAGCCTTGGCCTGGTAGTACTGTCGGCGTGCCAGACCGGTATCGACAAGTACCTCGATGGCGAGGGAATGGTCGGAATTACGCGGACTTTCCTCGCGGCGGGCGTTCCCTCGGTCGTCGCGAGCCAATGGCCCGTCGATTCAGAGGCGACGTCGATACTGATGAAGGATTTTCACAAACTGCGCCGTTCCGGCGGCCGGTCAAACGCCGACGCGTTGCGTCAGGCACAGTTGAACCTCGCCACCTCGAACGGCGGTCGATACGCTTCGCCATATTACTGGGCGTCGTTCTCGCTTATCGGCGGTGTTTCAAAATACTGAAGCGTTCCCTCTTCTTGATTGACACCCTTCGGCCCGGCTTTCTATCATTGTTTACATAGTTGTGACCCGCGAAAGAGAACCCCTGACATTTGATTCGATCCGCGCCGCCCATGCCGCCCGAAGGCCCGAAATTGCGGCCCGACTGGCTGAATTTGCGGCGATCGGCAAAAATGCCTCCGACGAGGAACTCTGGGCCGAGATGGTCTTTTGTTTTTTCACCGGCGGATGCTCGGCCCGAATGGGGATGCGGTCGCTCGATGCGGTCCGGCACCTCCTGATGACCGGCGATCAGCCGTCGCTGGCCAATGCCCTCGTCGGGTCGCATCGCTACCCGAACGCCCGCTCAAGATACATCGTCGAATCGCGGTCATTCCTCGAGGAACATTGCGGTATGCGCCTGCGTACAAAGCTCTGGAGCTTTGACTGCGATCTCGATCGGCGTGACTGGTTGGTGCGTGAAAAGGGCATAAAGGGGCTCGGCTATAAAGAGGCAAGCCATTTCCTGCGAAATATCGGCTTTCGCGGATACGCAATTCTCGACAAACACGTTCTGAACAGTCTGGCCGAGCTAAAAATAATTGACGACCCAAAGCCACCAAATACCCGTTCGAAGTATCTAATGGTCGAAGAAAAGTTGAAACAACTGACCGCCGAATTAGACATCGATTTTGACGAACTCGATCTGGTACTCTGGTCGATGAAAACCGGGGTCATCTTAAAATAGGGTTTGCTCGATAGTTGAGTTTGCAGTAACCGAAATGAGATCCGAGATCACAGTTAAGATCGCATCATTCCCGCCGGCTTGGCGGCGTGCCGCCTCGGCCGTGATCCTGACTTTAACTCTATTGGTTTCATTCACTTACGCGGAACCGCAAAGCGCCGATCCCGGCCCTTCCGAGATCCGCAGGATGATCCGAAAGGCCGTCAAGCTCACTCGTAACGAGTCGCTGGCCGAGGCCGAGGCACTTCTCCGGCGTGTTCTTGAGGTAGCCCCGGCAAACTCCGCCGCCAAGGTCGAACTCGCGTTCCTGCTGACCAAACAGCGGCGTTTGGCCGACGCGTACAACCTCGTATTCCCGGTCGCCGAGGCCGAGCCGACCAATGCCCGGGCGTTTTCCGTGCTCGGCAATGTCCTCTTGATCGGCGGCCGGTTCAAGGAAGCACGCGCTATCTTTTTCAATGCGATCAGGATCGACCGCCGGCAGCATCTGGCGTGGGCCGGCTATGGGCTGCTCGATTTTTACGAAAACCGTATTAGCGAGAGCCTCGCAAACCTCAACGAGGCCACATTTCACGCCCCTGACGAGCCCGATCATCTGTTCGCACTGGCACAGGTTTCGGCCCGGGCCGAACTTTACACCGAGGCCGCCGACGCCTACCGCAAGTTCCTAAACGTCTCGTCCATCAACGACAAGGACCGACGGGCTCGCATCGTCAGCCTGATCAATTTTCTACGGTTTCTCGGCCAGCGTACGAGTTTGTACCAGAGTGTCGGCAGCGAGTCGACCGATGTCGGCTTTGATCTCGAGGGTAATCGCCCGGTGATCGAGGTTCGCGTCAATGACCAGGAGCGGCCGTTCAGGTTCGTACTCGACACCGGTTCGGGAATAACCGTTATTTCCGATAAGACCGCGGCCACCCTCAAGCTCAAGCCCGTGACCCGCGGCGGATATGCCAAGGGCATCGGCGGCGACGGCAAATTTGAGGTCGTTTACGGCTTTTTGCAAAAGCTCGGTATCGGTTCGGTCGCGATGCGGAACGTGCCGGTGTACATACGTCCGTTCCACAACTCTAATCAGGTGATCGACGGCTATTTGGGGCTCTCGCTGATCTCCAAATTCCTGACCACGGTCGACTACGGCAGCAAGCGTTTCATGCTCTCAAAACGCGACGACGACCGGCGTGACTTTACGGACAGCGGCGAACTCTCATTGCCGCTCCGCCTTACCTCGAGCGGCTTTCTCAGCGGCGAGGTAACACTTGAGGGTATCGATTCGCCTCTTAATTTTATCGTTGATACCGGAGCGAGCGTCTCGGTGATATCGGACCGCGTGGCCAATAACCGGAGCATCGTGCCCTTTGCCAGCGACGAAAAGCTAAAGGTCATCGGGGCGGCCGGCGTGACGGACGACGTACAGAGTTTTATGCTGCCCAAAGTGACGTTCGGGCCGCATTCGCGAAAACAGATCGTTGCGATCGCTCTCGACCTTGATATCATCAACGAGGCATCGGGATTCGAACAGGCCGGCATACTAGGCGGCAATTTCCTCAAGAACTACCGGATGACCTTTGATTTTCGTAATTCCAAGGTCATTTTCAAATCGATCAACCCCGAGAACTAGCCTGCACTCTAACGATGAAGATCAGCCTCTATCTCGAAACGTCGGTTCCCGGCGCCTATCTCGACAACGGCGACCCGTTTCGCCGCGATCTGACCATTCGCTGGTGGGAACACGAACTCGCCGAATATCAGGTTTACAGTTCGATGCTCGTCCAACGCGAGTTCGAGCGTATCGCCGAACCTCACCGGTCAGGTTATCTCAGCCTCATTAGGCCGCTCGAACAACTCGAGATCAACGAAGAGGTCGCGATCCTTGCCGAAGGCTATATCGAACGCGGTATCTTTCACCGAAAGTTTATCGCCGATGCCCTCCACGTCGCACTCGCGTCGTTTCACAAGATCGACTATCTCGTTACTTGGAATTTTGGGCACATCGCCAACGTCCGAAAGCAGGCCCGGCTCCGCCTCTTTAACACCTCAGCCGGTTTTTTCTCACCGGTCATCGTCACTCCGGAATTTCTCGTCCACACCGTCTGATCGCCGGCGTTTCGCAAAGCGCGGCGAAAACTGCCAAAACAATCTCAACCGATATTATCTGGAATGGCTAAATTGTAAAGGGGTCAATTGAGGGCTCGCTCGACGGCCTTTCGGGCGTCTATCACGCCCCAGCCCTGACGGTCGGTCTCGTACTGCGGCAGGCGTTCGGCGGTCGAGATCAGGATGCGTTTGATCGCCGACGGCGTCAGACGCGGGTTTGCCTCGATCATCTGAGCGATGACCGACGAGACGATCGGTGCGGCAAATGAGGTGCCGTCAACGTATTTGTAGTGCTGCGTGATCACGTTCTCACGGCGGATCTTGAGCGTTATCAGCTGGCGTATGCTGTGGATCTCGCGGTCGGCCGCGGCGTCGATCTCGGGGTCGATCCCCGGATTGGCGTCGATCAGATCGTGCAGTTCGTCGTCAGCGGCTTTGTCGAGCATCGACAGCAAACGGGCCTGCTGCGAGGTCGGCGTGTTCGGCAGGATCGGGGCCGGCACCCAGATCGACGATGCGATGACCTCGGGTTTTTGCAGGCCGTCGATCGTCGGGCCGTATGACGAACGGTACATACCCCGACGGGCGCGGTTGATCGAGTTGTTGTCGTCGAGCCCGCCGACCGCAATGCAGGACGGCGCACTCGCCGGCGGCACGACCGGATGGTCAGGTGCGTGCCCGGCGTTGCCGACCGCACAGACGACGGTTATTCCCGCTGTCGAACATGCCTCGACCGTCTGCGACAGCGGGTCGGTCAGGTAGCTGGCCTCCTCGTCGCCGCCGGCCGAAATATTGACGATCCGAATCCCGTACTTTTCGCGGTTTTCGAGCACCCACTCGAGGCCCTCACGGATATTATCGTCGGTAATGCGTCCGGTCCGGGCGAGTTTGACGAGGACGACGTCCGCCTCCGACGCGATACCGCGGTAAAAGCCGTTTGAGAGCGAACCGTTGCCCGCCGCCACGACCGACGTCATCATTCCGTGCCAGCTCGCGACGTCCGGCTGAAAGAGCGAAGCAAGGTCGCCGTCGGCGTCGGGCAGATTGCGGTACGCGACGATGCGGTTGCTCGGCGTCGTCAGATCGACGTGCGGATAAAACCCCGAATCGAGAAAAGCAATGGTCACGCCGCGTCCGGTAAAGCGTTCGTCGGCGTCGAGCCGCAGCGGTGTCGAGAGCACATGCGAACCGTCTTTCTGCATCGCCGCATCCGCGATGATGTTCGCCTTGGCTCGCTCAAATATCCGCACGCAGCGGGCGCATACCGAGCCGAAATCGCCCGTGTCGGGTGCGTTGGCCCTGATCAGGCGTTCGACATCGGCGTCGAGTGTGTCGAGCAGGACAAATTCGTCGCGGCCCTCGCGGGCACAGACCGGGCAGGCGTGATCGCCCGCGGCAAAATCGGCGACCGTACCGGGAATATCGACTTGAGATATGCGTTGCAGGGGCATTGTGACGGTTTCAAGTTTTTCACAACGTGCGGTTAAAATCAATTTGCAGGACCAGTCCGCGGCGGCCCGCTGCGGGCGTCGAAAACCGTTATATGTCGACAAACTCAAACAAAAAGATCGGCCTTGTGCTTTCGGGCGGCGGCGCCCGCGGATTTGCCCACGTCGGCGTGCTCAAGGTGCTCGAGCAGCACGGCATCCGCTTTGACTTGATCGCCGGAACATCGGCCGGGTCGATCGTCGGCGGAGCCCTCGCGTCCGGGATGAACGCCGCCGAGATCGAGGCGATGGCTCGCCGTATCGGTTGGCTGAACACGATCAGGCCGACATTGCCGTTTCGCGGCCTTCTATCGACCGCTCCGATCGGCAGGTTTCTCGCCCGCGAACTGCCCGTCACCCGGTTTGAGGACCTTCCCTTGCCGTTTGCCGCCGTGGCCTTTGATCTGGCCGCCGGCCGCGAAGTCGTCTTCGCCGGCAGCGGAGACATGATCCACGCCATTCGTGCCAGCTGCTCGGTACCGCTGCTTTTCGCACCGGTCAAGGACAGCGAGGGCCGGGTGCTGGTCGACGGCGGCGTGACATCGGTAATGCCGGTCGATGTAATGCGTGAAATGGGTGCCGATATCGTGATCGCCGTCGATCTGATCGCCTGCGGCGGCGTATATCCGCGCAAACCCCGAAATGTAGTTTCGATCGGCGTCCGCTCAGCTCTCACACTGATCCGCACCGCGTCGGGCAGCCAGGCCAGTGTCGCGGATGTCATCATCGTCCCGCAGATCGCCCATCTCCGTCCCGATCAGCTCGGCAAACGGGACGAATTTATCGCACTTGGCGAGGCCGCGGCCGCCGCCGCGATCGACGTGATCATCGCTTTAACCCAATAAGATCTCAATTATTTACGTTTTGTCGCTTGCAACCGTCTGCGCGGTCGTGCATCATAATCTTCGTTAGCCCTGCTCTCGCGCATCAACGGTGATGCGCCCCGATACTACATAAGTCTTGTTCGACGGCGTTTAGGATAGTTCGAGGGTTGGTTGTTTTAAGGTAATAGAAGTAGCTCGATGACGAGCATCCGAGGCGCGATCTCTTCGGGGGGCTGACCGTAACCCCCAAGGCACTACATCCGAAATCGAAACTTCTAGTGAACTTCCCCCCAGTGGGAAAAGGTAAATATTTACATGTCAATGAAACTTTATGTAGGAAATCTCTCATTCCAGACCTCGAGCTTCGAGTTGGAAGAATTGTTTGCGACCGTCGGTACCGTTGAGTCGGCCACCGTTGTCGAAGACCGTGAAACCGGACGTTCGCGTGGTTTCGGCTTTGTCGAAATGGCGTCGCAGGAAGACGGTGAGAAGGCTATTGCCGAATTTAACGGTAAGGAAGTCAGCGGCCGCGAGATCAAGGTCAACGAAGCCAAGCCCCGTGAAGATCGCGGCGGTTACGGCGGCGGCGGCGGCCGGGGTGGTTATGGCGGCGGCGGTGGTCGCGGCGGCAACCGCGGCGGTGGCGGCGGCTACGGCGGCGGCGGCAACTACGGCGGCGGTTCGAATCGCTGGTAGTTTCGGCACAGATCCGATCGAAAAAGGCTGTCCGGTTAGATCCGGACAGCCTTTTTTGCGTGACAACTTAAGACTCCGCCTAATTTCGTTTCGGCCTTACGACGGGTTTTGCTTTCGGGCCGGCCGGCGGCCGCGTCCCGGATTGAAATGAGGCCGCACCGTCCGGGCTCCCCGACGACGGCCGGATCTCAAATACGACATCCTTGGCGAATTTGCCTTCAACAAAAACCTCGACCTTATATTTCCCGGCGTTCCACTTATCGTACGGCTTGCCGGTAAAGTTCACACGGCTTTGCCCTTGTTTTGTCGTATAGCTGGTCGTCACGACCTTGGTCTCGGGCTTGACGCCCGGTACGGCCACGGCGACGAAGTTCATTTTGACGGTCACGGGCTCGGCGGTATCGAGCTGGACAACGCAGTAGATCGGGATATCGGTCGTAAAGAATGTCGAAACCGCCTCGCCGGCCTTACCGCTGCCGTCGTCGCGGGCCAAATATACCTCATCGACGGCGGCGGCACTCTGTCCGAACGCCGCGATATTTGCCGCAAGTAAGATCAGGCCGAAAATTAGGGTCTTCACCGATATTCCTCCAAAACCGCGTCTGTTGGCTTAGAACCGCGCCGCTACCGAAAAGTTGCTTCACGCCGGCCGCAAAAACGCTGACAATGCTATAATCGCGTGTCCCTATGCGATTTATCTTCACCCGAAGAGCATATATCCTGCTTGCGCTCGGCATCGTACCGCTGTCGCTCTCGTGGAAGATCCCGGAGCTGCGGACGGCGGTCTTTGCGTTTGACGCGCTGCTGATCGCCGCCGCCGTCGCCGATTATGTGCTAAGCCGAAAGCTGCCTGACGAATTCTCGATCCGCCGCGAGTTTTCGGCCCGCTTTGCGATCGGTGACGCCGTTAAGGTGAGATTGATCGTCCAGAATTTGGCGTCGCGCAGCTTTTACATCAAGGTCAAGGACGAGTACCCCGCCGATATGGTGCTTGCGGACGGCCGCGAGGCCGAATTTGCGGTGCCGCCGCAGTCGGACGTCGAGTTCTTTTACCACTTGACACCGCCGAAACGCGGCAGCTATGAGTTTGGTCGCACCGCGGTCCGATATCTCTCGCGGCTCGGGCTTGTCTGGTGTCAGGCTGAACTCGGGTCTCCGCAGAGCGTAAAGGTCTATCCGAATATGCGGCGGGCCCGCGAGATGGAGCTCAAAGCCCTCGGGGCACGCTCGTTCCTGGCGATCCAGCGGCGTGCTGTTCGCCGGGGCGAAGGCCGTGAATTTGAGTCGATGCGGGATTACGTTCGCGGAGACGAGCTGCGGCACATCTCCTGGACCGCGACCGCCCGGCGTTCCAAGCTAACTACGCGGCAGTACCAGATCGAGCGCGACCAGACCGTGATGATCGCCATCGACGCCGGCCGACTGATGACCGGCCGGATCAACGACGAGACCAAATTTGACACCGCGGTCCACGCCAGCCTGGCGTTGATGTCGGCGTGCAACCGGGCCGGCGACAACTGCGGACTGGTCGTGTTTGGCCGCCGCGTACGCCGCTTTGTCCCGCCCAAACGCGGCCTCGAGCACATCGACAGCGTGCTCGAGTCGCTCTATGATCTGGAACCTGACCTGATCGAGCCCTCGTACGCCCGCGGATTTCAGTACATCGCGTCAAATTTGAAAAAGCGTGCATTCGTCGTGATACTGACCGACGTCGTCGACAAGGACAGTTCAAAAGACCTGATCCATTCCCTGCGGCTTTTGCGGCCGAGGCACCTGCCGCTTGTCGCCACGCTCGGCGACCGCGACCTGTCCGCCGCGGTCAGTCAGGTGCCCGGCGACATTAAGGATGTTTTCACGCAGTCCGCCGCCGAGGAGATCATTCACCAACGCGAAACGGCTCTTCGGATGGTCGAGACGCTCGGCGGGCTGGCTCTGGATGTAACCTCCCGGACGCTTGCCCCGCGGCTGCTCGAAAGCTATCTGAGGGTCAAAGAACGTGGCCTGCTTTGATGCCCGATAGTTTGTTTTGCGGGTGAAGCCATTATAATATTTCGGTACTAATGAACAAGCGATTTAGCCTAGTTTTGATCAAGCCGTCGCACTATGACGACGACGGCTATGTGATCCAATGGTATCGTTCTGCGATACCATCTAATTCGCTTGCCGCTCTTTACGGCCTGTCGCTCGAATGTGCCCGCGACAGGGTCCTTGGCGACGACGTTGACATCGAGATCCACGCCTTTGACGAAACCAACACCGTCATCCACATCGACCGGATGGCGTCGCTCATCGAGGCCGCCGATAACGGCATGGTGATGCTCGTCGGCGTTCAGTCCAACCAGTTTCCGCGGGCACTCGACCTTGCCCGGCCGCTCCGCGAACGCGGCATTAAGGTCGGGATCGGCGGCTTTCACGTCTCCGGGACCATGGCGATGCTCAAGGAGCGTGATCCCTACGTCCAAAAGGCGTTGGACATCGGTGTTTCACTGTTTGCCGGCGAGGCCGAGGGCCGTCTCGGACAGGTACTGATCGACGCGTTCAATGACGAACTGCGGCCGGTCTATAACTTTATGGACGACCTTCCAAATATCGAAGGCGTCGCGTCGCCCCTGCTGCCTGCCGAACGCGTGCATTTGACCGCCGGCGCGACGACCAGCTTTGACGCCGGCCGCGGATGTCCGTTCACTTGTTCGTTTTGCACGATCATCAATGTTCAGGGACGCAAATCACGCCGGCGTTCGCCCGAGGACATTGAAAAGATCGTCCGCGCCAACGTCGCTCAGGGCCTGCATTCGTTCTTTATAACCGATGACAATTTTGCCCGAAACAAGGACTGGGAGGTCATCCTCGATAAGCTGATCAACCTCCGCGAGGCCGAAAAACTGAATATCAGTTTTATCATCCAGGTCGATACGCTGTGTCATAAGCTGCCGAACTTTATCGAAAAGGCAAAGCGGGCGGGCGTTAAGCGTGTTTTCATCGGGCTTGAGAATATCAATCCCGACAGCCTGCTCGGCGCCAAGAAACGCCAAAACAAGATCACCGATTACCGACAGATGCTGCTGGCATGGAAACACGCCGGCATCGTTACCTATTGCGGCTACATTCTCGGCTTTCCGGGGGACACGCCCGAGTCGATCATCAACGACATCGAGATAATCAAACGCGAGCTGCCGGTCGATATGCTTGAGTTTTTCTACCTGACGCCGCTGCCCGGCTCTGAGGATCACAAGCGCCTGCACGAATCGGGGATCGCGATGGATGAGGATCTGAATAAATACGACCTCAACCACGACGTCACTGACCACCCGACGATGTCACGGGACCAATGGCGTGAAACGTACCGCAAGGCCTGGGAAACCTATTACACCGACGAACATGTCGAGACCGTGCTCCGCCGCTGTATCGCTACCGGGACCAGCCCCGGCAAAACGATGTTCTTCATCGTTTGGTTCAAGGGCTGCATCAATATCGAAGGCGTTCATCCGCTCGAAGGCGGGTTCCTGCGGATCAAGTCGCGGCGGAACCGGCGTTCGGGAATGACGATCGAAAGCCCGCTGGTGTTTTACCCGAAGTACTTTTTCGGCACACTCCGCAGACAGTTTCGATGGATATCGCTATATGTGCGGATGAGGCTGATCTATATGCGGGTCCGCAAAGACCCCGACCGGTTGGCCTATATGGACACCGCGCTTGAGCCCGTAACTGACCACGAAGAAGATCGCGAGATGTTTCGATCAGAATCGGCGAAAAGCTACCTCGAAAAGGTCCATCGCATCGAACGAGTCAGCCGCGGCGAGGCCGTTTAGTGCCGTTCCGGGGAAAATTAAAATTTATGAATTACAAATTATTGCTGTTGTTGTCGATCATCGTATCGTTTGCCGTTTCGGCAAGCGGTCAGGGCCAGTGGAAGGAATATAAGTCGGCCGGCCACCAGTTCAGTACGCAGGTGCCCTGTGAGATCGAGACATCCAGGGACAATGTCGGCACCGCCGAGGCTCCGCAGGTCCAGACGTTTTACGAATGTTCGGCGGACGGCGTCTATTACAACATCTCAGTCAACGATATCGCCAAGAGTGCGGTCACGGATGAGGACCTTCTGATAGCGTTCCAAAAAGGCATGCTCGAGGGATTCGGCGGAAAACTGTTGACCGAAAAGTCGATAACGCTCGGATCGGTCCCCGGTCGTCGGGTGACCGCCGGAGCAAAACTCGGCGAGATCGACGCGTTGATCGAGTGTCTGATATACAAGACGACCGACCGGATATACTCGGTCGCCGTCGTGGCCGCAACGACCAATAAGTCTTCCGACAAGGGTAAGTTCCTGACGGAGTTCAAATTCCAGAACAAATAAGTCCACAATGCCCATCGAACAAGTAATTTTGGTGATCTATACCACCAAATACCGTCTCGGCGGCCATCAGTTTCCGGTGGTCGCCCGCACTATTGCCGACGAGCGGATCGAAGCCGGTTTCGGCGGCGAGGTGATAACACGCGCCGTCGAGAGTAAGCGCGACGTCCTGCAGGCGATCGCCGAGATCAGGGATGCCGGCAAAGTGATCAAGGAGTTTCACTTTGTCGGGCATTCGGGAATGTACGGGCCGATGTACGGCACGGTAGCGTTTCCGGAACAATTCTCGCCTTATGAGTGGGAACAAATGGATATCCCGTTTGCCGAGGATGGCTCAGCCTACTTCTTTTGCTGCCGTTCGGCCCGTTGGTTCGCACCGTTCTTTGCACGGACGTTCAATGTCCCGGCTTACGGTTTCTTTTGGTACACCACGTTTTCGCGAAGCAAGGAAAAGTATGTTGCGGCCGGCGACCGGACCGACGGCAAGCTTTACACGATCGGCTGCAAGGGTCGCAAATCACACGGCTTTCTGGCATCGGCCCAAAAGCGATTGGGGTTTATGCCCGCCGAGGAGATGAAGCGGTTCGAGCCGCGTCCGCCTGACGGCGACACGTCGTATGACCACGTCGCCGAATTGTACGACGCGGCGTTTCAGGACATTCGCGTACGACAGGACGAGTGGAAATGGCTCAACGAACATCTGCCCGAGGGTGCGGTCGATATGCTCGACATCGGCTGCGGCAACGGAGCACTGTTATACGCACTTCGCGACCGTATCAACAGCGGCATCGGTGTCGACGAATCGGGCGGCATCATCGAGCGGGCCCGCTTGAAAAATGCCGAGAATATGCACATTTCATTCCAAAAGATCGACGGCCCGGTGCTGCCGTTCCCGGATAACTCGTTTGATGTCGTCACGTCGCTGATGTCATTTCGCTATCTCGACTGGGACCCGCTTTTGGCCGAGATAAAACGCGTGATGCGGCCCGGCGGCAAGTTTTTGATCATCGATATGGTGACCGTGCCGGTCGCCGTCGGCGAGTATCCGCGGCTGATCGGCGACAAGTTGCGGACGATGAAAAATCAAAAGGCCAACGCCCGGTTCGACGCCGCTTTGCAGCAGCTTGTTTCGCATCCGGATTGGAAAAAGATGCTCGAGTACAACCCGATCCGCTCGGAACATGAGATGAAATGGTATCTCGAAAGCCGCTTTCCCGGCCAAAAGATGGAGATCCTGAACATGGCCTGGCACTCGCGTATCGTGGCCTTTGACAGCGGCCCGGTCGAAAATGCGATCGACGCCAAACTTACTTATCCTTAAACGAATCACGATGGCCGGCAGGTTAGGTATCATTGATTGGGGCATCGGCGGCGTCAGCATTTATCGGCTCGTAAAAGAGCGGATCGGCGACGTTCCGGTCACATATTTTTCGGATACCGGGGCGACGCCCTACGGCAAGCTGCCGCGTCGTGAACTAGCCGAACGCCTCGATGACGTCATCCGCTATATGACGCGCGGCGGCGTCACCCACGTGGTCATCGGCTGCAACGCGGCGAGCACCGCGATCCCTGACCTTTCGGATCACGATACACCCATCGAAGGCGTGATCGAGCCGGCGATCAGACTGACTGCCGGCCTTTCGCCGGCTCGCCTCGGCGTGATCGGCGGGCGTCGGACCGTCACGTCAGGGGCCTACCGCAAAGGGTTTACGGCCCGCGGGATCGCCGTCAAACAGCGTATCGCGCAACCGCTATCAGCATTGATCGAAAGCGGCGATGTCGATTCCGAAGAACTGCGTTCGGCCGCCGGAAAGATACTCGGGCCGCTTCGCAATTGTTCCCATATTCTGCTCGCGTGCACTCATTACCCGGCCGTCAAAGGCGTTCTGCAGGAGTTGGTCTCGGCGGAAACGCATTTTGTCGATCCGGCGTCCGAGATGATCGAGATCATTCGCCGTTGGCGGCTGCCGCACACGGGCTCCGATGTATTTCTGACGACGGGCGATGCCCGTGCAATGAGGTCGTCCGCAGCCAAGGCGTTTGGCGTCACGATCGCCGAGGTCACCACCATCTCCATCTGATCCGCTGCAAGCCGGTGATGCGTTTTTCGTTCTTCAGTTGTAGCAGGCGATACTTCGCCCGTTGAGGAACGAATATGAGAAACAGTATTTTTTCAGCATTATTTCTTGGGATATTTATCGGCGTTTCGGCTTTCGCGGCATCGGCCCAGACTCTCCCGGCGGGCAATTGGAAACTGACCGCGTACAATTTTCGCCAAAAGATCGCCTATCCGATCAGCGACACGCTGATAACACTCAATATCGACCCGGACGGCAAGATCGGCGGACGCTCAGGATGTAATGTCTATGGCGGCAGCTACTCG
>JBGAOU010000032.1:0-38054 GCA_044221625.1 Pyrinomonadaceae bacterium | reverse complement strand
CTCGGCCCGCTGACGCAGTTGACTGTTTCGTAAAAGCCTGTAAACTCTGAAAACTTAAGCGAAAGTGCTACTCTGTAAACATTTGCTGATACAGATGATCACCTGACAAGGGGAGCCGCAGGGCAGACAATATTTGATGGCTACAACATTGGGCGAGAACATTATCGGTTTTGACCGTTTGCCGCAGACAATCCCGCACTTCTGTTTTGAATCGTTCAGGCGTCACAACAAGGCTGACGCTCTCGCGTTCAAGACCGGTGATGTCTGGAAATATCTGAGCGGCAGCGAGGTGATCGAGCGCGTCAAGCGCATCGCCGCCGGACTGGCGGCTCTCGGCGTCAAGGCGGGCGACCGTGTCGCGATAATATCCGAAACTCGGCCGGAGTGGTCATTCGTCGATCTTGCCATACTCAGCCTCCGGGCTGTAAATGTGCCGATCTACACGACGCAGGCGGTCGAGCAGATCCGGTTCATCCTCGAAAATTCGGGTGCCAAGATATTGTTCGTTTCGGGCAAAAAGCTGTGGAAGCACTGCGAGAATGCCGTACAGAGCGTCGAGCGGCTCGAAAAATTGGTCTTTTTTGACAACGACGGTAAACCCGAAGGGAACAGCCGTGCGCTGACGCTGGGCGAGGTCGAAGCAAAGGGCGACGAATATAACAAGATCGACAGAGACGCGATCGACAGGGCATTGGCCGAGATCGAGACGACCGACCTTGCGACCATCATTTATACTTCAGGCACGACCGGTGAACCGAAGGGCGTGATGCTGACCCACGAAAACTTTGTCTCGAACATCATCGCGATCTCCAAGGGGCTGCCGATCCGGAGTTCGGACCGGAGCCTGGCGGTTCTGCCGCTGTCGCACATTTTCGAGCGGACCGTGTTCTATGTACTGTGTACGAACGGCGTGTCGATCCATTATTGTGCTGCGTTTGACCAGTTGGCATCGCATCTGCAGGAAGTCAAACCGACGATAATGACGGCCGTGCCTCGGCTGTTCGAGCAGGTTTACCACAAGATCGTTAAGAAAGGGAAGGCCGCCGGCGGCTGGAAAACAAAGCTCTTTGAATGGGCTCTCGAGGTCGGGCAGGAATATTCGGACGCTAAGGACAAACACGGCGCGATCTCACCGATGCTGGCCGCGAGACAGGCCGTCGCAAATCGCCTGGTGTTCTCGAAATGGCGCGAGGGCGTCGGCGGAAGCCTGAAATTCTTTGTTTCGGGCGGTGCGCCGTTGTCGAAGAAATTGTCGTACGCGTTTTGGGCGGCCGGTATCCCCATCCTGCAGGGCTATGGAATGACCGAGGGCTGTATAACGTGTGCGAACCGTCCAGAGGACAACAAGGTCGGCTCGATCGGGCGGCCGTTCGAAGGGATCGAAATGAAGATCTCGGAAAAGGACGGAGAGGTGCTGATCCGCGGTAAGAACGTAATGCAGGGTTATTACAACAATCCTGAAGAAACCGCCAAGGTCCTCGACGATGAGGGCTATTATCACACCGGCGATGTCGGATATCAGGACAACGACGGACACTTTTACATCACGGACCGCCTGAAGGATCTCTTCAAACTGTCGAACGGCAAGTACGTCGCCCCGCTGCAGGTCGAGAGCCTGTTGAAGCAAAGCCCGCTTGTGTCACAGCCGGTCGTGGTCGGTTCGGGGCGCAAACAGGTCGGGGCGTTGATCGTGCCCGACTGGGATGCATTGAAAGAAGAGATGAAGGCTGAGGGGCATCCCGCGACCGGAAGCCGCGAAGAACTCTGCGAAGACCCGCAGTTCATCAAACGCGTACAACGCGACGCTATCGAACTAACTCGTGAACTGAGCGATTACGAACGCGTCAAGCGTGTCTATCTGCTGCCGAGAGAATTTTCGATCGACAAAGGTGAAATGACGCCGACACTTAAGATAAAGCGCGGCGTCATTGACGAAAAATTTAGTGAAGCGATCGATGAGATCTGCGGCAGCTAGCTCGGCCTAACTTAATTTACCAGGCGGTCGAGCAAAGTCGGGTCCTCGTGTTTGATCTTTAACAGCGATTCGGCCAATTCAAAAAGCGGGGCGGGGATCGCCTCGGGAGCCGATTCCGACAGGTCTTCGCCAAGCAGTTGCGGGTGGCGGGAATAGAATTCTGCCTCCGCCGCACAAAACTCACAATAATGCAGATGGCTGCGAATCTCTGCACAACGGTATCTCGAAAGGTCGCCGGCCTGAAATTCAAGCAGCTCCTCCGAGGTCGGGCAGGCTTCGTTTTTCGAAAAATTTACCATACAAACGAACAAACGGCTGTAAAACCGCACAAACAGGTCAATGAGTCAGGAGTTCAAGGTTACGCCAGCCTATTTTTCTTCTGCTACACGAAAATAAATCAGCAATTGGGCATTGCTTCCATAACTTTCCCGGTTAATTTTTGAGGATTTGCCCCGATCGCCGCCGGCCAACGTTTTTTTGCAACCGTAACGCTCTTAAATACAATAATTAGGCATTTGCGGGCAACAATGCACACAGTAAAAACTTGTTGCCCAAACTGTGATTTCCTGCTAACATCTTAAATGTAGGCAGTGAGACGAGATCGTTTCACACTACACCAGCCCGGTCTGGCACCCTGCCTGCGGCCGTACCAAACATAAAGTTTCTCAACTTTCCCCCACCAAGCGAAACCGCAGCCGCATTATTTGAGCGATCCTACGTTGCACGTAACGCATCAATGGTCAGGCCGTTTCGTGCTAGGTCGTCAATATCAGCCGTCGATGGCGAACCCCGTCGATCGTTGAACCCCGCGAAGGTTTATTATGAACGAACTGAAAGTGCAGGAATCACTGCCCAAAAACATCCAAAGCCGACAGATCAAGGTGGGAAAATGGAACGACAGCCTGAAAAAGTCTGACGTGAACCAGATCTGGGCCGAACTCCACAGAATCGTCTCTTCGCATCCGCTGGTTCGGGCGTCGAAGCGGGCAGGCTTTTTGGTCGAAGAGGGCAAGCACAACGCTTACACCGATCTCACACAAGAGCTTTTTGTTGCCCTGCTCAGCAAGGAGCGTTTTCAGCACTACATCGACACCCAGATGTCCGACGCTGAGATCGAGGCCGAGATCAGCCAGATCGAGTTGACCAACCTGCTTACGGCCGAGCTGAGAAAGCGTTACCCGGAATCGTACCGGCTTGCACGCCGCATCTCGACGCTCATACAGACGAGCGCGACCTTCAAACGATTCGACAACATCGGCAATCCCGACGCCCATCGACGGCTCGCCGACCGGCTTTACGGTCTGGCAGACTGGTCAAATCATAAGACCCGCCGCGACGTGCAGGAAATGGATGAACGCGTTAAGGCCGTATCATTTCAAAAACGCGATACGCGTATGGTCGGCTGTACCGGCGACGCCCAGATCGTGATCAGCAACGTCGAGCTCGAAAAGTTGATAATTCGTGTCTTTAAGGCGATCGATTCGCCGGTGGACGTACGTTCGCTGCGTTCGTTCGTAATGTCGAGACTTCCGATAATGGACATTCACCTCGTTCCGGTCGGCGGCCCGGCCGACGGCGACGACGACGACCGGATGCAGTTTGAGTTTAAGGACATCAGGGAAACGCCTGAGCAGGACCTGCTCAGAAACGAGGCGGAAAGCGAAGCGATGGGTTATGTCGACGGCTTTCTGGAGACCCTGAACCGGTCCGTACGGGGAAAGGCCAAGCAGTATGACCGAATGATCAACGTGCTGTGGCATTGTTACCTGATCGCCGACAGCGGTACCCAGCTTGAGGTCGCAGACATGCTCGGCGTTTCTGACTCGTTGGTATCGGACTACCGAAAGCGGATCGAAGCTAATTTACAGCAGCTTGAATTTGGCGGCGTAAACGAGGCGCGGCAATTTGAAAAAGCTCTGAAACGCAAAGTCCGCGAAATGGTAACTATTGAAAAAGAAGCGGTTGCCGCGTAGCCTTGCTGATCTGCCGTGTACAACGGTATGCGAACTTGAGTATTCTAACGAGGAATACCGGTAACCAACAATGCCCACCGAAAGTTCAAAGAGCCGTGATTACAGATCGCTCGGGCCGTCGAAAGGCCCTGATGACGCATCGGCACTCGGCGGGCCGTCGACTCTGCGGCCATCGGCGATCCTGAATCTGGATGAGGAACCCGCGTCGGACCGCGAGGTGCGGCCTTTTCACCGCATTAGCGAGCCTGAGGTGCCGGAGGCCGAGGGCGGCGTCCTTCAAACTGACGAACAAATTTTCGAGACCGGTGCTGACATGCCCGGTGAAGACACAAGACCGGAGACGAATCTTCGCCGCGAGCGCAAACAGCAAAAGGACGTCAAACTCCTCGAAAAGGAGCGTTGGCTTGTCCGAAACGGCCACACGTTTACCTACGTGGGGCTTTTTATTTTCTCGGTACTCGTTCTATTTCGCCCGTACGAACTGATCTCGTCGCTGTCATTCCTGTCGGCAACAGCGTTCTATTTTGCTCTGGCGACGCTGGCCATCTATATTCCGGCCCAACTCGCCACCGAGGGGAACCTGACCATGCTGTCGACCGAGGTCAAGGCGATATTGGCCCTGACCGCGATCGCTTTGGTGACAATGCCGATCGCCCGTGATCCGGCCGTCGCGTGGGAGACGTTCAATGACCCGTTCATCAAGGCCGTGGTGATCTTCGTGGTCCTGGTCAACGTGGTGCGTACTAAAAAGCGTCTGATGGGGTTGATGTGGCTGTCGATCACGATCGCCCTTTACCTTTCGTATTCGGCCCTGGATATGTACGTCAAAGGTGAATTTACCGTTGAATCATATCGGGTCGGCGTCGATGTTAAGGGCATGTTCGGCAACCCAAACGAAATGGCCATGCATCTCGTGATGATGACGCCGCTCGTGATAACCCTCGGGATCGTCAGCAAATCAAAGATCGCACGGTACGTTTTCTTCGGGTTCGCCTTGCTGTTCGTGGGCGGCAATATGGTCACGTTTTCGCGAGGCGGATTTATCGGGCTGCTGGTCGTGGGCGGAATGCTGGGCTGGAAACTCGGCCGCAAGCACCGGCTGAATGTCACTATCGTGACTCTTTTTGTCGGGGCGATAACGATCCTTGCGGCACCCGGCAACTATGGGGCTGCGAATGTTGTCGATCTTTATTCCGGTCTCGATCCGGTCGGGTCGAGCGACCAACGAAAAGAGCTTCTGATCCGCTCACTGCTGATCACCGCCCGAAATCCGTGGGGAATAGGCATCGGAAATTTCCCTATCGTCGGTGTGCATAACCTGCAGTCGCACAACGCGTTTACGCAGGTTTCGTCGGAATTGGGACTGCTCGGGCTGGCCGCATACCTGATATTTATGGTCAGTCCGTTCAGAAAGCTCGGCGCGATCGAGCGGCTGCTCTTCGACAAAGGCGAACTTGGTTGGTATTACTATATGGCGATCGGATTGCAGGCAAGCATCGTCGGCTATATGGTGTCTAGTTTCTTTGCCTCGGTTGCGTATAATTGGTTCATATATTATCTGATCGCGTACGCGGTGGCGTTCAGACGGTGTTATTCGGTCGAAAACGGATTGAAGGAGGACGTGCAGGCACGGCCGCTGTGGGAATGGCGGACGGCTGAGGCGAAATGACGGCAGCGGCGGCAATATTGTTCTGGCTCAGCATCGGCGTGCTGGCGTACGTTTACGTCGGCTATCCGCTGGTCGTGTACGTCGCCGGCCTTGTACTGGCACGGCCAGTCAAGCGGGATGATGTCGAGCCGACGGTCACGATACTGATCACCGCGTTCAACGAAGAGTCGGCGATCGCCGAAAAACTTGCCAACACCCTGGCGATCGAGTACCCGAAAGAAAAGCTCGAGATCCTCGTCGCCTCGGACGGATCGACCGACCGGACCGACGAGATCGTCAAGGAACATCAGCATCTCGGCGTAAAGCTCTATCGGCAAGAGGGCCGGCTCGGCAAAACCGTGACCCAGAACAACGCGGTAGCGACCGCCACGGGCGAGATCATTCTGTTTTCGGATGCGACGACTGAATATTCACCGGACGTTTTGCGCAAAGTGCTGCCGGCTTTTGCCGATGAGACGGTCGGCTGCGTCGCCGGCCGGCTGGTCTATCTCGACAAGGGCGAAACCAACGTCGGGACCGGTGCCCAGAGCTATTGGAATTACGAAACGTTCCTAAAGATCTCTGAGAGCCGAGCGTGCTCACTGATCGGTGCTTCGGGCTGTCTATACGCGGTCCGGCGTGCGGCGTACCGGCCGATGTACGCTGAGGCGTGCTCGGATTTTCTGATCTGCACCGAGCTTTACAGACAAGGCCTCCGCAGTATTTTTGAGCCGGACGCGGTTTGCTACGAGCATACCAATCAGCGGACCCACGAAGAATTTAAGATGCGCGTGCGGGTCATTTCACAGACCTACACCGATCTTTGGCGAAATGCCGATATGCTAAATCCGTTCAAGAGCGGGTTTTACGCGGTTCAGCTGATCTCGCATAAGCTCTTGCGATATTGCGTGCCGCTCATCCTTGCGGTGATATTGCTGACAAATCTATTTTTGGCCGGCCGCAGCGTGTTTTGGGACGTTTTGCTGCTTGGCCAAGCGGCTGTATACGCCGCTGCGTTTCTCGGATGGCTGGTCGAGCGTGCCGGACGACGGATTACGCTGCTGGCGATACCGCTCTATTTCGTGCTTGCCAATCTTGCCTCGGCGATCGCGTTCTTCAGGTTCATTCGCGGCGAACGTGTGGTGACCTGGGAGCCGATCCGCGAAACGCGTTGACAGATGGAGACCAACGTCCCAAATAACATCGGAGAAAAGATCACGGTCGGGCGAAACGTATTTTCGTGGGCGCCGAAGGTCAGTGTCGTCATTCCCGCTTACAATGTCGCTGAATTTATCGGCGAAACGCTCAAGTCGGTCGCGGATCAGAAATACCGCGATTACGAGGTCATCGTCGTCAACGACGGGTCGCCGGACACGCCGGCGTTCGAGCGGGCGATAAACTCGTTTCGCCAGGACATCACCTATATCGTGCAGCCCGGCCTCGGTGCCGGAGCCGCGCGCAATACCGCTATCCGGCATGCGCGAGGCGAGATCATCGCGTTTCTCGACGGCGACGATATTTGGCTGCCCGATTTCCTCGCCTCACAGGTCGCATTTTTGGGCCGCGGCTACGACATGGTCTATTGCGACGCGTTTCAGTTCGGGATGCGGTCGGTGATGCGAAAGACGTTCATGGAGGGTGCACCGTCGAACGGCGAAGTGACCGCCATGTCGCTGCTCGACTATTCGTGCAACGTGATCACATCGGGCACGGTGGCTTACAAGGCCGCACTTGAGCGGGGTGGGCTGTTTGAACACGAGCGGACCAGGGCACATGATTTTCATTTATGGGTCCGGATGGCCAAGACCGGGTCGAAGATCGGTTACCAGCGAAAACCGCTGCTCAAATATCGTGTTCACCTGCAGAGTTTATCCGGTGACTCGGTCAGCCGTGTCGAGCGTGAAATAGATGTGCTCGGCCGTGTGAAAAAGTCCATCGACCTCGACGAAAATGAAATTTCGGTCGTGGACGCAATGCTGAATCGACTTCAGTCGGAGTTGAGGGTCGAATACGGCAAGGCGTATCTGCTGAATGAGGATTTTCGAAACGCGTACCGTTCGTTCGCCGAGGCGAACAGCATACGGCCGTCGATGAAACTGCGGACGATCACTTGGCTGGCCCGTCTCGCCCCTCGCCGGCTGTTGAGTCATTACCGTACTCGGCGCCCGGACGAGATCGCCTTTGTCCCGCGAACATTGCCGTCAAAAAGCCCGGATTAACTATTCGTTACCGACACCCGCATCTTCGGGCGGGGCGGCGGGCGTGAACGGCTTTCCGTACATTTCCTGATAGATCCAGCCCAGGAATCGGGCTTCGGCCGTGCAAAGGTTTTCGATCCAGGAACTGGTCAGGTACATTCGCTTTTCGAGCAGTGTCGTCAGCTTGTCGGCTTTTTCGATGGCCGAGAGTGTGTGATCATCGTCGAGCCCGTACGCATCGGTCAATTCGATCCGGGCGGATCGGGCGTCCTGCAGTGCGTTGAGAATGTCGGTTATCCAGGCGTTTAGTTTTGGTTCCGTGTCATTTTCGGCCAGGGCCTGAAACGCACCGACGGCAAACCGGGCCTCGGCGTTGTCGAAGGGATAGGTCGTCACGCCATTGACCTTGTCGTCCTGTTGTTTCCATTGAAAGATCTGTTCGACATAGGGCAGCCGTACCCGGGCCACGCGTTCGTCATAGTTCAGAAACCACTCAAGGATGTCAGCGAGCGAACCAATGTCGGGGCCGCCGTCGGCGGTCATTCTTAGTTTCGGCGGTTGGTCTTGTGCCTGGGCGTATTTTGCCATAAGGGGTATTTCACCATTTTTACTCGGCAAAAACCAAATGACTTTTACAATTCCGGCGGGCGGTCGTTATAATCCTTTTTATCAGCGTGCCCACAGAAACCATTGAAATATCAACAGGTTCGGACGTGTCGCCCGAGGGCGAAGAGCGCGATCTGGGATTCGGCTCGATCGTGTCCGGCCAGAGCCGCCAGCGGCTGCTTAATTCTGACGGATCGTTCAACGTCCGGCGGTCAGGATTGCCATTTCTATCATCGCTAAACCTTTTTCACTTCTTTCTGGAGATGAAGTGGCGAACGTTCCTCTCGCTGCTGCTGGCGATCTATTTTGTAAGCAACGTCGTTTTCGGGTTGGCGTACGCGGCGTTTGGCGAGACGGCGTTGGTCGATACATCGGCCGACCCGACCCAGAGCCTTTTCGTTCGCGGATTCTTTTTCAGCGTTCAGACCTTTGCGACCATCGGCTATGGGACGATCCATCCGGTCGGGATCGTTCCGAATCTGCTCGTAACGGTCGAATCGTATTACAGCCTGCTCGTCAACGCTCTGATCACGGGGCTTGTATTTGCCCGATTTGCGCGGCCGACGGCAAGGCTGATCTACAGCGACGTCGCCGTTGTCGCACCTTACCGCGACATTACCGGGCTGATGTTTCGCCTGGTCAACGGGCGCCACAATCAGCTGATCGAGGTGACGGCGCAGGTGATGTTTTCGCGGTTGGTCGTTGAAAATGGCCGGCCGGTCCGCCGGTTTGACCTGTTGGAGTTGGAGCGGCGAAAGGTCTCGTTCTTTCCGTTAGCGTGGACGGTCGTGCATCCCATAACGCCCGATTCGCCGCTTGCGGGCCTCACCCACGAGGACCTTGTTCAGGCCGACGCCGAGATATTGATATTGATGTCCGCGATCGACGAGACCTTTGCTCAGGTTGTCCATACGCGAACGTCCTATAAGCCGAATCAGATCAGGTTCGGCCACAAATTTGCGAGTATTTACCGCGAAGTGCCCGAGGGCGAGCCGATCTCGATCGATGTGCGCCGGCTCTCGAGCGTGGAGCGGGCGGAGGCGTAATGTTTACGGGAATTATCGAAGAACTGGGCCGGGTCGCGGCTATCGACCGCCTTGCGGCCGGCGTTAGGATCACGATCGCGGCGGATGTGGTCACCGGCGATATCACGATCGGCGATTCGATCGCGGTGAACGGCGTTTGCCTTACCGCGCTTGATCCGCGTCCGGAGAGTTTTGCGGCGGATTTGTCGCCTGAGACGCTCGAACGCTCGACGATCGGGCGGCTTAAAGTAGGTTCGAGAGTCAACCTTGAGCGGGCCGTGACGCCGTCAACCAGGCTTGGCGGGCACATAGTGCAGGGGCACGTCGATGGCCGCGGTGAATTCATAGGCGTGACCGACGAGGGCGACTTTCGGACGGTGAGGATCGGATTTCCGCCGGAATTCAGACGCTATCTCGTTTACAAGGGGTCTGTCGCGGTCGAGGGGATCAGCCTGACGGTCGCGCGGCTCGACGATACCTATTTTGACATCGCCGTCATTCCTAAGACCTGGGAGATGACCGACCTTTCGACACTGTCGGCTGGTGACGCCGTCAATTTGGAGGCCGACGTCATTGCCAAATATGTCGAAAATATCGTACGGTTTGGCGGTAAAGAAAACTAAATGCTGATCTCGATCCTGCTCATCTGCGCTATTTCATTCGGCGGACTCGCGTTGACATATCTTTTCGTCAGCGACGAACGCTTTATGTGGCGCCTCGTGGCGGGCAGCATTATCGGAACGAGCATCTTCGGGCTCGCCGCGTTTATCCTGTCGTCGCTCCTGGGGCTGAATACTGGAACCGCGGCAGCCGCGATCGCCCTTACGCTGTCGCCGATGTTTTTTCTGACACAAAAGCAGTTCAAAGGTGAATTTAAGCACGATTGGGCGAAAGCAAAGGGCAAATTTCAGGGCGGAAACCTTAAGCGATTCACCGGGTTCGGCTATTACGCATTCTTTGCGTTGGTATTCTGGCTGTTCTTCGGCCAGGCGATGTATCAGACGGATGCCGGTATCTTTACCGGCGGGTCTAACAATCTCGGCGATCTCCCGTTCCATCTCGGAGCGATCTTCGGCTTTACGGACGGAGCGAATTTTCCGCCGCAAAATCCGTCATTCGCGGGTGCGAGGTTTTCGTATCCATTTATCGCTGACCTTGTGACCGCGGGTTTTATGAAACTCGGGGCGGACGTTCGCGGGGCGATGGTGATGCAGGATCTGGCGTGGGCGTTCTCGCTGCTGGTTATTCTCGAACGGTTAACCGTAAGGCTCACGGGCAGCAAACTCGCCGGACGGATCGCCCCGATGCTGTTGTTCTTCAGCGGCGGACTCGGGTTCATTTGGTTTGCGAAGGACTATTGGGAACAGGGCAAAGGCCTCTGGGAAATGTTATGGCAACTCCCGCGGGACTACACGATCGGCGACAAGTTTCGGTGGGGAAATTCGATGGTGGTGCTGTTCATCACGCAACGGAGCCTGCTGTTGGGAATGCCGATCACCCTGCTGGTGCTGGGATATCTGTGGCGGGTCTTTGCCCCGGCGGGGAATGTCGAGCCCGAACATCCGGCCGCTGGTAACGTGCATATTGCCGCGGACGGCACGTCGGTCAAGGCACATATCAAACCGTTCGTTATCGGCCTGTTTGCCGGGATGCTGCCGCTGATACATTTGCACAGCCTCGCGGTACTGTTTGTCGTCACGGGATGCTGCTTTTTGTTTCGACCGGATAAATGGCGCGAGTGGATCGCTTTCGGCGTCGGCGTCTCGTTGATCGCGGTGCCCGAACTGGCATGGTCGATGTCGGGCAGCGCATCTAAAGCGAGTGAGTTTATCGGCTGGCATTTCGGCTGGGACAAGGGCGACTCGAACGTGCTTTGGTTTTGGCTAAAGAATACCGGCATCGTGATCCCGATGATCGCCGCCGGAGTCTATCTGCTTCTCTCGACCGGGAAAAGCGACGGGCACGAGCGCCGAGGCCGCGAGGTTCAATTACCGGACGGGCGAACCCTGTTGCTTTTTTATGTTCCGTTCCTGTTGTTGTTTGTTGTCTCAAATACCATCAAACTCGCACCGTGGGAATGGGACAATATCAAGGTCCTGATCTATTGGTTCGTCGGGTCGCTGCCGCTGATCGCATTTGCCCTGGCAAAGGCGTGGGAAGGCGGAACGGCGAAGCGAGCCGCGGCGGTCGGGTGTTTGGCCGTGCTGGTGCTTGCGGGCGGACTCGATGTTTGGCGGACGATGAGCGGTCAAACCAAGATCAAGGTGTTTGATACTGACGCGGTCCGCCTGGCCGAACAGATCAAGGCGAAGACGCCGCCGAACGCACTATTTCTGAACGCCCCGACATATAACTCGGCGGTCGTTCTGGCGGGCCGACGATCGTTCATTCGATACATCGGCCATTTGTCCTCACACGGCATCGACTATCGCGAGCGTGAAGAACAAACAAAGCGGATCTATGACGGCGGCGGCGTTGCCGACCTGTATTTGCGTCAGAACGGTATCGAGTACGTGCTAGTTTCGCCGGAAGAAAGAAACTCGCTCGGGGCGAACGAAGAGTTTTTCAAAAAGTATCCGATGATCGCGGAATCGGGCCAATATCGGGTATATAAGATCAAAAACTGAGCTACCGATGGACAAGAATGAAATAAACGACAAGACCGCCGCCAGGCCATACGACATCGGATGGTTGGCGAGCTGCGCGGCCGTAACGGCGATCGCGGCATTTCTGCGATTTTACTGGCTTGGGCTAAAGCCGTTTCATCACGACGAGGGCGTCAACGGTTTTTTTCTAAAGACGCTTTTCGACAAGGGAACATACGCGTATGATCCGGCCAATTACCACGGGCCGACGCTTTATTACATCTCGCTCGCGTTCGCGAAGGTCTTCGGGCTCGAAACTGTGCCGGTCAGGTCAAGCGTCGCGATATTCGGCGTTTTGACAGTCGTGCTCGCGTTGTTCCTGCGACGCTATATCGGCAAGGCCGGAGCACTGTCGGCCGCGCTGTTTCTGGCGTTGTCGCCGGGAATGGTCTACATCTCGAGGTACTTTATACACGAGATGTTCTTTGTTTTTTGCAGCTTGGCGATCGTTGTCGCCGTGCTCTTTTTTATTGACCAGCGACGGTCCGGGATCTTTGCCAACATCTGGATGGTGATCATCCTGCTGGTGGCGTTCATGCCGTCGGCACTTAACCTCGCGTCGGCACTGGGCGGTGAAAATAAGGCGGCATTGTGGGCGTTTCGGGCGGCGTTCTTTATCGTCGAATCGGTCCTCGTCTTTTTTGTGATGCGTATGCTGCTGTCGTGGGACAGCGGGCGTCCGATATATCTACTCCTGGCGTCGGCTGCGGCAGCGATGCTGTTTGCGACCAAAGAAACGGCGTTTATCACGCTCGGGACGATGTTGATCGCAATATTTTGCGTGTGGCTCTGGCGGGGCATAGCCGCCGGGGAACTTTTCGTCAAACGATCGATCTGGATCATCGCGGCGGTCCACATCGCGGCCGTTCTCGTCATCATCGGTTACAAGGACAAGTTCATAGAGGGCGGACAGTGGTTTTACGCTAATTTTCTGGGGCCCGGTCGACCGCAGGAAGCATTTGCATTTTACGGAATAGTCTCTCTGGCCGTCGCGGCACTGACGGCATGGGCCGTATTTCTGTACTTTTACCGAACCGAGAATGAGACATCGCTTGAGGAGGACGGCAGCCTTAATTGGCAGACCTTTCGTCCGGCACTCGGCAGCGGCAGCGACCTGATATTGATGTCGGCGGCAGTCGCGGCGGTGTTTATTTACCTCAATGTCCTGTTCTTTTCGTCATTCTTCAGCTATGCGGAGGGCGTCCAAAAGGCGTTTGAGGCATACGCGATCTGGACCAAAACCGGCAACAAGGACCATACCCAAAACGGCCTCCTGGGTTATGTGAGATGGGGATTGAAGGTCGAGGCACCGCTGCTGCTGCTGGCTCCGGTCGGTGCCGCCGTTTCCTTGCTGAAGGCGAAACACCGTTTCGCGATATTCAGCGCGTTCTGGGCGTTTGGCCTGTTTGCCGCGTACACGATCATTCCGTACAAGACGCCCTGGCTGGCGCTGAGTTTCTACTTGCCGATGTGCCTGATCGCCGGATACGGGATAAATGAGTTTGTGACTTCGCGTCGAATGCCCCTTAAGGTTCTCGGGGTTGCTCTCGGCGCCATCGCCTCGGCCGTGCTAGCGTATCAGGCCTATTCGATCAATTTCGTCAGGTATGACGACGAAGAAATGGGCTATGTTTACGCTCACACCAAGCGCCAAATGCTCGATCTGGTGGCAAAGATCGATCACTATGCGGACAAGAGCAAAGAGGGGAAAAACGCGACGATCGAGATCGTTTCACCCGACTATTGGCCGATGACGTGGTATTTGAAGGAATACGAACACGCCAATTTTCACGGTTCGCTGATCGACGCAAATACGGCCGAGATGATCATCGCCAAGAAGGACGCGCAAGATGCGGAGATGCTCAGACGATATTCAGCATTTTACCGCTTTGACGGCGTTTATCCGCTGAGGCCGGGCGTGGATCTTGTATTGCTGGTCAGAAAGGATATCGCCGACAGCGACGCGAAAGAGTTATACAAGATCCTGGAGTATGTCTCGCCCGAAATGAAACGGTAGTTTGCGCGCCGAAACCCTTAGGGCGGCGTTGCCGTATAAGCGAGACGTGAAGTTCACGGCTCGCTTTTTTATTGCGGAGCACGATTTATTGTGAACAGAACTTCGATATTTTGCGTAGTTGGTTGTAACGCTAAGTCACCAAAACAAAATGATCCGGAGAAAAATGAATATGTTACGACGTAAGTTTATCAGCGCCGTCCTCGTTGCGGCATTTGTATTGCCCATCACGGCGCTTGGCCAGGCGGCCGCACCTGCGGTCTATACGGCCCCGAAAGAGACCATCGACAAGATCCGTGACGAAGGGATGAATCGGTCGCAGGTAATGCAGACACTGTCGTACCTGACCGACGTTATCGGCCCACGCCTGACCGGATCACCCAATATGAAACGCGCCAATGAGTGGACACGCGACAAAATGAAGGAATGGGGCATGCAGAACGCCGGCCTTGAGTCGTGGGGGCCATTCGGCCGCGGCTGGTCGCTTCGCAAATTTACCGCGACCGTTGTCGATCCGCAGTATGTCCCGGTGATCGGTTATCCTTCGGCCTGGTCACCCTCGACAAAAGGTGCCGTCACCGGTGAGGTAGTTCATTTATCGGCAAAAACGCCGGAAGATCTGGCTAAATACAAAGGCCAGCTCGCCGGCAAGATCGTACTCGTTTCGAACGAGCGTCCGCTGAAGCCGATCGACAAGCCGCTGATGAATCGAATGAGCGACGAGGACCTTGCCAAACTCGCCGCAGCTCCCGATCCGTCCGCGTCGGGCGACTCGGGCAACCCGCCGCCGGCAATGATCAAGAATTTTGTCGATTCGATGAATTTTCAGGCAAAGAAGATGAAGTTTCTCATTGATGAAGGCGCCGCGGTCATGCTCGAAAACAGCAACAACGGCTCGGGCGGTACGATATTTGTTCAGGGTGCCAGCGTCGGGGTCGAAATGGGCGAGATAAAGACGATCGAAGACATCTTTAACGCCGCCGCGTTTCAGCCGCACGTCAAAAAATGGGAAGCGAACATGATGCCGCAGGCGACCATTGCCACCGAGGATTACAACCGGTTGGTACGCATGATCAAGCTCGGTGCCAAACCCAGGATGACGGTCGAGATCGACTCGCAGTTCTACGACGATGATCCGATGCAGTACAACACGGTCGCCGAAATTCCGGGCAGCGATCCGGCGCTCAAGGACGAGGTAGTTATGCTCGGGGGCCACCTCGATTCGTGGCACAGCGGCACGGGTGCGACCGACAACGGTGCCGGTTGTGCGGCGGTCATGGAAGCAGCACGCATCATCATGGCCTCGGGGCTCAAACCTCGGCGGACGATCCGCGTCGCTCTCTGGTCCGGTGAGGAACAGGGCATATTCGGTTCGACCAATTACGTCAAGAAGCATTTCGGTGAGAAAAAGGACGGAGCCTTGGTCAAAGGGCCGGACTATGACAAGTTGTCAGCCTACTACAATCTTGATAACGGAACGGGCAAGATCCGCGGCGTCTATATGCAGGGCAACGCCGCTGTCAGGCCGTACTTCGAGGCGTGGCTGGCGCCGTTCGCGGACCTTGGTGCCAAAACGCTGACGTTGTCCAATACCGGCGGTACGGACCATTTGCCGTTTGACGGTATCGGTTTGCCCGGATTCCAGTTCATACAGGACACGGTCGAATACAATACCCGAACGCACCATTCCAATCAGGACAATTTTGACCGCATCCAGGCTGACGATATGAAACAATCAGCTACGATCATCGCTGCATTTGCCTACCAAACGGCAATGATGGACGGCAAATTGCCGAGAAAGGCGATGAAATAACCGGACGGCCAACCGTCGCGATCATAAAGGCTGACCGGAAACACTTTTCGGTCAGCCTTCGTATTAGCACCAAGGCATCATTAGCAGGACGACCCTGAATTGAGACACACAAAATGAAAAAGCTAATTTTCGCATCGGGCCTTTTGTTGGCCCTCACGGCTGCTGCGGCGGCACAGGACGGTCAACAGGCAGTAATAGATGTCGTAAATCGCCTTTTCGAAGGCATGAGGGCGAAAAACGCCGAGCAGATCAGGGCGGCATTCGCGCCGGATGTACATTTCATCGCGATCCAGAAGCCGCGTGACGGAAAGGGCATCTCGAGATCGAACGTGGAAACCGGCGAGGCTTTCGTCAAAATGATCTCGGAATCAAAGAGTGGTGAATATATCGAGAAAATGATCTCGCCCGAGGCGGTGATCGACGGCGATCTGGCCGTCCTTTCGGGGCGATACACTTTTTTCGTTGGGGATAAATTCTCACACTGCGGCAAGGATGTTTTTAATCTGGTCCGCACCGAATCCGGCTGGAAGATCGTGCAGGGAGCATTTACCATCGAGTTTCAATGTGAACGCGATCTGAAGGCGGTCGATGTACCAAAGGCCGCCGCTGACCCGGCCGATGTCTCGTCGATCGACGGCATCGTAAAGGCGTTCTACGCGACGATTACAGGGCCGAAGGGCCAACCGCGGCAGTGGCAGCGTGACAAGACGCTCTATATCCCGGACATTCGCTTTGTCAGCATGAGCGAGCGTGCGGGAAAGATCCGTGCGAGTTTGATGAGCCATCAGCTGTATGTGAATGCGAACGACGGCGCATTCGTAAAAGACGGTTTTTTTGAGCGCGAGATAAATCGGGTCGTCCGGCGGTTCGGCAACATCGCTCACGTTTTTTCTACCTACGAGTACACGAATGACTACAAAACGGCGAAGGGACGCGGCGTGAACAGCCTCGAATTGTACTGGGACGGCAGCCGTTGGTGGATATCAGCGGCGAGCTGGGACGACGAACGGCCGAATAACCCTATTCCGAAGGAGTTTTTGCCGAAAGGCAGGAAATAGGTTCGAGCAAAACCCGAAAGGACCTGACAACAAACTATGAAAATATTCAAATTAACGCTTTTGATGATTGTTTTGGCTATTCCCGCGTTCGCCGGCGACCCAAAGTCGGGCGATGAATTGATCTCCGCGATGTACAAAAAATACGCCGGCAAGTGGTACAAGACGCTGACGTTCGTTCAAAAGACGATCCATCATCAACCCGACGGCACAAGTACGGCCGAGATCTGGAACGAAGCGATGACCTGTCCGGGCAAACTGCGAATTGACTTTGCCGAATCGAAGACCGGCGACGGGATTTTGTTCGCCGATGGCAAGATAAGCTCATTCAAGGACGGCAAGGGCGGCCCCGCGAGGCCGTTTGTACATCCGTTGTTGGTCCTCGGGTTTGATGTGTACTGTCAGGGTCCGGAAGCGACGATCGGTCAGGTTAAGGGCCTCGGGATCGATCTGACGGTTATCCATAAAGACAAATGGCAGGGAAAGGACGTTTATGTCGTCGGTGCGAAGCAGGGCGATGTAACAACGCCGCAATTCTGGGTCGACAAGAAGAGCTTGCTCTTTGTGCGATTGCTCCAGACGGCCGGACGCGATAAAAAGAGCGTGGCCGAAACGCAGTTCAACAAATATGTGAAGGCAAAAGGCGGATGGGTCGCGGCCGAGGTCAAGTTCTTTGTCGACGGCAAGCCGACGACGTCTGAGGAATACTCTGACATTCAGGCCGACATCAAACTGGACCCGGATCTTTGGGTGCCGGAAAAATGGTTCACAGTAGATAAGAACTACTTTGTCAAAAAATGATACTTTGCCGCAAATAGTGTTAAACTTGCAGGCATTCTAACCCGAAGGAGTCCTGCAAATGCGGATATTGTTCTCGATAATTGTTTTGTTTTCGATCTCGGTGTCGGTCCCGGCTGTCGATCTGACGGCTGAGATCAATGCCGCAACCGAAAAGGTCATGCCGCAGGTCATACAGTGGCGGCGATACCTCCACGAGCATCCTGAACTCGGGAACCGCGAATTCAATACCTCAAAACTCGTCGCCGACGAGCTGCGGAAACTCGGGGTCGAGGTCCGCACCGGCATCGCTAAAACCGGCGTCGTCGGCATTTTAAAGGGCTCGCAGCCGGGCCCGGTCATCGGGCTGCGTGCCGATATGGACGGCCTGCCGGTGACGGAGCGGGTCCACGTCCCTTTTAGATCGACGGTCAAGAGCGAATACAACGGCCAGACGGTCGGGGTGATGCATGCCTGCGGCCATGATACACACGTGGCGATGCTGCTGGGGACGGCGACGGTCCTTGCGGGAATGAAGGACAAGATCAAGGGTACGGTCGTTTTTATCTTTCAGCCGGCCGAAGAAGGTGCACCCGCGGGTGAGACCGGCGGTGCCGACGATATGGTCAAGCAGGGTGTGATGGACAACCCGAAGATCGACGCCGTCTTTGGCATACATATCAATTCGGCGACCGAGATCGGCCAGATCAAATACAAATCGGGAGCTGAGATGGCGGCCAGCGATTGGTTCGAGATCAAGGTCAAGGGCCGCCAGAGCCACGGAGCGTATCCATGGCAGGGTATCGACCCGATCGCTGTTTCAACACAGATCTATACCGGGCTGCAGATGATCGTGGCCCGCCAATCCGAACTGCCGAAGGCACCGGTCATCATCACCGTCGGAAGGATGACGGCGGGCATCCGCGAAAATATCATCCCCGAAGAAGCCGTAATGGCCGGAACGATCCGTACGCTCGACACGGCAATGCAGGACGAGGTCCATGAAAAGATCCGTCGAACCGCCACCAAGATCGCCGAGAGCATGGGAGCGACGGCCGAGGTCAAGATCGACCGCAAGACACCGGTCACCTACAACGACCCGCAGCTTGTCAAAAAGATGCTGCCCTCGCTCGAAAAAGCCGTCGGTAAAGGCAATGTCATTGACGCAGAGTGGGTCACCGGAGCCGAGGATTTTGCGTTCTACGGCCAGAAAGCTCCGTCGTTCTTCTTCTTTGTCGGCGGTATGCCAAAGGGCGGCGACCCGAAAACGGTCCCGTCGCACCATACGCCGGACTTTTTCATCGACGACAGCCGTCTTGACGTCGGGGTTAAGGCCTTCTGCAACATCGTTTTCGACTTTGTAAAATAACGGCCGACGTAAAACCGAAATTAGAAAAAAGCCGCGTGATGAAACGCGGCTTTTGTCATTTGGTATTTACTGATCGCTTACGACCTGATGTGGGCCTCGACGAACCAGAGGAGCTTATCCACCGTCCGCGAGACGCCGGTCAAAAGGTCGGCCGTGCCCGCGTCACCGAGGCCGTCGGCCGCGTCGATGTCGGCACGCACCTTTTTACCGAAATCGGCAAGGACATTCGAAAGGGCGTCAACATGATCCGCGCCGTCAGTGATCTCGAGCGGATATTCGGCCAATGTCGACGTTTGGGCGGCGACACGGACCGTTCCGTTGGCGACGCCGCCGAGCGTCGTAACGCGTTCGGCAATATCGTCGACGATCGGTTCCAGATCAGCGGCGACGCGGTCAAACAACTCGTGCAGGGCGATGAAATTCATGCCCTTTACGTTCCAATGGGCCTGCTTGGCCTGTGACCGCAGGTCGGCCGCGTCAGCCAGGCGTTGATTCAGCAGTCCGATGAGTTTCTCTCGCTTTCCCTTTGCTATATCGATCTTTGTATTGTGCATAATTAATACCTCAGTATTTAGAATTAGTCTAATTATAAACTAAATTAATGTCAAGCCTACGCGGCCTCAGCCGGATGATCACGAGAGAGAAGGCCGGAAGTCCAATGAAGTTGCTATAATTTACGCTAAAGATGATATTTCAGAACTCAAATTCTCAAGTTCAGGTCGTGCGTCAGGCACACGAGGTCAAGGATGTCCTGTGGACGTCGATAGACGGAATGTGGACAACATTGATCGAGCGGCTGCCGTATTTGATCGCAGGATTGCTGCTGCTCGGGCTGTTTTACCTTTTGGGCCGCGTGGCCCGGCAGGTGATCTGGACCGCGAGCAAAAGGACCAAGATCGATCGCCGGCTGCGTGTACTGTACATGCGGCTGACCTTTATCGCCATCTTTGTTTTCGGTGTGTTGACCTCGCTGACGGTGATCGTTCCTTCACTTGAGTTCAAGGACGTCATCGCCGGGTTGGGATTCACATCATTTGTGATCGGTTTTGCGACCAAGGACATTCTGAACAATCTTTTTTCGGGGCTGCTCATTCTCTGGCGAGAGCCTTTCAAGTGGAATGACCATATCCAGATCGGCGGCAATCAAGGTCGTGTCGAGAATATCGGGGTGCGTGCGACACAACTGCGAAAGGATGACGGGGAACTGATCCTGATCCCGAACGGCGAGATGTACTCGAGTACGCTGACCATCCATAAGGCCGGCGAAAAGCGTCGTCTGGCGATGACGATGAGCTTCAAGTTCGACAGCGACATCCCGATGATCAAGAGGCTGATCGGGGACGCGATCGTCGAGGTGAACGGCATTTTGGACGATCCGCGGCCGGGCGTCCTGGTATCGGAGGTGAACGGCGAGAATATCACGCTGACGATAAATTTTTGGATCGACACCGACGAGCATCGGCCGCTCGAGGTTTTTGATGAGGCCGCGATGGCTGCCGTCGATGCCCTGCGAAAGGCCGGAATGGTGCCGAGTTCGGTTCCGGCCGCTGCCGCCGAACAGCCGCCGAAAACCACAACAAGGTCAAAGGGTAAAATTGAAACAGAATTGTAAGCCGGCTATCTGGCGTCGGTGCCCGACATTGCCGGGATAGCGGGGCGTGCACCGCGGACGTTGCTTACGCCGGCACCGCGAAACAGCGGTGTAAAGATCCACTTTGAGTGATTTTCGATGCCGTAATAGGAAATGACCGATTTGCTCCGGCTCTGACTCGCGACGCCGATAAACGGCGTGTTTTCGGTAAGTATCTCGGTGTCGCTGTCGTCCGGTTCGGTCGCGTCACTTTCGGTCCCCGTATTGAGGGTATTTACCAGGACCAGAGCAAACCGGTCAAAGACCTGACTCGGGTTTGACGGAAGCAGCCCGCCGTTGAATGTCTGCACCCGTTTGGCAAACGGGCCGAGGGTGGAAACTTCGGCCTTGATCAGCCGCCACTTGCCGTCCTCGCTGAGCGGGTCGATGGCCGCCGATGCCCGTAATATCTGGCGTTTTTTGGTTCCCTGCGGGAGGCCTTCGAGCAGCTCGTCCATCGAATTGGGAAGTTTGGCCCCGCGATAAAATTCAACATACTGACGGATCGCCTCGGCGACCTCTTCACCGCGTCGGATCGATTCGAGTTCCTTTTCGCGTTGGACCTCAATTTGGACGGCGGGGGCGACCGCCAGCAGCCCGATCGCAAAAACGACCATCACCGCCATTACGGCGAGCAGAGTCATTCCGCGTTCACCCTGTCTGTTATCGACCGTCTCCGTCATCGTTGTCGTCAACATCCTTCTTGTCGTTAGGATTGCGGTTGGGCGGTTGCGGCGGCACGTACCGCGGAATATTGCTCGGTATGCCGGGGATCTCGCCCTGCGGTATGCCGCCGGGATTGAAGGGCATGAACCCCGGATCCATCGGATTGCTGCCGGGGCGGCCCGCCGGGACGCCCGGTGAACCGGTCGAGCCGGTGGTTCCGGCCTTGACGATCGGGATCTTGTGCTTAAATCCTAATCCGGTATCCTCGAACGTCACCTCTGAGGCCGAGATGTTTATCAAACGGAACCGGCCGCCGACCACGTCATTAAGCCGTGCGCCAAACGGAGTGGTCTTGCCGCTTTCGAGAAAATAAGCGGTATCGTTGTTATAGCGTTTACGGGCGATCATCCCTATGTATTGGAATGTCGGCCGAGGCGGAGCCTGTACCTGAAATATGACCTGATTCGAGTATTTCTTGCCGTCAGGGGTCTGAACGATGATCTGCCGCGGGCCCTCTTGGGCGATAAAGTTCGCCGGGATATCCGCGACGAGTTTTTGGGCACTGACAAACGACGTCGGGATCTCGCTCTGGCTGAAATATATACGAGCCTCGGGCGTAAACCGATCGCCGTTGACCTCGAGCTTAAAGCCCTTCGAGCCGGCGTAAACACTCTGCGGCATCATAAATCCGACAAGCATTTCCGGCGTTGGTGTCGGGATCGGTGTCGGCGGCGGCGTTGCCGGCGGCAGCGGTGTCGGGCTATACGGCGTCGGTGCCGGCGGTTCGTAAAACGCAAAGATGTTGCGCCCGGCGTCAGGGGCGTAGGCGTTGCCGGGGCGATAGTCGATCGGTGTCGTCTGATAGGCAAAATCCTGTTCTGACGCGGACGGCATCTCTATGTCCTTCCTGCCTGCCGACGGTGTCGGTTTCGGCGTCGGCGTCGCCTTTGCGGCCGCCGAAGAGCTGCCGCCGAACAAGCTTCGGCCGAAGGCGAAGTAGAGTGCCGCGATCGCGAGCACGCCGAGCAGCGAGGCCGCGATCAGCTTGTTGCGTTCTGCTGTAGTTTTGCCTGCGGTTACTGCCATTGCGTTACTGTTCGGCCCCCTTATTCAGGATCGGCGAATAATTAGCCCGACGAAAATAGGCGGCCATCTCCAGGTGCAGAGCGACGATCTCGCCATGCGTTCGTCCCTTCGGTTTAGCCGCACCGGGTTGTCCCGCATCAGGCTTGCCGCTGCCCGGAAAACCGGCCGCGGTCATATCGCCGCCCGGCTGTGCCGCCGGAGGCTTGGTCAGGTCCGGTTTTGGCTCCGACTGACTGTCGGAAGGTTCGATCTCGATGGTACTGACGACGACAAATTCATTTCCGGTCTCGATGTCGCGAATAAATCGGCGGAGATTCTGATACGATCCCTCGACGGTCATCGTTACATAGATTCCGGGGAAAAGGCTCCGGAATTTGGCCCGTCCGCGTTCTTCATCGCTCTCGTTATCCTTGGCGACATCGGCAGACTCCAGCGTCTGATAGTCGGGGCCGGTGGTGTTGGTCAGGCCGTATGCGAGAATGAGCGAGTTAATACGCTGGTAGAGTGCGGACCGCCCGTTTAATGCCGGCGGCAGAAATCGCGTTTCAAAATCGTCGACGCTGGTCAGAAGTTTGCCGACCTGAGCCTCGGTCGTCGTGATCTCGCCGTATTTGGTCTTGGCCGACATCTTTTCGGCCTCGAGCCGGTCAGCCTCCAATCGGTTTCGGGCAAGTTCGCGGCCGGCCGGTGCAACGGCAAAGATATAAAGCAGGACCACCGCCCCGACGGCCACGGCCCCGAAAGCAAGTGCGGCGACCTCGACCGGGCCCCACATTCCGCCGGCGACCTTTCGCGGACGGCGGGCGATAACCTCCGGCGTAACAGGTGCGATGTTCGCCGGCTGAGTTTCGGGCGTTTCGAACTCGTGGGTATCGGTCTCAGCCATTACCGTGTACCTCCGGGATTATTTTCGGCGACATCGGTCGTCGGCGACGTCGAATATCCGTAACCGGGCGAGTAGATCAGCCGCAGCGTATATTCCGTGTACGTCATCCGTTCGTTCTTCTGCAGGTCCTGTCCACGCAGTTCGGCCTGGAACAGCCCCGAGTTGTGCATATTGTCGATCATCGCCATCACTGCCGGATAATCGCGGCTCAGTACGCCCAATTCCAACTCGGCCTTGAGGCGGCCGCTGTCGTTGTAAATATTCTGAACAGAAATGCGAGAGGCAGAGACACTGCCGGGCAGCACACCCTCGAGGTCTGAGAACAGCCTCGACCAGCCGAACGTCTTGTTTGCTACGAGTTTATGCGACGCGGTCAGGATGGCCTTTTGTTCCGGCGTCAATTGCTGTTGTACCTTTTCGCCTTCACCCTTGAGCTGCTTGATCTCGGCCTCAGTGCGCGAGTTTTGTTCGGACAAGAGCTTATTCGTGTCCGCGGTCTGCTTCCAGTAGGCAAGGCTGACAATGAGTCCTACCGCCGCCGAAAAGAGCAGCAGCGCCGCCAACAGGAACGGTAGAGCCCTGTTCCTAAAGGGCTTGGTAGCTAGATTGAGAGTATTTATCACCTAATATCCTGCCAAAGGAATTTACTACAGATCACGCCGGCCGTGCCACGCAGGGCAATGCACGAGTTTACCACGAACGCACGCACTTTTTAACACGCCGAAGGCGGGAAAAGGTTGCAATTTCGTTTGTCGGCAGTGCATCGGATCATTGTTGCCGCAACCGAGTTAGCGGATAATATTGGCGAGGGGCGAAATGGATCTGTTTCGAAAATGGGGAAAGCCGGTATTGATACTTGCGGTATTCTTTACTATCGCTTACCTGATGCCCGCCGAACCGATCGATCCGTGGCAGATGTTCAGCCTCAAAAAAGCGGCGTATATGGTCTTTGCACTCGCCTTTATCGAGGCACTCGGAGCGGCCGCGATACGGCTTTTGGGCAACCGAAAGGGTGCGATCCTGACCGGGTTTTTCGGCGGACTTGTCTCGAGCACGGCGACGACGGTCGACCTCGCACGTGACAGTGTCGACGCCCCGCCCGAGGATCTCGGGAAACAGACCCTGACTTTTCTTTCCGCGACACTTGCGATGCTGACCGAGGGCGTGGTCCTGCTGCTGCTTGGCACGACCGAGATCCACCCTCCGCTGCTGCTGATCCTATCGGGGCCGATCCTGGCGGTCGTACTGATGATCGTCATACTGACCATGCGGATACCTCACCGCAAGGTTGCCGACCGCGAAGTACAGCTCGAAATACTGCCCATTATCAAACTCGCCGCATTTATCATCGCGATCCTGGCGATATCAAAGCTGCTGCAGCATTTTCTAGGGCACAGCGGCCTGATAGTGCTAACGTTCCTGGTCTCGCTTTTTGAGATACATGGCTCGGTGATCGCCAATATCCAAATGCACGACGCGGGAGCGTTCGGTGTCGAATTTCTCGGCGGGCTGATAACGCTGTCGGTCACCGCGTCATTTATCTCGAAGATGTTTCTGCTCTGGACCATCGGCACACACAAACTGCGGCGGGCGGCGATGCGATACACCATCGCCTTGTTCGCCGTACTTATCGCTAGCTGGCTGGTCTTTATGACAGTCGTTTGAAGTCGGTAGTGACAGATCTCACGAGCGGCGCGGCGGGAGGTGGCGTACAAGTTCTTCCTGCGTCATGTCCCTATATGCGGCAACCCTGTTCCGGCCCTCGCGTTTAGCGCGGTAGAGAGCGGAATCGGCCATTTCAACCAGTTCGATCGGGTCCGACGAATCCTCGGGAAATGAAGCGACCCCGATGCTGACGGTGATGTGATGTTTTTCGGAAGTGCGGCCGGGTTGGACAACGCTAAACTCGCGGCTCTCGATGGTGGCACGCATCCGTTCGGCCGCGACCAGGGCCTGAGGCATTTCGGCGTCGAGCAAAAAGGCGGCAAATTCGTCACCGCCGAATCGGGCCGCCGCGTCGCCGCTCCGCAGGTTCGCCATTATCGAAAGCCCTATCTCCTCGATCGTCTTACTGCCGGTGAGATGGCCATATTTGTCATTGACGCCCTTGAAATGGTCGCCGTCCATCATCAGGACGCAGAACGGCCGGTTTTCGGTCGTCGCCCTGCTCGCCTCGCGCCTGAGCTCCGAGAAGAACGACCTGCTGGACAAAAGGCCGGTCAGATCGTCGTGCGAGATCAAACGATGGATCTGGCGCTGATATTCTCGATCGATCTCATCAAGCAGGTCAAAACGCAGCAGCGTTTCGCCGATCGAGATCTTGTCGCCGTTGGTCAGTGTGTGTGTCGAGATACGGTCGCCGTTCAGAAATGTGCCGTTGCGCGAATTCAGATCCGAAAGCACGTATTTCGTACTGCCGGCCGCAGGATCGGTGACGGTCGTGACGCGGGCATGCTGCCGCGAAACCTGCGTGTCATTGACGCGCACATCCGCCTCGAGCGCACGTCCGAGGATGACCTCTTCACGCTCGAGCGGGATCGGGACAGCGATCAATTCGCCGCTTAGAAATACAAGTGCGGGGCGAACGTCGCGGCGTTTTATCTCAGAATCGTTCATAGAAACGGCGATGGGTGAGAAAGGAGCGCCATTGCTAGGATAACCGATTCCGCCCCGTCCGCGCCACACCTTTTTTAAGGTTGTCAGCAGGGTATCCGAGTGTCCCGGATTTTGCCTAAGTTGAACAAAATACTGAAATAACCGCCCGATTAAGTATATGATTTAGAGGTGCTTTCCGCATCGATCGCCCTTCGCCGCGGAAACACACTTTTTGGAGTGCCAAATGTCGGATCTAATTCCAACCCCCAGAGATCAGGGATTGATCTTTGATGTCGGGCTGCACCACGGCCAGGACACAGATTACTATCTCAAAAAAGGCTACCGCGTGGTGGCTTTTGAGGCCGATCCCGCAAATGCTCAATTTTGCCGCGAGCGGTTTGCCGCGGCGATCGCGGACGGGCGTTTAACGATCGTCGAGGGCGCGATCACCGAGTCATTCGTCGAGTACGAACAGGGCCGGACGGTTAAATTCTATCGCAACGAACATCACACATTGTGGGGAAGCACGGCCGAGGATTGGGCCGTCCGCAATGAGGTGCTCGGCACCACGAACGAGATCATCAGTGTGCCGGCGATCGATTTTGCCGAGCAGGTCGAACGCCATGGCGTGCCGCATTACCTGAAGGCCGATATCGTCGGTTCGGAGGTCATCTGCCTGCGGGCATTGCTCCGATTCGAGAACAAGCCGGACTATATTTCGATCAGGTCCGAAAAGATAGTCTTCCGACGGCTCGAGTACGAATTTGACCTGCTCGAACAGCTCGGATACCACCAATTTAAGGCCATAAAACAGGATTTTGACCACATCCGGGCCGAATTGCCGGCGGGAAACGGCGATAATTTCCATATATTCGAAGAGGGAGCGTCCGGACCGTTTGGCGAGGAAACGCCGGGCCGCTGGCGAACGCGGGCAGAGGTCATGAAGCAGTACAAGAAGATCTTTGTGAAATACTGGCTGTTCGGTGACTATTCATATCTGATCCAGACGGAACGCGGCCGCAAGCTGATCTCAAATCTCGAAAGGGTCGTTCGCCGATCGATACCCGGCTGGTATGACACGCACGCACGGCACTCGTCGCTCGATGGAGGTTCGCCAGACGTATGAGCAAACCCGAAGCGGCAACCCAATCCTTAAAGCAGCAAAGCGCCTGGCTGCTCGTGGCCAAGGTCATCGGCTTTGGGTTCAGCTTTGTCTTGCCGCTGCTGATCGTCAGGTACCTGTCGCAGGAAGAGGTCGGCCACTACCGTGAGGCATTTCAGGTGATAATGAACGCCATCGTTATCCTGCCGCTCGGGTTCTCGATGAGTTCATTCTATTTTCTCGCGAGAGAGACGGCCGATCGCCGCGGTGCCGCGATCCTGAATATACTTTTATTCAATTTTGTCGTTGGCGGACTGGCGTGTCTGGCACTTTATACCTATCCGGAACTGATCGGGAACATCTTTAAGAGCCCCGAACTGACACGGCTTGGGCCGCTTATCGGCGTCGTTATCTGGATCTGGGTATTCTCGACATTTCTCGAAACGGTCGCGATCGCCAATCAGGAAGCCAAGGTTGCGACGGTCTTTATCGTGCTGGCTCAGTTCAGCAAGACGCTGCTGATGGGTTCGGCGGTCTTTCTGTTCGCAACGGTCGAGTCTTTCATCTATGCGGCGATGATCCAGGGCATCATCCAATCAAGCATCCTTTTCTGGTATCTTCGCTCGCGGTTCCCGCGGTTTTGGACGAAATTTGAGTTTTCATTCTTTAAGGATCAGTTCGTTTACGCGATCCCGTTCGGCATCGCCGGCATTCTCTGGATGCTGCAAAACGACATTCACAACTATTTTGTTGGGTACAAATTCAGCTCGGCAGAGTATGCGATCTACGCGTACGGCTGTTTTGAGGTGCCGCTGATCGCGATGCTTGCCGAATCGGTCACCGCGGTACTGATACCGCGGATGAATACGCTGCAGGTCGCCGGCGATAAGGAGGAAATGATCCGCCTCACCGCTCGGGCGATGCAAAAGCTGGCATTCTTTTATTTCCCGATCTATGTCTTTCTGCTGATCACCGCACAGACGTTTATCACCACGCTGTTCACGACCAAATATCAGCAAAGTGCGTCGATATTTGTCATCAACATCACGATCCTGCCGTTCAGTATCCTGATCACCGACCCGATCGTACGGTCTTACAAGGAACTTGGCAGGTTGTTTCTGGTCACGCGTATCGCGGTGCTGCTGACCCTTGTGACGGTGCTTTATTACGGGCTCGAGCACTTTGGCCTGACGGGAATGATCACCGCCGCGGTCGGTGCCATCGTTTTGGAAAAGATGATCGCCGAAACGATGGTGATCAGAAAACTGCGGCTCGGGATGCGGCATTTACCGCTGATGAAAAATGTCCTCAAGACCGCGATCATTAGCGTCGCCGCCGGCATCGTGACCTACTTTGTTTACGAGAACGTAAAGGTCGTGCTGGAAACGGCAGGCGAGCATTTTGCACAGGAGATGTTCTCGACCCAAAAGCTGGCGATCCTTAATTTCTTCGGCGGCAGCCTTGTATTGCTTATTTCGGGTATGGTGTTCGCCCCGATCTATCTGTTCCTGGCAAATATCTGGGGCGTGATCGAGGACGACGAAAAGGAAAGTGTCTTAACGGCGGTCAGGCGGATCTGGCCGAGACGCGGTGTCGTCCCCGTCGCGGATGGAGAAGGTTAGTATGTGCGGAATTGCGGGAATGATATCAATGACGGACGGAGCCGTCGCCGAGCGGGCCGAGAGGCTCGACGCGATGTGCCGCGTCATAACGCACCGCGGCCCGGACGAGCAGGGAACGGCCGTCGTCGGCCGAGCGGCGATGGGAATGCGGCGGCTCTCGATCATCGACCTGGCCGGCGGCCAGCAACCGGTTTACAACGCCGATCGAACAAAACTGATCGTATTCAATGGCGAGATCTATAATTACCGCGAACTTCGCCGACAACTGGAAGCCCGCGGACACGTCTTTCGCACGAATTCCGACACCGAGACGATCATCAACGCCTATCAGGAATACGGAAAAGACTGCGTCAGGCACCTGCGCGGGATGTTTGCCTTCGCAATATGGGACAACTCGGACCAAAGCCTCTTCATTGCCCGTGACCGGGTCGGCAAAAAGCCGCTTTTCTACTCGGTGACGCCGTCGGGCGAATTTGTTTTCGGATCTGAACTTAAGGTCCTGCTGACGCACGGCGGCATTTCGCGTGAGATCGACCGCGGGGCCCTGGACGCGTATCTTACGTTCGGCTACGTTCCCGAGGAACTATGTATCTTCGCGGCGGTCAAAAAGCTCGAGCCCGGACATTTTCTGACGTTCAGAAACTCGGAGATCCGGACCGAGAAATACTGGGACCTCGATTTTTCGGGCGAACAGTTTACCGACAGCGAGGGCGAGATCGCCGGCCAACTGCTCGAAAAGCTGCGTGATGCGGTCGCGGTGAGGCTGGTATCCGAGGTCCCGCTCGGAGCATTTCTGTCGGGCGGCGTCGACTCGAGCGCCGTGGTCGGCCTGATGTCGCAGATCATGGATTCGCCCGTCAAGACCTTTTCTATCGGGTTTAACGAGGACAGTTTTGACGAGTTGAAATATGCCCGGATCGCCGCGAGACATTTCGGCACCGATCATCACGAATTTACGGTCACGCCCGATCTCGTCAGCCTGGTTGAAGAACTCGTATGGCACTTCGACGAGCCGTTTGCGGACTCGAGTGCACTGCCGACGTTTATGGTCTCAAAAATGGCGCGCGAACACGTCACGGTGGTCTTGTCGGGTGACGGCGGCGACGAACTGTTTGCCGGATACTCGAGATATGTGACCGAGCGGAAACGCAGCGGCCTTGAGCGTCTGCCGCGGTCGATCCGGCAAAATCTGATCCGTCCGCTGAGCGAGGCTCTTCCGCATGGTGCCCGGGGAAAGAACTATCTCTTTAACATCTCACTCGATGCCGCCGCTCGATACATCGACAGCATTTCACATTTTAACGGGCCGAGGAAGCAGAAGCTGTATTCGGGCTCGACACGGACAAAGATGAATGGCAGTTTTGCCCGCGGCGAGTCCATTTTCCGACAGATCGCGGCTAACTCGGGAACCGATGATCCGGTCGAAAACCTCTTATACCTTGACACAAAGACCTATCTGCCGTCCGATATTTTGACCAAGGTCGACCGAATGAGCATGGCGGCGTCGCTCGAGACACGCAGTCCGCTGCTCGATCAGGAATTGATAGATCACGTGGCGCGGATACCGTCCGCGTTGAAGTTGAAGGGCAGCGAGACCAAGTATATTTTCAAACGGGCGGTCGAAGGGATCGTGCCAAAAGAGATACTCGAGCGGCCCAAACAGGGCTTTGGCGTGCCGATCGGCGATTGGATAAACAGCCAGTTGAAAGAGCGAATGACCGGCGACCTTGCGGACCGGCGGACGCTCGAACGCGGATATTTTGATACAAGGTATATTAAGCTGCTGTTGGATGAGCACTCACGCGGACGCCGCGACCATTCGCACTCACTGTGGACGCTCTGGATGCTGGAACTATGGCATCGGCGGTATATTGACGGATAAATGTCAGAAGCTTCGTTCATCACAAAGTTAAAATGGAACCTGCCATGGCTCCTAAAATATCCCGTGTCGCGCGCCGCGGCGATGATGGAGCGCACCGTTTTTGATAAAAAGCACGTCATCATTACTATCGCCGACCACTTTGAGCCAAGCTGGTCACCGAGCGGGCACGCGGATATCAAGACACAGGTCGAGCGGCTCAAGGAATATCACAAGATGGCCCGCGAGACCGGCGATTCGGTTCGTGATTCCGACGGCACGAAGTTTCGGCATACCAACTTTTTTCCGGCGGAGCAGTATCACCCGGAATTATTGGAGATCATGGCCGAAATGCAGGCCGAGGGCCTGGGCGAGGTCGAGATCCATCTGCACCACGGCGTCGAGCTGCCCGACACGGCGGATAACCTGCGTACCGCACTGGTGGAATTTCGGGATACGCTTGCCGAACGCCACCGGTGCCTGTCGCGTATCGACGGACAGGGTCAGCCGACGTACGCGTTTGTACACGGCAATCTCGCGTTGGCAAACTCGTGCGGCGGGTTATATTGCGGCGTCGATAACGAGATGGCGATCCTGCAGGAGACCGGCTGCTACGCGGATATGACCTTGCCGTCGGCTCCCGACCGTTCGCAGGTAGCGATGATCAACCAGATCTACGAATTTGGCGGCGATCCAAACGAAGCGGCGCCTCACCGAACGGGAAAGCGGGTCCGCGTAAATGGAAACAAGGCCGCATTACCACTTATATTTACGGGTCCGTTGGTATTTAATTGGACGCGCCGGTTAAAGGGGATCCCGGTGCCGCGGCTCGAGGATGGGGCACTTGTGGCAAACCAGGCGGCGGACCTGGCGCGATTTGATCGCTGGATGTCGGCGAATATCACGGTGGCCGGCCGGCCGGACGTGATCTTTGTAAAGCTCTATTGCCATGGCTTTTTCGATTACGATCAGAGTGCCTGTATCGGCGAAGGTGCCAGGCGATTTTTTAACGAGATCATCGAACACGGGGCAAACGGCGGCAACTTCGATGTGCATTTTGCCTCGGCCCGTGAGGCCTTTAACATCGCCGCAGCCATGATCGACGGCGAGCGTGGCGAACCCGGACTTTACCGTGATTATCGGCTAAAAGCGATAATGAACGGATCGTAACCAAATATGTCAGTCGGAACGATGGCCGAACCGCTAAGAAAACTCAAGAAGATGCGTGGCCGCTCGTGGGACGAATTGGTCACACGCGGTAGCCAGGTATTTTCCGCCTATGGCGAGAAACTCGGTTTCGGCGATCATGTGCCGGACGATGTCGAATTTTCAAAACTGATCGACCCCAAATATGACGGCGCGGCGATGACGCCGGCGTCGCTGTGGCAGCAGTTCTTTCTAAACTGCGACGAGACTTTCTTTCCGGCGTTCAAGGATCAATTTCGTTCGGCCGAGACCTTCGTCGAAAAATTTGGAAAGGGAGCGAGGGAACACTTTCTGAGATCCGCGGACCTGATCCTCGACGGACGCATAGACCTCCTGGGTATCACAAATATCTACATCGGCACTGAGATCGACTGGCATCTCGAGCCGATCTCGGGCAAACGGTCACCGATCAAGCATTGGAAGGAATTTGACGAGCTTGACAGCTCCGAGACCGGTGACAAAAAGGTGCTGTGGGAGCTCAACCGGCATCAGCACTTCTTTACACTTGGCGTCGCATATTGGCTGACCAAGGATGAGCGTTACGCAAAGGCGTTCGCCGGCCAGATCGACAGTTGGATCGATCAAAATCCCCCCGGACAGGGTGTGAACTGGGCGAGCAGCCTCGAGGTCGCCTATCGTGCGATGTCCTGGTTGTGGGCATTTCAGTTGTTTCGCCACGCCGAAGCATTCTCGATCGAGCTATTTTCAAAAGCCGTAAAGTATCTTTACCTCCACGGACGGCATATCGAGCGCTATTTGTCGAAGTACTACAGTCCGAACACTCATCTCACGGGCGAGGCTCTCGGCCTGTATTACCTCGGTACCCAATTGCCGTTTCTGACGCGGGCCGAGCACTGGCGTAAGGTCGGCGAGGATATTCTGATGGAAGAGGTGACGCGTCAGATCTACGACGACGGCGTCTATTTTGAACAGAGTACCTGGTACCAGCGATACACGGTCGAGATCTATCTTCATTTTATTGTTCTACGGGCGGCGTTTAACAATGAGCCCGGCGGAGCACCCGCGTCAGAGCTTGAAAAGCGGCTGCAAGCGGCACTTGAGTTCATGATGTACGTCACGCGTCCGGACGGCACGACGCCGATGATCGGCGATGACGACGGCGGCCGTTTGCTGCCGCTGACCGGGGCGGCCCCGGACGATCACCGCGGAACACTTGCGGCGGGAGCGGCACTCTTCGGCCGCGGGGACATGAAGTCCGTCGCCGGCGACGCCTCGCACGAAGTTTTCTGGCTCCTAGGGGCAAACGGCCTGGCGTCGTATTCGACGCTCATCGCGGAGGAACCTGAGGCCGCGTCGAGGGCGTTCGAGGCCGGCGGATATTACGCGATGCGCGACGGTTGGCTCGATACAGACAACTATTTGCTTATCGATTGCGGCGATGTCGGTGCGCTTTCAGGCGGCCATGGCCATGCCGACGCGTTGTCGGTCGAGATGTCGCTTCGCGGAAAGACGCTTCTCGCAGATTCGGGTACATATACATACCACGAATCCAAGGAAATGCGTGATTATTTCCGGTCGACCAAGGCCCACAACACGCTGACTGTCGATGACCGATCCTCCTCCGAGCCCGGAGCGAGCTTTGGCTGGCGAACAAAGGCAAATGCCGCGGCGGTTGAATGGCTGTCGAACGACCGATTTGATTTCTTTGAGGGCCGGCACGACGGATACCGCAGGCTCGAATCCACCGGCGATCATACCCGGAGCATATTATTCTTAAAGCAGGACTATTTTATCGTCCGCGATCATATTAAGGCTGCCGGCGATCACGAGCATTCGTTGAACTTTCATTTTACGCCGGCCGAGCGAACGTCGCTCGATACCGAGGGTGACTTTGCCGCGGGCGACGATTGGCGGATCTTTACGTTCGGCGACGGCGGCAGATGGCAGCAAAATGAGAGCTGGGTATCAAATAACTACGGCAATAAGACCAATGCTCCGTTCCTGCGATTTATTGCAAAAGGCAGAGGGGCACAAGAGTTCTTTTCGTTCGTATTGCCATCCGACGGCACGGAAAGGCCGGAGGTGTCCGAGATCGAGATCGAAGGCGGACGGGCGTTCGCCATATTTTACCGGAGTTATACCGATCTGTTTGTATTTGCCGACAATGCGGGGCGAATGGTGCGGACAGAGCTTTTTGACACGAATTTCAAATTTACGTGGGCCCGTGTCGCACGCGGTGAAAGCGTGCCTCAGGAGTACGTGCTGGTCGGCGGCGACAGATTTGAGATCGACGGATTCGAAGTGATCGGAAATGCCCCGGCGGCAAACTCGGCTTCGATCCGGCGGGTGGGCAATGACCTCTACGTTCGGGCCGACGGATCGGCGTTCCGCATATCGCTGCCTCAGAGCTTTACAGGCAGATCTTAGTTAATTTGTGAATTTTGTCCCCACGGCCGGCTTTGCACATCTTGAAGAAAAGAGTTCTACAATTCATCGGCAGTTTTCACCAGGGCGGCACCGAACGGCAAGCTGTAAGCCTGACGCGCGACCTGGCTGAGGACGGTCGGTTTGAGGTCTTTGCCGCGACATTGAACCGCGAAGGCGTGTTGCTGGCCGAGGCCGAGGCGATCGGCCTCACGGAGATTCCGGAATATAAACTGACATCATTTTTTAACGCAAATTTCGTCCGCCGCGTCCGCGAGTGTGCCCGTTATCTGCGCGAGAACCGCATCGACATCGTCCAAACGCACGATTTCTACACGAACGTCTTCGGCATGGCGGCAGCCACGCTCGCGGGTGTTAAGGGCAGGGTCGCGTCGAAGCGCGAAACGTATGAAATGCGTTCGAAAGCGCAGGAGATCGTTGAAAAAATGGCTTTCGGCCGGGCCGACGCGATACTCGCAAATTCAGAGGCGGTCCGCGACCTTCTGACCGCGAGATCGATACCCGAGGAAAAAATCCGCGTTATCTATAACGGATTGGATGTTGGGCGGTTTGGCGGCCGGCAGGCAGATCCTGCGGCCTTCGGGCTGCCGAGCGGCCGAAGATTTGTGACGATAGTCGCAAACCTCAGGCACAGTGTTAAAAATCTCCCGATGCTTTTGCGGGCGGCCTCAAAGGTTTCGGCCGTTGTCGGTGACGCTGACATCGTCATTGCCGGTGAGGGTGAACTTGAGCAGGAACTCAGGGCTCTCGCCGGCGAACTCGGTATTTCGGGCAGAACTCACTTTATAGGCCGCTGCACGGACGTTCCCGGACTATTAGACATCTCGGCAGTGTGTGTTTTGACGTCATTTGCCGAGGGATTTTCGAACTCGATACTCGAGTATATGGCCGCCGGAAAGCCGGTCGTGGCGACAAATGTGGGCGGCGCCGCCGAGGCGGTGACGGAAGGCGAAACCGGCTATCTTGTCGACTCGGATGACGACACGGCGATGGCCGCCAGATTGATCGAACTGCTGGAAGATACCGAAAAGAGCGTAAGAATGGGTCAGGCCGGAAGGCGTCTGGCCGAGGCCAAATTTTCACTGGCGAATCGGCTCGAACGAACCATAGAATTATATAACTCGATATTGGACAAATAATGTTGCTCACACACCGCCGAATTAGCTAAAATATATGGTGTGCAAAGGCACGCCTTCCTTATTTCCTGCCCTATTTAACCAAAAATGAAACAAGTTATCCGAAAGGGATTAAAAGACATTATTGTTGATGAAGTGACAGACCCGATGGTCTCGTCAAACCACGTTTTAGTACGTCCGTTCTACTCACTGATCAGTGCCGGCACCGAAACCGCCGATATTCATACCGACAGTCTCGTAAAGGAGGTCGCCGACAATCCCGGCCACCTTCAGACCGTCTGGAACGTGATGAAAAAGACCGATCCGGTAAGTACGTTCAACGAGATCCGGGCCAAATTTGAGGACTATGCCGTGCTCGGATATTCGGGAGCCGGCGTCATTGTTGAAAAGGATGAGCGTGTCGGCGATCTCAAGATCGGCCAGCGCGTGGCGTATGGCGGCGAGGGAACCGGACACGGCGAAACGATCAACGTCGGCCGCAACCTGATCGCGAGGGTGCCTGACAATGTCACGTTTCAGGAGGCATGCTTTACGACGCTGGGAGCGATCGCGATGAATGCCGTGCGGCTTGCCGACATCAAACTTGGCGATGTCGTCGCCGTTATCGGCCTCGGGCTTGTCGGCCAGTTGACCGCCCAGCTTGTGAGATGTCAGGGCGGTGTTGCCGTGGCCATCGATCTCGACGCGGAGCGCGTCAAGATCGCGACCGATACCGGTGCTGATTTCGGCCTGATCGCCGGCGATACCGTCGTCGACGAGGTCAAGGCCCTTTCCGGCGGCCGCGGGGCCGACCGCGTGATCGTGGCAGCCGCGTCAAAATCGCCGAAACCGCTGCAGGACGGTGTTTCGATGGCGTGTGACCGCGGAAAGGTGGTCATGGTCGGAGCGTGCCCGATCGACATTCCGCGAGCGGAAATGTACATCAAGGAATTGAGCTTTATCGTATCCAGGGCATACGGGCCGGGCAGTTACGACCCGACCTATGAAAAACAGGGCCGCGATTATCCGATCTCTTACGTGCGTTGGACGGAAAATCGGAATATGGAAGAGTTCCTGCGGCTTGTTTCCAACGGCGGGGTTAACGTCAAACCGCTGATCAGCCACGAATTTGACCTTGATGACGCGCCGAAGGCCTACTCGACCGTGATGGACGCCGGGTCCAAGAGCCTGGCGGTCGTCCTGAAATATGCTTCGGTTTCCGAAGAGGATGCAGTTGCCGCGTATGCGCCCAAACGAAAGGTCGTCGTCTCGACCGAGCCGATAAAGGACGGCGATATCAGATTTGCTCTGGTCGGTGCGGGCAATCTGGCGAAATGGGCCCATTTGCCGGCTATAAACAAGATCGCCGGAGCAAAACTCCATGCCGTGCATTCCAACAGCGGAGCCCGCGGCAAGGCGTACGCCAAGCGGTTCGGGGCGTCATATTCCAGCTCGGATCTTGGCGAAATTCTCGGTGACAAAGACATTCACGCGGTGATCATCGCCAGCCGCCATAAGGATCACGCCGAACAGGCGATCGCCGCCCTTGAGGCCGGCAAACACGTATTTATCGAAAAGCCAATGGCGATAACCGTCGACGAGTGCCGTGCGATCAATGCCGCGGTCGAAACGAGCGGCAAGCGGCTAATGGTCGGGTTTAACCGCCGATTTGCTCCGTTCTATACCGAAATGAAGCAGAATCTCAAAGGCCGAACGAGCCCGGTCGTGATCTCGACGCGGATGAACTCGCCGGGCATCCAAAACGGCTGGGCGGCGGACGCGGCTCAGGGCGGCGTGATCCTCGGCGAGGGGTGCCATTTCATCGACCTGATGCACTGGCTGCTCGACGCCGAGCCGGTCAGCATCTCGGCATACGGAATGGGCGAGCACAATATCGCGGCGTCTATCAAGTTTGACGATGGATCGATCGGCAACTTTATCTATACGGTTGTCGGCAGCGTATCGTCCGGCGGTGAGATGGTCGAGGTATTCGCACCCGGCGTCGGAATGACGAGTGAGGATTTCAAGAGCCTCACCGTAAAAAAGAAAGCCCGCAAAAGCAGCTCAAAGATGTTCGCCGCCAAGGGTTATGATGAGCAGTTGACGTCATTCGTTAACTGCATCCGCAGCGGTGACGAGACCGCGATCACGGTTCGCGACGGCGTTCGGGCGACGCTGGGCTGTTTGTTGATGATCCGCTCAGCGCAGACCGGCGGTCCGGTAGATTTCGATATTAACGAGGCACTTTAAAATGCACGTTCTTCAGCTCGGGCCATATCCGCCGCCGGAGGGCGGGATAAATCGCAATATACTTGCGATCCGGGCTGACCTTGCCGAATCAGGCCACGAGACATCGGTCATCGCGACCTCGCGCAGCACGCGCGTTGCCGAAGAACGCGGTGTCTTTCATCCGCGGTCGCCGTTTGCCCTTATCCGGCTCCTAACCTCGCTAAAGCGAGACGTTACGCACTTGCATGTCGGCGGAAAGATAAGCTCGCGGGTGCTCGGGCTCGCATTCGTTTCGGCCCTCTTTTCACGCGGGCCGAGCGTCCTGACGCTCCACTCAGGCGGCTATCCGCAAACGAAAGAGGGCTGGTCGGCACGCCGCTGGTCGGTTCGGGGCTTTATATTTCGGATGTTTGACCGGGTGATCGTCGTCAACGAACAGTTGAGGGAAGTGTTTCTCAATTATGGCGTCGATCCCGCGAGAGTCTCGGTGATATTGCCGTTCGTAAATGAGTTGCCCGACCCAAGTATTGAGATACCCGGGCAATTGTCGGATTT
>JBGAOU010000004.1:0-168692 GCA_044221625.1 Pyrinomonadaceae bacterium | reverse complement strand
TTGACATTAGATCTCCTGCAGGTGAGCGGAAAGAAACTTGAGCGATGTTACCCGCAAAGCGTCCGGCGGGTCAATGACTATCTGCGAATGAAGCGGATCCCGCCCTGCTGATTGGTGACTGAAAGCGTGGCCGCCCCCGAGCCGAACCGGCCCGCGACGCGGCGGCCGTCGCTCAAATAGTTAAGATCACCGCCGGCAAAATCGCCCATTGAAATGCTGCGTGTCGACGGGGCGGTCGCGACGAACCGAAAGTTTGAATTGGCCGGAATGCGAAGATTGATACTTCCCTTCATCGAGGAAAAGCGATAATTACCGCCGTCCCGTATCTCGCCGTCGAAAAAAATGTCGCCCGTCAGATTTTCGGCCGAGACCGCGGCGGCACCGATATTGGTCAGCGTAATGTCGCCCTCGCTCGATATCTTGGCCCGCACCAACCCGCTGCTGACGCTGCTGACGTTGAGGTTGCCGATGCGCGTCTCGATATCGACCTGAGCGTAATATGGCACCCTGATGGTAAAATTGACGTTCCCGACCTCGGGCCGTCCCTGATTGTCCTTTACCAGATTGACGACGATCGTTCCGCTTAGATTTTGCGGCACGATGTTGGCCGCGGGAGCCTCGAGCGTCGCCGTGATATTTATATCCGAACGGTTCCATCCCTCGACGGTAACGGTGCCCGAACGATTCATCAGCTGGAGCCTGACGTTCTGTCCGGCGGGATATGTTTTTGAGAACTTTTTCTGCGCCGATGCCGGCCCCGCAAGCGCAAAGAAAAAAACTACGCTCATCAAGAGAAGAATCGTAGTTTTTGCCGCCCCCGCGGGGCTAAAGCGCATGTTTGATCCAGCCAACATCACCAAAAAACTAAAGATCCGCAAAATCGCGCAGCAGATTCATTTTATCCGACATGACGGCGTCGAGCATCTCGACCGAAAGTTCGTCATCCGGATCCTGCTGCAAAATGTGCGTGTACTGTTCGACCGACTCGTCGATAACCTTCAAATTACGGTCAAACGCGTCACGCGTCACGCGATCCCATTGCATACGGCGTGCCTGAACCCGGTCGTTCCAATAGGCGATCGCCGATCGCTGTTCCTGCAGGCGACGCTCACGCGACTGCTGCGGGGTCTCGATCAGGCCGACCTTTGCCAGGACTTTTTCAAATGTGGACATCGTCGCGGCCGACCGGGTCGTAAAATCGTCGCCCGACGGCTGCATATAATTTCTGATACCGACGACCGTCAGCAGCGAACTTATTATCGCAATACCCAGCACCGCAGACGCAAGCTGCGGCAGCGACAGGCTCCAAAATCTGCCCTTTACGGGCTGCGGCGACTCGGGCGGCGGCGGTTTGATCTCGCTTTCGATCGTATTGCTGATGCGGCACCACATCGCCTTGGCATTCGACGGATTCAGATCGTCGGCGGCCTCGGCCGTGCAGGTAAAGAGGATCGCCGACAGATCTTCGCAAACGACCGCGCAGTCTGCGCATACAGCCAAATGCTCCCGGACAAGGCCGGCCTGACTCTCGTCAAGCTCGTTGTCCAGAAAGGCACTCAGCAACTCTTTACAAACTTCGCAATTCACGCTTTGAGATCCCGCATTATGACCGACCCTTTCACGCCGCACGAGCCGCGTTGATCGGGTGATTTACAATTCCTTTACAATAGATTACCCATCTGCCGGTTAGGTTGCCTTTTGCAACTTTTAATTTAGCCCTAAAGGCCTTATTTCACAGTCTATTGACACAAAAAACACGAACAAAACTTCATCTTGTTCGTGTTCCCCTTGTTCGTGTGTCGGTTAATCCTTTTGTTTGATCAGCAATCCGCGCAGTTTCAGCCGAGCCTTGTGCAGCTGCGATTTCGAGGTGCCGACCGAGATGCCCATGATGCGGGCGACCTCTTCGTGCTCAAAACCCTCGACATCGTGGAGCAGGAACACACGCCGGTAACCGTTCGGAAGTTCGGCGATGGCATTTTTCAGTGCGATCCGGTCAACGACCTGCATTTTGTTCGGGTTGGCCGAACCGGCGACCGTCTGTTCCGGCATTTCGCCGTCATCTGAGGTCTTTTCGTTCTTTACGCTCCGCCGCCGAAAGTGCATCAGCACCTGATTGACCGTTAGACGGTGAAGCCAGGTCGAAAACGCCGAATCACCGCGAAAGCTGCCGATCTTGCGAAATAGCTGAATGAAAACTTCCTGGGTCAGGTCTTCGGCCTCGGTCTGGCTGCTGGTCATACGCAGGCACAGGCTGTATGTCCGGCGATGGTACTTCTGATACAACAGTTCGAAGGCCGCAATGTTGCCCGCGGTCGCCAGGCGGCAAAGCTCGATGTCAGGCGTATCCGCGTCAAAATATTCGGTCCCGGTTACAGCCGCCGCAGGCGCACCGGCCTGGGGCTGCAGAGCACCCTCAAACCCAAAGGCGAGTTCCTTATCGATCGCCGCTGAGGCTATTTCCATAGTCGCACCTAATAGATCGCTGCCCAGGTTGTAGAATTTCTTCTTGGGCTATGATGACCGACCTCCAACTACGGGTTGCTTACACTGCCAAAAGTTTATAGATAAAATCCCAAAAGGTAAAGCAGATTTTGCTCACGCCGGACCGGCCGTGTTTGGCGGCGGCCCGTGTAATTTGCCGGACGCCGAACGGGACGGTCGGTATTCGGCTCAACGCTCGGGCTTAAGGCCGCATTTCTAAAGGCACTTATCTTTGACTCAAAACCTTTAGAAAGTTAATCTTTCTAATGCGGTACGAAGCGAGACGGACTGTCTTGTCCGTCTTATTTCTATGGATCATCCCCTTTACGAGATAATTGCACAATACGGCGTATATGCCGTTTTCCTTTTGTGCACCGTCGAGGGCGATATTACCCTGCTGATTTCGGGGGTTCTGGCCCACAGCGGCTTTTTCGGATCGTACAGTTTTATCAAGGTCCTGTTTTTCGGCACGCTCGGCGGCATCGTCGGCGATTGCTTCGGATATTTGGTTGGCCGGATATTTCACGAAAACGCCAAACACTATCGTTTTTATCAGGTCGCCCAGCCGCGCGTCGAAAAACTGATCGAGAAGTTTGGCGGGTTTGCGATCATCATCTCGAAATATATCTACGGGATCAGGGTCGCGATGTGCGTCTTTTACGGTGTCGGCAAGATGCCCTTTTGGCGCTTTTTGGGGCTCAGTGCAATTAGCTGTCTGACGTGGGTGATGCTGCTGGCGGGCGTCGGCTATTTTTTCAGCGGGGCGATCACCTCGATCATCGGCGACTATAAACGCATCGGCATCGCGCTCTTCTTTATCGTGATGGTCCTGATCATCGTTTTTTACGTGATCGAACGTTACTGGCTCTCAGAAAAGGTCGAGGACGCAAGCCCCGAAACGATCCAGAAGATCGAAGAAAAGCTTCTCGCCGTCGAGGAGGTCGCACAGGAAAAGCTGCATGACCTCAGCGAAAGGCTGCACCTGACGCGCGAAATGAGCCGCGAGGAATTGGAAGAAGAGCTAAAACGAGACGGCGAACAGCCGCCGAAGCCAGACAACAAGGATTGAGGGCCTGCGGCTAGATTTTATTAAATATGATCATCGAATCTTCAGCTCCGACCAGGGTTGACCTGGCGGGCGGCACTATCGACATTCCACCTCTTTTCTTGTTTCACGAAGGTGCGGCAACGGTTAATTTTGCCGTCGATCTGATGGCGTCGTGCCGCATCGAGACCCGTGACGATGACCGGATAATCCTGGAGTCGATCGACCAGCGTTCGCGCTTTGAGACCACCGTCGGCGAGATCGCCGGCCTTAAGGACGAACCCCGGCTCGAGCTGCTATCAAAGCTCGTCTATTTTTTCCGTCCGGAAACCGGATTTCATATGATCACCGAGTCGCAGGCACCGGCCGGTGCGGGCCTTGCGGGCTCGTCCACCCTCAACATCGCCTGTATCGGTGCACTCAATAAGCTAGTCGGTGACCGTTATACGCCGGACCGATTCATCCCGATCGCGGCCGCGGTCGAGTGTCAGGTCATCAGGGTGCCGACCGGCTATCAAGATTACTATTCGGCCCAGTACGGCGGAGTTGCAAGTATCCATTTCGGCCCGGCCGGGATGGAACGCGAGGCTCTCGGCGTTGACGTAGCCGAGCTCGAGGCTCGGATCGCCGTTTGCTACACGGGCGAGCCGCGAAACTCGGGAACAAATAACTGGGAGATAACCAAGCGGCATATCGACGGCGACGCCGAGATCATTGAGATTTTTGACCGCATTCGCGACACCGCACGCGATGTGCGGACGCAGCTTCTCGCCGGCGACTGGGACGCCGTCGGGACGACGCTCGCCAACGCTTTCCCGAACCGAAAACGGCTCTCGCCGAACATCACAACCCCGCAAATGGACCAGATCATCGAGACCGCTCTCGCAAACGGCGCGATCGCCGCAAAAGTTTGCGGGGCCGGCGGCGGCGGCTGTATCGCGTTTTACTGCGAACGTGGCCGACGCGGCGATGTCGAACGGGCATTGTCGGCCCACGACGGTGCAAAAGTCCTCGACTGGTCGCTCCAGACCGGCGGCCTGACGGTCAACGTTTCGGGCAGTTCGACCGCCGCTATCTAGATCATTGTCACGAAATCGGCACCGGCGGTGTATTACACGTAGAAAGCAACTTTTCTACATCAATACATCGACCGGAGGACTTCGTAATAATGAGATTTATAGATCGTAATCTGCAGAATATCGCCGCGGCATCACTCGCTCTCGTGATCGGACTGACGGCGACCGCCGTTTTTGGCCAGGGGCCGCAGGGCAGGTACCAGCGTGAGACCGGCTTTTGCACCAATAACAACGTATCATCTGACGACCGCGTTTCGGTTTCGGACCTTCGGGAAATGACCGTCGCCGCCGGCAGCGGTGTCAGTGTCGACGCCGGCAAGAACGGCGGAGTCGCGATCCGCGGCGAAGATCGCTCCGACGTCCTGATCCGCGCGTGCGTTCAGGCATGGGGCAGCTCGGCGGCCGACGCCAGATCAGCCGCGTCGGCGATCAGGATCAACACGAACGGCACGATAAAGGCCGAAAGCAGCGACGAAAACAACTGGGCTGTGTCATATCAGATCCTGGTGCCGCGTTCGACCAATGTCGAGGTAACCGCCAAGAATGGCGGCATCTCGATCGCGGATGTCGACGGAACCACCGACCTGCGAACGGTCAATGGCGGGCTGAACCTTGAGAATGTCGCGGGCAGCTTCAAGGGCTTGACGACAAACGGCGGCGTCCGGGTCACGCTTTCGGGCTCGACGTGGAAGGGCTCTGGCCTCGACGTCCAAACCACGAACGGCGGTGTAAACCTGATCTTGCCGGCAAACTACGCCGCAAACCTCGAGACCGGCACAGTTAACGGCGGGATGAAAAGCGACCTCCCGGCTCTGGCGGTCACCACCGAGGACGAACGCGGCGATTCACGTACCCGTTCAAAACGGGTCGTCACGGCGATCAACGGCGGCGGTGCCCCGATCCGCGTCGTCACCACCAACGGCGGTATCAAGATATCGGCGAAAAACTAGTCGATCTCGCGGTATAAGATAAAAAAGGGCGGCCCAAACGGCCGCCCTTTTTGTACCAATTGTCACCTTACGTTCAGGCCGCAGCCTCGACCGCGGCTATGGATCTGGCCAACGAACGAAAAATATCGCGGCCGTCGTTTGAACCGAGCAGTTCCTCGCACGCACGCTCGGGGTGAGGCATCATACCGAGTACGTTTCGCCGCTCATTGCAGATACCCGCAATATTTGACCGTGCCCCGTTGGGGTTTGCCTCAGCGGTGACGTTGCCGTCTTCGTCGCAGTAACGAAAGACGATCTGGCCGTTTTGCTCAAGCCTCGCAAACGTTTCGTCATCGCAGGTATAGTTGCCTTCGGCGTGGGCGATCGGGATGGACAGTACCTTATTCGGGTCGACCTCGCTGGTAAACGGCGTGTCAGGATTTTCCAGCTTGAGGCCAACGTGCTTGCAGATAAAATGCAGGCCCGCGTTACGCATCAGGACGCCCGGCAGCAGGCCGGCTTCGCAGAGGATCTGAAAACCGTTGCATATCCCAAACACGAACTTTCCGTCAGCCGCAAACTGTTTGACGGCCTGCATCACCGGCGAAAACCGGGCGAGAGCACCGCACCGCAGATAATCGCCGTACGAAAATCCGCCGGGCACGATCACCGCGTCAAAGCTGCTCAGGTCGGTTTCCTTATGCCAAACAAAATCCACCGGCTGACCGACGTGCTTAGACACGACGTGATAAGCGTCATGGTCGCAATTGGATCCGGGAAATACGATAACCCCAAATTTCATAGTGTGTTCATTGTTCGTTGTCGGTTGTTCGTTGTTTTTCAACCGCAACGGGCTTGATCGACTTTATGTAAGCATTCAATTTGGGGCCGAGTTCGTCCAAGATCGGCATTAGCCTTTGGATCTCGTCCTCCTTCAAAAGATTGCGCTTATAAGCCCGTCTGAGCCAGTGTTTTGTTTCATTTAGCGAGCCCCTCGCTATGTACGCGAACCTTTTGTTGTCCTGGATGCCGTATCGGCCGGTGCCCTCCGCAATGTTTGCTCCGACACTGTCAGCGGATCTGACGATCTGCTTTCCGACCGTATCCCGATCAAAATGCGGCCATACGCAAGAGATCTCCCAGATAACATCCGCCAGTTCCTCAGACAACACGTAAACCCGCAGATTCTCAAAATTTGTCTAGCTCATAATCGAAACTTAAAGATCAGTTCAGAACTCTAATGCAACGAACAACGAACAACCAACAACGATCGATGAGCGACGATCAACTATCGATCTCCACACGAAAATCTTCGATCACCGGATTTGCAAGCACATCCGCCGCTATCCGTTCAATACTTGAACGTGCTTCTGCCTCGGATATTTCGGGATCGACGGCGATCTCAAAGTACTTGCCCTGGCGGACATCAGCGATGCCGCGGTACCCGAGCGATTCGACAGAATGTTGGATGGCCTTGCCCTGCGGGTCGAGCACTCCGGATTTTAGCGTGACGTATACCTTTGCTTTCATTTATTGCACCTGATGACCGTACCAAAATAAATTTTAGATTGTTACGCAAATTCTTGTCTTTATCAACGTCTTGTGTTAGATTTCACGTAAATTTTCGGACACGCAATTGTTTCTAAACCAAACCCTTCAAAGGAGATTACTAAAAGTATATGGATAATAACGGTGGAAAGACCGCTCTTGGACTTGATGCGAACGTTGGAGCTCTGCTCTGCTACGTCGGAAATTTGGTGTGTGCCCTCGGCCTCATCTACAGCATCATCGTGATCGTTACCGACAAAACCAACAAACTGGCCCGCTTTCACGCGTTTCAGTCGGTCCTGCTGTCGGCAACCGGCCTGGTCGTCGGTATCGCGGTTCAGATCCTGGCCGGCATCGCTGCCGCTGCCAATTCGGGAATGTTGGCGATGCTGATCGGTCTCGTAATGTTGGTCTTCGGTCTGGTTATGCTCGTCGCGGTCATCTTTACGGCCGTCAAAGCGTTCCAGGGACAGATCTTCAAGCTCCCGATCATCGGCAACATGGCCGACGGTTGGTCGAACTAACTGAAAACTCGTTCGAAAACGCGATCTACATTACGTAGATAGTGTTTCAGGTCAAAGACGCGGGCGATCTCATCTGCAGACAAATGCGATGAGATGTCCGCGTCGCCTTTTACAAGCTCGGAATATTCACCGCCTTCGTCCCAAACCTTCATTGCGTTTCGCTGAGTGTAAACGTATGCGTCCTCACGAGTCACGCCTTTTTGCGTAAGTGCCAGCATCAACTGCCCGCTGAACACAAGCCCGCGTGTCAGCTCAAGGTTCTTGAGCATATTCTCTGGATAAACTACGAGCGTATCGAGCAACGAAGTCGCCTTAGCAAGCAGATAATCAAGCGTCGCCGACGAATCAGGCAGCACAATTCGTTCTGCCGAAGAATGCGAGATATCGCGTTCGTGCCACAGAGCGACATTCTCTAATCCAACGATCGCGTTCGCACGAACGGTCCTCGCCATGCCGCAGATACGCTCCGACAGTATCGGATTTCGCTTGTGAGGCATCGCCGACGAGCCTTTCTGGCCTTTCTTGAACGCCTCCTGAGCCTCGCGAACCTCCGTCCGCTGCCAATGCCTCACCTGCAGAGCGATCTTCTCCAAACTCGAAGCGATGATCGCTAGCGTGCACATATATTCAGCGTACGATTCGCGTTGAATGACCTGCGTCGAAGCCCTCGCCGCCTCGATGCCTAAGCGTTCGCAGACACGTCGCTCAACGTCCGGCGACAGATGTGCGAACGCACCGACGGCACCCGAGATCTTGCCTTTTGAAACTGCCTTACGAGCATTTACCAATCGCTCGCGGTTCGCCTTAAAATCCTCGTACCACAACGCCCAAGTCAGCCCGAACGACGTCGGTTCGGCGTGAATCCCATGCGTCCGCCCGATCTGCGGCGTGTCCTTGAACTCATACGCACGCCGTTTGATCACGTCCATTAACGCATCGACCTTGGCGAGCAGAATGTCGCACGATTCTTTCAGCAGCAACGCATTCGCCGTGTCCACAACGTCGCTCGAAGTCAGCCCGTAATGCACAAATCGCGACGCCGGCCCGATATTCTCAGCCAGATTCGTCGTAAAAGCGATCACGTCGTGGTCGGTCGTTTTCTCGATCTCATTGACTCGCTCGACCGTAAACGCCGCGTGTCGCTTGATCTCCACCAAAGCGTCCGCCGGTATCGTCCCGTCCTCCGCATGCACCTCGCACACAGCGATCTCAACATCCAGCCACTTCTGAAACTTGTTATGGAGTGCCCAAACAGCCCCCATCTCCGGCAATGTATATCTCTCGATCATGTAGTTCCATTTCAACGCAGAGACCGCTGAGGCCGCAGAGGAGAAAACAGAACCTGCCTTCACCTCCGCGTTCGCTGCGTACTCTGCGTTAAATCACCCCTCTGTCAATTAACAACTCTGCATTCAACACCGCGGAACCGGCGGCACCGCGGACGGTGTTGTGGCTGAGGCTGACGAATTTGTAGTCGAAAACGGTGTCGGGGAAGACGCGGCCGACGGTGACGGTCATGCCGTTGCCGTTATCGCGGTCGAGGCGTGTCTGCGGACGCGAAGGCTCGTCGGTGACTTCGATAAACTGCGACGGCGACGAATGCAGATCGAGCGAGGGAAATTCGCGCATGGCGGCGACGACCTCTTCGAGCGTAGCGGTCTCCTTCAGATCGACGCGGACCGAGACCATATGGCCATCGACGACGTTGACGCGGAAACACTGCGCCGAGACCGCGAAATCAGCTTTCTCTATACCGTTCGCCGTCATCACGCCCAATATCTTCTGAGCCTCGATCTCGACCTTTGGCTCTTCGCCGGCGATATACGGAAAGACATTGTCGGTGATGTCGAGCGAGGCAACGCCCGGATAACCTGCCCCTGAGATCGCTTGCAGCGTCGTGACGACACACGATTCGACGCCGAATCTGCGATGCAATGCGGCCAGCGGCGGAGCGAACGATACGACCGCGCAGTTTGGATTGGTAACGATAAAGCCCGTGCCGAAACCGCGTCGTTCACGTTGCTTTTCGATCAGCCCGACGTGATCGTGGTTGACCTCGGCGATCAGCAGCGGCACATCTTCGTCCATACGATAGACCGACGAATTAGAGATGACGGGATAACCGGCCCTGGCGAATGCCAGTTCGGTCTCGCGGGCGATACTGCCCGGCAGACTCGAGAATACAATATCGCAATCAAGCGGAGGCTCGATCGGCTGGACGACGATATCGCGGACGCCGGACGGGATATTGCCCGGCAATTTCCACGCACAAGCCTCAGAATAAGGCTTTCCGACAGAACGGTCCGACGCCGCCATCGCCGTTATCTCAAACTGCGGATGATGCTCCAAAAGCTGTGCAAAACGCTGCCCGACCGTGCCCGTTGCACCAAGTATTCCTACGCGATAGACCTTTGCCATAGTGATTCCAAGGTCAGATTCTAACGCACAAGCGGGCAAACAAAAAGGACGAGCCGCCTGAGCGGCCCGTCCGTCCCCGCCGAATTGGGAGTCAATTACGGTTCGGCAATGAAATCGACCTCACTGAGATCGTTGGAAATCGCTATCACACGATTTGGCGTGGCGAATGTGAACCGCTTCGAGTGGACCGACAAAACGCCGGTTTGGCCCGAATCGACACTGTCGAAACGATAATAGCCTAACGACGAACTTCTGGTTCGGAGCACCAGACCGTCGGCCAACGAAAGCGTCAGGATAGTATTATTGATCCCTCGGCCATCGGCCGTCAGGATGCGGCCGCTGACATTTGCACTCGATGATGTTGGAGCCAACGGCTTCGCGATCGCAAACGGCGAGAACGACGGCGTCAGAGCACACAGCGTCGGACAGACATTGCCCGGAGCCGTACGATCGACCCAAACGCCGCCTTCGAGGTGATATACCTTGAGCCCGGCGAATTCGGCCGGCGTCACCGTCGGCACTGCAAAACAGACGGTCGCATTTCCCGTGAACGGAGCGTTCGTCGAGATATTGAATGCAAGATGCAGGCCCTGGCCTGTCGGCAATGGTGCCGGCAGTGCGGCCGCCTCGATCGGCGTCTCGGTCGCTGTGCCGGTCGTTGCCACGGCAAAGTTGATCGTCGATGTGCCAAGCGCCGCTGTTGTCTGGTTGTTAAGCGACGCTTGCTTGATCTTGCCGATGCGGCCCGCGTCGATGATCGATTTGACCTCGTCGTGAGTTATGGCCCGGTTGTAGATCGACACCTCATCGAGACGGCCTTGCCAATAGCCCTGAATTGAGCCGTTAGACTTCGCGCCGATCCGTAAGGGCACGCTGTTCTGGCCAACCCCACCGATACTCGATGCCGAACCTGCGACAAGCGTTCCGGCGTCAGCACCGTTGACATAGATCGTGATCGCCTGGGTCGTGTCGTCGAAGGTCGCGGCAACGTGTTTCCATTCGTTCGCGGTCAGGAACGCTGCGGCCCCTGATGTTCGGACGGCACGGAAATTGGCGGTCGTTCCATCGTAAACGGTAAAGATCATCGCTCCGCCTGGTTCCATATCGAGCGACCAGCTTGCTCCGCCCGCACCGTCGAATTTCGACGCGATCGTTCGAACGCTCGCTGTCGTGGTCGTATTGACCCAAGCCTCCACGCTAAGCGACGAGACGTTGAACGGCTCAGTGGCAGACGGGACCTCGACGTAGCGGTCGGTACCGTTCATGCTGAATGACTGTCCGGCATAGTCGGTCAAGTATGTCGGTGTTCCGTTAAATGTGCCGGGACTGTTGCTCTGCTGATTGCGAGTATCGCCTTCGCCCGCATACCAGCCGATGAGCCCGCTTGGCGGCGTAACGCCCGGAACTGTTCGATCGGAATGAAGCGTCAGCGTGTAATTCCCTGTCGGCGAACCGCCATTGCCCCAACGCGACGCCGAGATAATGTACGTTCCGGTCGCAGGCAGCGTAAAGAACCCGTAGCTATTCGGCACTCGAGCGTCGCCCGCAGCTCCGCCGGTCGCGACCGTGTAGATCGCGGTGTTTGCCGAGTTGTGGAGAATGACCGATTCGGCAAAATCCGACGAACTGAGCCGGATCATAATGCGGTCGCCCATAGTTCCGCTGAACGAATACTGGTCAGCAAATCGCCCGCTCAGGTCGCAATCGCTGTTAGCCAACGCATCGTTGATGATCGTTCCATAGGTTATCGGTGTAACGGTCGGACAAGTGCCCGTGCCGGTCTGCTGACCGATCGAGTGAGCGGCATTGCCATTGACGTTTATTTGCCCGATACGCAGGATATTGGTGTTTGCGGCAACCGAGTAGCTGACCATTCCGTTTCCGGTGCCGGTTCCGGAACTTGTCAGCGTCACCCACGGCGAACTGTTAGTATCCGGAGCCGCCGTCCATTGGCAACCGGGCTGTGTCACGATATTGAACGAGCCATTACCCGCTGCCGCACTGTACTGCGAGAAATCGGGATCGGCGGTGAATGTACACGAACTCGCTCCGGTGAAATTGGCGTCGGTCACATTGGCCGCCAGTGCGTTGTACGTTCGTGTCGGCGGCGTGAATGTATAGTTTGCCACGGTCGGCGTGACGGTATAATTCAGGCCGCTCGGCAGGTTTGCGAACGAGTAATTGCCGTTCGCATCTGTTGTGGTCGAGGCATTGGCCCCGCCCGACAACGCGACCGATACGCCGCTCATGTTGTTGGTACCGTCATTGATGTTTCCGGCGATCGAATGCGTCGATCCGCAACCGCCGGCAGAAAGCTGGATCTTTGCGATCGCACCGCCGTAATGCTCATTTCCGTCGTCCTTGAAGAACCGAAGCGCACCTGTCGGGCCAATTATCCCGGCACCGCCGGTGTCGTTGAACGAGAACTGTTGAACACCGTTGACGTACGCAGTGAAGATTCCAGCCGCCGTTCGGGTAAACTTCAACTCGACCCAAACTCCAGGCCCGACCGACGGCGGCCCGGACGCACCTGCACCGTAGAACGTCAGCATGCCGGACGTCACGTAAATTCCGGCATCGCTTCCGTCTTTGAAATCCAGAATGCGGTTGTAGCTGTACGTCTGATTGAATTTCGTAACGATCGTGATCTCGTATTGATTCGAAGGAATTACGCCCGACGTCGGACGCAGTTCGACGGCATTGCCGCCTGTATAGGTCAAAACAGGCCTCGAAACACCGTTTACCGTTTCAACCGCGAATGTTTGTCCCGTGCCGATGTACGACAGCGCAGGTGCCGTAACGCCTGTGCTGTTCAAGTCATTGTTAAATTCGTAATTGGCTGCGAGACATTGACTCGTCGGAGCCGCTACGAAGTCAGCGTTCACGACGTTGGCAGAGACATTAGGCAATGAGCGCGTCGCGGGCGTGAATGTGTTGTTCGCCAGGATCGGCGTCAGGGTATAGCTTTCGCCGCCGACAAGATTCGTCCACGCATAATCGCCGTTTGCATCCGTCGGAACATTGCCAAAAACGGTAACGCCGTCGCTGAGCTGCACCCAAACGCCACTGATCCCAAAGCCGTTTGAGTTAGTTACGCGGCCTGAGGCCGTGTAGAGCTGAGTTCCGCTATCTTGAACTATCACGAACTGCGAAAGCGACGAGACATTATCCGTGCAGAAATTGGCGTGAGTATTACCGCTTGCCGTGCGGTTGATCCAGGTATTTCCAACCAATTGCAGCACCCGAAGTGCCGCCGTTGGGGTGTCGGCGAGCGAGGGAATGTTAAAGCACACCTTCATATCGTCCGCGAGGCCGCTTTGATACGTCGCGGTCGATGAGATGTTGTAACCGAGGCCGGTATAGGTAGCGGTCGAAGGCAGCGGCGGCATCATGCCGAGGTCGATATTGTTCTGTGATGTAGTCCCATCGGCCAAGACACTTGCAAATGTCACCGTTGCGTCAGAAAGCTCGGTGTGGACGTTCGTACCCGTCGCGGTCGGCTTGCGTTTCGACTTTCCGGACTTGCCGGCAACATAGATCGACGCAACTTCGCCATCGGTTATTGCACGACTGTAAAGCGAGATCTCGTCGAGCATGCCGTTTGCAAACTCGAATCTATCACCCGGATTTCCGTTATATCTTGCGCCGATTATCGCACCTGTGCTGCCGCCATTGAGGGCGAATCCCGCACCAACGGGTCTCGTTCCGACGGCTACTCCATCAAAATAAAATGTGAAAGCCGTTGTAGACCTGGTAACAGCAACGTGGTGCCAAGTATTAGGACGGATCTGAATAATGTCGGATGAAAAATCCGAATAACCCCCGCCGTTATAAACTGCGAGGTTGATGCGTTGATTACAGCCCCACGCACAAATATCGCCATAACCGAGTGACCAAAGATTATTGGCTCCGTCGGACATTGCACCGGCGGAAATGATACGTTGAACTCCGGTTCCACTGGGAGTGTTTATCCATGCTTCAATGGCAAAATCGCCGGTGCCAAGATCCCAAGTTGGGCTGTCCGGCGTGGTTACAACGTCGCCGTTTCCATCGAATTTAAATGCTTGGCCGACGCGGCCGACGCGATACGTCGTATCCCCAACAAGCGTGCCTGTCGAAGTATTTCCGGTCATATCGCGTGAATGGCCATCGCCGGTGAACCATGCGATCTGATTCTCCGGAGAAGCAATTGCGGACGGCTTTCGTTTGCCGCTTTGTCCAGCGACTGCGACCGAGGAAATGTCATTTGCCGTCAACGAGCGGTTGTAAAGGGACAACTCGTCGATCTTGCCTGCAAAATATTCGCAGAACCCGCTACCTCCGCATGCTGTGGCCTGGGCGGTTCCTATTGTCAAACTTCCCGACGTTGCGATCCTGGAAAATCCGTACGAATGTGTCGAATCGAGAGCACCATTGATGTAAAATTTGAGGGTGCTGCCCTCAATGGTCACCGCCACATGTGTAAATACACCTGTCGCAGCCGCTCCGGTTGAGATTACGAAATTATCCGTACCCGAACTCTTTGACGAAAATCGGATCCTGCCGTCGGATTGACGAAGAAGGTCAAATTCGGCGTCGGCATTGTTCAGATTTCGTTTCGAAACAATATGGCTGAACGCTGGATTCGAAGAGGGCTCTATCCAGCCTTCGATCGTTAGATCACCAATGATGTCGAGGCTATTTGAATCCGGTGCTACGAACTGATCATCAATGCCATCGAACGACATTGATTGTCCGACGCGGCCATTAGCAAAGCTCGCACCATTCTGCATCACTCCATGATTATTCGACTTTGAATCGAAAGCATTCCCTTCTCCGGAATACCACGACACCAGACCGTCGGGAACCGAAGCCGAGTTCGCCGGCGGGCATTTACCAAAACTTCCCTGCTGAACGATGTCGATCATTTCGTATGAGCTCAAAGCTCGGCCGTATACCGAGACCTCGTCCGCTTGGCCGTCCAGGAAGAATGCCGGGCCGTTGTTCTCAAACTCGCCGCCGATCAGCAATGGATAAGGATCCGCGTCGTAGTAAAGCGGCAGATTTACCGAGCCTTCCTGCCCGGTCGTTACTTCGACACCGTTAGCGTAGAGCTTGCCGGTAGCGATCCCGCCACTATAGTTGTAAGTAAAAGCGAGATGATGCCAAACGCCCAATTGCGGCGAAAAACCGGAGTTAAACTGCGTGTACTGCCCCGGGTTAGCCACAAATCCACGCAATGTACCGCCGTTCATGAACAACGTGAATGAGTTCCAGGCGCTATTACGCAGCGGCTTTGAGACCAACGAGATCAGTCCGGCCGTCGAGTCAAATTTGAACCAACCCTCGACTGTCACAGCATTTGCCGGTCGTTGTGCGGCATTGTCCTCGATGCGAACGTAATCACCGTTTCCATCAAATTCGAAAGAGCGTCCGACCTTACCAGCATTCGTATATTTCGCGTCGCCGACAAGCGAGGCTCTCGTGTTTACGCTCTGAACGTCGATCGGCGAATTTTCGGCAAGAATGTTTGCCCTAATATCAGCCGGAACAGTCGCGCAAGCGGTAACGGGCTGACGAATAGAGACCGACAGTCCAGTCGCGTCATAATTTGAGCCGCCGTTCGCACCAACATGAAAATCTATAAACTCGCCGGCCAGCATCGGCACCGTTAAATCAAATGGCTTCTGTTCAAGCCCATTGACTATCGGAGTCGTTGCCCAAATGGCCGTTCCATTGACGAAGATATAAACATCGCGCGAACCGGTAGAGTCTAGCCCTTGAAAGACGCCGCCAACCTGATAGGTGCCATCGCTGGGTGCTCGCCAACGCAACACGGCTCTTGATCCGTCGGGCCCGGGATGTAAATAGATCGCGTCAGTCGGCACTCGCAGAGTTCCGCAGACGAATATGGATCCACTTACATTGAGACCTAATTGCGGCAATGCAGCTGAGTTATTTCTCCATTCCTGAAACGCTGTTCCTGAGCCCGGCGTTCCGCTGCACGGCGCATAAGTATTTGTATCGGGAAATGCCTCAAAAACGTTGCTCGTCGGACCCGACGTTTTCCCATAGTGCCAGATGCTCGTCGGTGTGCGCGGTGTGACACTAAACTCGGCGACCGCATTGTAATCAGGAGAGCCGAAGATCGCACTCTCGCTCAAGTCGGCTTGATCACCTAGTAGGATAAAAGGTTCTGACCGCCAAGCGTACGTACCTGAGAACATTAGCACGGTCAGTATCAACGCCAAGTAAAGCTTCTTTTTCATTGTCATTAACGGCCCCTGCGCGCCGAAGCTCCCCGCAAAAAATATTTCTGTATAACTGACGTGCGAAAAAGTTCGGAATATGGGCTCATATTTTTCTAAAAAAGATTTGCCCTTTCGGAGTAGTGCAACTATTCTGTGTTTCTAATTGCCTATGTCAGAACCATCGGACAATAGTCCGATCACTCAGATCTTGACCGACCTTAGATCACGCGGCGACGAGAATTTCGAGGTCTTGTTTCCAATGGTTTACGATGAGTTGCGCAAGATCGCCGGCGGCTATTTCAGCCGCGAACGATCGGACCACACGCTTCAGCCGACGGCTCTTGTTCATGAGGCGTTTCTCCGTCTATCCAAGCAGAACTCGATCGATTTTGAGAGCCGAACTCACTTTTTTGGTGTTGCCGCACGACTGATGCGAGAAATACTGATCGACCACGCTCGGCGGCACAACAGCCAGAAACGCGGCGGCGAATCGCGAACGCGTATTACGTTGGACGGTGCGGTCGATTTCGGCGACCGAAAACAGCTCGATGTGATCGCGGTAGATGAGGCATTGACCAAACTCGAATCACTGGACGAGCGGCAAGCACGTATCGTTGAGATGAAGTTCTTCGGCGGGCTCAATGTCGACGAGATCGCAGAGGTTCTGCAGATCTCACCCGCGACCGTTAAGCGTGAATGGTCGAGTGCGAAACTTTTCCTTTCCCGTACACTTTCGACCGCAAATTAACCTCCCAAATTATGGACCGCGAACGCTGGCAAAAAGTGAAGCACATACTCGAAGACGCGGTCGAAATGCCGACCGAAGGTCGCATCGAGTTTGTCGCAGATGCGTGCGGCGAAGACTTGGAATTGAAAGCTGAGGTCGTCTCGTTACTCAACGAATTGGCCGCCGCCGAGGCCCTGGAGACTCGTGCCGTAGATCACGTCGGCCCGGCCGAAGACAAGCTGATCGGGACAAAGATCGGGAACTATCGGCTCGACCAACTGATCGGTTCGGGCGGTATGGGCCGTGTATATTTGGCTGAGCGTGCTGACGGGGCGTTCGAGCAGAAGGTCGCTCTCAAGCTGATAAAGCGTGGTCTCGATTCAACGGAGATTCAGCGCCGCTTTGTCACCGAACGCCAGATCCTGGCATCGCTGAAACATCCGAATATCGCTCATTTGATCGATGGCGGCACGACCGATGACGGCCTGCCGTTCCTCGTTATGGAGTACGTTGAGGGAACGCCGTTGATCGCGTACGCAGATGCTGGCGATCTCGCACTCGATCAGCGTCTCGACCTGTTTCGCGAGGTATGTGCGGCGGTTTCGTTTGCACACCAGAAGCTTGTCATCCACCGCGACCTCAAGCCCGCGAACATTCTCATCACAAGAGACGGCAAGGCAAAACTGCTCGATTTCGGGATCGCGAAACTGGTCAAAACCGAGGGCGATGTAACGCGGACTCAAACATTCGCTTTCACACCTGACTACGCCTCGCCCGAACAGATACGCGGCGAAGACCTCTCGACCTCAACCGATATTTACAGTCTCGGCGTCATTTTGTACGAACTCCTAACCGGCTCCCGGCCGTTCAAATTCGACGACAAGAACATCGGAGAGATAATACAAACGGCATCAAACACAACTCCGGCTGCACCGTCAGTGACGACTCAAAGATCTAAGACCAAAGATCAAAGACCACTGAACGCCGATCTCGACAATATCGTGCTCAAAGCCCTGCAAAAGGAGCCCGAACGCCGCTATTCATCGGTCGAACAGTTTTCCGAAGACGTCGCTCGCTATCTGAAGGGCCTGCCCGTCTTTGCCCGTCCGGACAAATGGACTTATCGCGCCGAAAAGTTTGCCAAGCGCAATAGGTTGTTCGTCGGTGCGACGGCATTGGCTTTTGTTATCTTGTTCGTCGGCATCATCACGACGGCCTATCAAGCCCGAAAGGCCAACATCGAACGCGAAAAAGCCGAAGCTCGTTTCAATGACGTGCGTGCCCTCGCTAATTCGTTCATGTTCGAGATAAATGAGGAGATCATGCGGAGCCCCGTAAAGGCCCGCGAGCTTCTGGTTGCTCGTGCCCTGGAATATCTCGACAAATTAGCCGCCGAATCTGCGGGGAATATTGAGCTCAAGAGCGAATTGGCGACGGCGTACGAAAAGATCGGCGAAATTCAGTCCGAACTCTTTCGTCCATTCGCCGGCAAGACATCCGAAGCGGCGCTAAGTCAGCAAAAGGCGTTGGCTCTTCGTCAGGAGATCAACGCCGAAAGACCGAACGCCAAAAACGCTCTCGACGTGGCTGTCAGCCATCAGAGCGTCGGGAATGTACTGATGACGAGCGGCAAGATCGGAGAAGCTCGGGAGCATTACCGACAGTCGGTCGACGTGTTGAATCAACTCGTTATCGGTGATCCGCAAAATGTCGACACTAGACGGCAACTCGCACGCAGTTACGCAATGCTGGGCCAGTCGATCGTCCGAAGCGGCGCTCTTGGTGATGCTCTGGCCGATTACGAATCCTCACTGGCCATTTACCGCGAATTGTCAGCCGAAGATCCGGAGAACAACAGAGCGAGGCGTTCCGTCGGGATCGTTCTGTCTTATATCGCGTTCGTTAAAAAGGAAATGGGGCGAACCCAGGAGGCTTTCGAAGATTACAAGCAATGGCTCGATATAGAAAAGGAACTCGCCATACGTGACCCGAACAACATCGATTTTCGTCACGATCTAAGCGGCGCACATATCTGGTACGGCGTGATCCTCAGCGAAATGGGCAATATTCCCGAAGCTCAGGGAAATTTTCGCGAAGCGATCGATATACAGACCGCGATCCTTGCCGCTGACAAAGAAAGCGTGGGCGTTGCGTATTCTCTGGCCGATGCTCATCTCGAATTTGGCAAGGCGATGGCCCGCAACAACCTCGCTGACGTCGCGATCGAACACCTCACGCTCGCTCTCGCCAGCTACCGCAGTATTTTTGCGAAAGACAAGGAGAATCTGATGATGCTCCACCGTATCGCTAATGCTCAGCGATTTTTGGGCGACGCCCATGTGCAGAAGAACGACCGCGCCCGTGCCGCTGAGAACTACGAACAGGCCCACGCCGTCTTCGTTCAGCTGACGAACTTTGATCCGCTAAACCTCGACTGGCAACAAGACCTGGCGATGACCTTCACACGCAAAGGCGAGATCGCGGCCGCAAAAAAGGACTCGGCCGAAGCTCTCACGAATTTTCAAAACGCTCTCCCGATCTTTGAAAAACTTGCCGCCGCCGTCCCCGACAACGCCAAACGCCGCTCGGAACTCCAGCAGATCAGATCCCAACTGGAAAGCGCGCAAAGATACTCAAAATAATCAAGAAACTCCAACAGACGCTAAATGAGCCCTGCATCGGGCAATTCGGCGTTAGCGTCAGTAGTTCCGGGAAATTTAGCTGATAAGTGCCTCTTTCATTCGCCGCACGCCTTCGGCCATCTTTTCTTCGGTATTGCAGAACGAGATACGCAGGAAGCCCTTCGCCTCTTGGCCAAATGCGACGCCCGGCACGGTCACAACGCGGTTTTGCAGACATTTTTCGGCGACCTCGATGTCGTCACCGACGCTGCGGACGTCCAACATCGTATAAAACGCCCCTTCGGGTGATGTCGCGTGCAGGCCGAGTTCCGTCTCAAACAGATCGACGAGAAACTCGCCGCGGGCCTTGTATACCTCGCGGGCGTGCTGTTTCGCGGCCTCAGCCTCATCGCTCCAGGCGATCAGCGAGGCTTTTTGCGTGATGGTCGATGTGCAGACCGTATTAAAGCCGTGCAGCACCTGAATAGCGTTGATGACCTCGGCGTCCTTACATGCCGCCCAACCGAGCCGCCATCCGGTCATCGAAAGCGACTTGGAAAGTCCGCTGACGATAATTGTCTTGTCGTAAAACTCGCTTGCCGAGTGCGGGCGTTCGCCGAAATACAGATCGCTGTAGATCTCGTCCGAGATCAGCCAGATGCCCGTGCCGTCGAGGGCGGCGGCGATATCGCGAAGGTTCTGCTCGGTCATGATCTTGCCCGTCGGATTTGACGGCGAGATGACGACCGCGGCCTTAGTCCGATCGGTGATCTGAGCTTTGAAATGTTCAATATCAAACGCAAAATCACCATCCGCCGGCATCTTGTAATACACCGGAACGCCCTGAGCGATGCGTGTACAGGCGTCGTACGCCGGAAAACTCGGGTCCGGCAGCAGCACTTCGTCACCCTCGTCGACCACGCACATAAATGCGTCGGTCATCGCCTCCTGCGAGCCGCAGGTTACGACGACGCCCGTTCGCGGCAGTTCGAGGTGCGGATACTGTTCGGCGATCTTGTCGCGCAGTGCCGGCAGGCCCGGATGCGACGTATAGCCGTTCTGCTCTTCGGCAGAAATACGGGCGGCCTCGTCACGCAGGAACTGCGGTGTCGGCAGATCAGGTTCGCCGAGTCCGAAATTGATCGACCCGGGCAGTGCACGCTCGAAAAACTGACGGATCAGCGTCGGCTGCAGCCCCTGCATTCTCCGCGGAAGCACAAATTGTTTCATTTCTGTTGCAGGTTTCATTCTTCGTCGGCTTCGACACCTGTTTCTTCCAGATCCTCGCGAATATCGCCGACCTCGACATTAAACTCACCCTCGGCCTGCGTGTTCGGGTCGCCCGTCAGCACGCCGCCGATCGTTTCGATCTCGCCGATTATCTTCTGTCCGAGGCCGGTGATGCTGTCTTTCAAACCTGGCCTGTTTTCTTTCTCGGTGGACATATATTTACCTCTACAATCATCTTAGCCAATTTGACCGCGAGTTGAAACCCGCCGCAATTTCCGTCAGATCGCCGCAAAGTCGATAAAACCGTTATGCGGGTTCGCCGACAGCAGGCGGACCGTGACCTTGTCACCGACATCCAGCCGTTGCTCGCCCCGTACGATACGGCCGTCGACCGGCGGCCGCAAAATCCGGGCAAAGACGCCGGCCGAGGTATCGCCGGTGACGATCGCCTGAAATGTCTCGCCGATGTGTCTCTGCATCACGGTCGCGGCGACGATCTTACGCATCTTGCGTTCGACCTTGCGGGCGGCCCGCTCCTGTAAATTGGCGTGTTCGGCGATCGCGTCGAGTTCGTCTGCCGTGTACGGCGACGGCCCGTTCTCGATAACCGCCTTGACCAAACGCTGGACAACAATATCGGTAAATCGCCGATTCGGTGCGGTCGAGTGCGCATAATCATTGACCGCGAGCCCAAAATGCCCGCCGGCGTCCTCGCCGACGCGCTGCACGACATACTCGCCGCTGCCGATCAATTTTATGATCGACAGCGAGAGATCCGGGAAATGCTCGGGATCAGCATTGCGGCGTTTTTCGAGAAAAGCCGCCAGTGACGGTTGATCGGGCTGCTCCGGCAGGCTTTCGCCGTGCTCGGCCGCGATCCGCCTTATGCCGTCCCATCGCTCGGGCGTCTTGACGACGCGCCGCAGCGACAACGCTCCGCTGTTCTCCAGAAATTCGGCCATCTCGACATTTGTCGCGACCATGAAATTTTCGATCAGCTTTCGCGACGCATTCGGGTCGACCGAGCGGATCCCTTTGATCTGCCCGTCCTCGACCACGGCCGCGGACTCGATCGATTCAAACGCCAGAGCGCCCTTCGCCGTCCGGTATTTCTGCAGGCGAACGGCCGCCTGCTGCTGCACCTCGATCTGTTCTTTCAGGCCGTTAGTGCGGGCGACCTTTTCAGGCACTTCGCCGACGCCGTCAAGCCACGGGCCGATGTCTTCGTAGGCAAGCTTGGAATGGTTGCGGACAAGCGCACGGAAGAACGTGCTCTGCGGCACATCGCCATTTTCCTTGACGACCATCTCCGCTACGACCGCCAGCCGGTCAACCCCTTCGTTAAGTGATGTGAGGTCAGTCGAAAGTTCCTCAGGCATCATCGGAAAGATCTTGCTCTCGGTATAGACGGTCACCGTATTTTGTGCGGCATGACGATCGATCGGCGAGCCCTTGCCAACGGCCGCATCGACATCGGCGATGCCCACCAGAACCCGAATATCGCCGTCCGGCAACATTTCGGCCCACTCGATCTGGTCAAGGTCACGCGACCTCGCATTGTCGATCGACGACCAGAGCGTCGAACGCATGTCGCGGATCGACGGCGGCGGTAACGCTCCGCCATTCGCCCGGACCGCGTCCACCTGTTCGATCACCGCGGCCGAAAACTCGGGCTCAAAGCCGTTCTCCAACATTGCGGAATGAGCACGTTCTGTTAACCAGTTGCCCGAATTATGGTCATTCATTTATTGAACCATCTCCCCTTGTGGTCTTTGGACGGCACGTCCGTGAAGCACGGTCATAGTAGTAATGGTAGTAGAAGATTAGCGCACGGCGCCCTATCGGACCACCTTCTATCTCCAATTCGTTGACTCAGGCTTGCCGCGAGCGATATATTGAAGTTAAAACGTCCCTCCATAGCGACTGTTCGCACCGATTAGGAGAACTTGAAATGAAGCCGTTCAAATACTGTGTTTTGCTCGTAATTTTTTGGTCTCTGCAGATCGTCACTGCTACAAGCGTGATCGGACAGACGGGCCGATCCGCGGGCGTTGCCGATGTCGAAAAGTTGATCGCGGCGGGAGCCTTGCCCACCGGCTGCAATGACGGATGGGACACGACGTTTACAACAAACGGCGCCGATGATCAGATCAATGCGGTCGTATCGGACGGTCTGGGGAATATTTACGTCGGCGGTGAGTTTTCATCGATCCAGGGTATGCCGGCAAAGGGCATCGCCAAATGGAACGGCACGGCGTGGTCAGCTCTCGGCTCAGGTATCAATGGCCGGATTAACGCGATCGCTGTTTCCGGTAATGACGTTTATGTCGGCGGCGATTTTAACGTCGCGGTTTCGGACGGCATGGCTCGAAACGTAGCCAAATGGAACGGTACGACGTGGACACGCCTCGGTAACGGCCTCGGCGGAGGAACTCATATTGTCCGTTCGGTCGCTGTTTACGGGGGCGACGTTTACGTCGGCGGCAGCTTTTCGGTCAGCGACGGATCACCCGCAACCGGCATTGTTCGGTGGGATGGGACGTCATACTCGGCCCTCCCGATTGCGGCGGGCGAGATCAGGTCGCTGGCCGTATCAGGCGGAGCACTTTATGCGGGCGGCTTTGTCGCCCTGACCGCGGGGCCGAGTGTCGGCATCGTTAAATGGGACGGCTCGTCCTGGTCCTCGCTCGGGACAGCGGCGAACACGAATGTCACCTCGATCGCGTTTTCCGGCAGCGATATGTACGTCGGCGGTTCGATCATCCTCACCGGGCAACAAAATTCGCATGTAGCCAAGTTTGACGGGACGACGTGGACAAGGCTCGGGTTTTTCTCGAACGGCATCGTGAACGCAGTCGCCGTTTATAACGGCGATCTCTATGTAGGCGGTTATCTGCCTGATCCGCCAAACACATTCAATCATCTTGCTAAATGGAACGGCACGACCTGGACCGGCGTCGGCACCGGGCTTTCAGGCGGCGGCAGCAGCAGCGAAACAGTGATGGCCCTCGCGACTATCAATAATACGCTCTATGTCGGCGGCAATTTCACCACGGCCGGCGGCCAAGGTGCCCGAAATATTTCCCGGTACGCTTCCGGAACCTGGACCGCCTTTTCGGGAACGGGTTTGGACAGTGCCGCGAATGCGATCGCCGTTTCGGGGACCGACATATATGTCGGCGGGACATTCACCTCAGCGGGCACCGTCACCGTCAATAAGATCGCCAAGTGGAACAGCGTCGCAAACTCATGGTCGGCTCTCGGCACCGGCGTGCCGGCCGCGAACACGGCGATCAACGCTATCGCTGTAGCCGGCGACAAGGTCTATGCCGGTGGTACCTTTACCACTATTGGCGGCGTAAGTGCCAACAATATCGCCGTCTGGAACGGCACGACCTGGGCAGCGTTGGGGACCGGCGTAAACGCCTCGGTCACATCGATAATCGTCAAGGGCGAAGATGTCTACGTCGGCGGCGGATTTACGACGGCCGGCGGCGCAGCGGCAAACCGCGTGGCGAAATGGAACGGAACCGCCTGGGCCGGACTGGATTCGGCAATATTGCCAAACACTGTCGTGAGTATGTCCTTTATGGGCAACGATCTCTATGTCGGCATCCCGACGACGACCATCGCCAATCCGGCGTATTTTTCCAAATATGACGGAACATCCTGGACACAGCTCGGAGCCGATCTCGGTGATCGCGGAGTAAGTTCGGTCGCGGTTCTAGGGTCGGACGTTTATGTAGCCGGAGGGTTTGCGTCGATCAATGGGACCACCGTTAATCGGATCGCCAAATGGAACGGTTCGACATGGTCCGCTCTCGGCGGAGGATTGCCGAGCCCGACCGGACAACTTTCGGGTGTTCGCCTCGCGGCCTCGGGAAATGAGCTGATAGCGATCGGTGATTTCACCGTCGCCGGCGGCGGCCCGGCCGACCGGATAGCAAGATGGAACGGCACCGCCTGGGCACCGCTCGGCACCGGCCTGAACGATATCGGCTCCGCGGTCGTCTCGGCCGGCGGCGACATCCTGGTGGGCGGTGCGTTCACGACAGCGGGCTGCAATGCGTCGCCGTATTTTGCCCGATATAGAAATACGGTTTGGACCGCGTCGACAAGTTCTGACTGGCACACGCCGGGCAACTGGGCGAACGGGGCGATACCGCCGGTGAACGGCACCGCGACCGTCGTTTCCGGCGACGCGGTGATCTCGTCGGCCGATGTTACGCTCGGCGATCTGGTGGTGACCGGCGGCCGGACGCTGACGATCGCATCAGGCAGGACTCTGACCGTTAACGGCCGGCTCGACCTGACAAACGGCTCGCTTGCCGGCCCCGGTTCGGTCATCGTCAATGGCAGCGTCAACCTTACGGGCGGCAATATCGTCGGCCTCGCGGCCCTGACCGTCAACGGCAGTTTGGTGCTCAGCGGAGCGGGCATCAGCGGCGTGGGCCTCGTCGATATTACCGACTGCCGAACGACCGCGATCGCCGGCGGCGGATCAAATTCCTTCATCAACTCGCCTCTCCGAAGATGCGTCGACCGCCCGGGTGTTTACCGTTTTCCGGTAGGTTCAAACGGGCTATACGTCCCCGTCGAACTATCAAACGCACAGGGCAGCGGCACGTTTACGGTCGAGCCGAAGACCGGTGCTTATTCGGGTGCGGCAAACGGATTACCTGCGAACCGACTTCAGCGTTGGTGGAATACCATCGCCGCCGGCATCACGCAGGCCGATCTCGCCGTCGTTTATCAGGATTCTGAGGTCGTCGGGATCGAAGGGCGTTATCGTGCGTACCGGATCGCGGGCGGAAATGCTCAGCTGCTGCCGTCGTCGACCGTCATCGCGACAAACCGGACGACGGTTCCGGCCGTCACGACATTTGCGGCGTTGACGCTGGCCGAAGGCCCGGCAACCTTCGAGACACTCAAGGGCAGGATACGCACCGCCCGAGGTCTCGGTGCCGATCGTGTGCTTGTCAGCTTGACGGATGGCCTGGGTAACGTTCGGTACGCGATGACTAACAATTTTGGATACTACAGGTTTATCAATGTCGAGACCTGGAAGCCGTATACGATACGGCTGCAGTCCAAAAAGTTCACGTTTGCCTCGACCGAGCTGTTTGTCAACTTTATCGAGAGCAATCCGGACATCAACTTTGTCTCAACGGACCATTAACGAAGATAATCTTCGAGTTTTGTCGAAGCGTCGGTCTTTTCGTCGCGGTACTTGACTATGATCGGACAGTAGATGGATAGCCCGTTTTCCTTGCCAAAGTCGTTACTGACGGCTCGCGAGCCCTGGACGACGACCGCACCCGCGGGTATCTCTAGCGAACCGCCGTTCTCTGATTTGATGATCCGCTGATTCGGCAGGTCAAATACCGGTGTCGACCGCGTCAATATCACGCCGCTTGCCAAAACACATTTCTCGCGAACGATCGTTCCCTCGTAAACGCCGGTATTGCCGCCGACGAGCACGTCGTCCTCGATGATCACCGGCGTGGCATTCACCGGTTCCAACACACCGCCGATCTGAGCGGCCGCCGACAAGTGCACACGTTTGCCGATCTGGGCGCAGCTGCCGACAAGCGCGTGGCTGTCGACCATCGTGCCCTCATCGACATACGCTCCGACGTTGATATACGCCGGCGGTACGACGACAACGCTCGGTGCCACGTAGCTGCCGTCCCGTATCGCCGAACCGCCCATCACGATCCGTACGCCGTCATCGAGCGTCATCGGCCGCAGCGGAAATGTATCCTTGTCAAAGAACTGCAGCGTCTCGGTCGGTTTCGACATTTCGACCATCTTACCCATTCGAAACCCCAGCAAAATTCCCTGCTTTACCCACGAATTGGCACGCCAAACGCCGTCCGCACCTTTTTCCGCCGAGCGGATCTCGCCCCGGCGGAGTGCGGTCTTGAAAGATTCATAGATCTCGCGGTCAGCCGCTTCAAACTCGGTCTTTGCAAACAGTTTTTCGATCTCGGTCTGTAAATTCAAAATAGGTTCTCCAATGATTCAAATTTCGTCGCGGCTTGCCAAAACAGCCCTTGCGATCAAACCGATCCCGCCCGCAAAAAGCACGAGCATGATCACCGTGTTAAAAAGGCTCGTCGGCTGGAAATAAATTTGAAGGTTCATCAATATGCCCGACGCGATGACAATTATGCTGACCGCGATCAGCAGCCAGCCGATGATCGACCTGCCGTTGAAGAAAACAAAGGCAATTCCGAAGATCAGCGGCACCAGCGACAGTCCGAACGTGTTATACCCGCCCCAATTCCAAAATCCGCTGGTCACGATCACGCGGCTGATCAGCATATATCCGCCCGCGACGGTCATGATCAAACCGATCACGAACTCCGCCAGACCGCCCGATGTGCCGCCCGGCCTTTTTAGATCTTCAAAATCCATAAACCCCACGTTTCCGATCAGATCTTGACCGTTTTCATCACCGCTCTGAGCCTTGCCCGCGTCTCGGGCGTGACCGGTACGAGCGGAAGCCGCAGATTTTCTTCCAGCAGGCCCATTTCCTTCATCACGAATTTGCACGGTGCGGGCGAGGATTCGGCGAAGTTGGCCTCCATCAGCGGCAATAACCGGTAATGCAGTTTGCGGGCAAAGTGGAATGACCCGTTCAGCGAGTGGACGACCATTCGGGCCGTCTCACGCGGCATCTCGTTCGCACAGACCGACACGAGGCCGTCGGCACCGAGGACCGCGAGCGGCAGCGTTGACGCGTCGTCGCCCGAGAAAACCTTAAACTCCCGCGGCCTGTTGGCGAGGATATGCATCACCTGGGAAAAGTCGCCTGACGCCTCTTTGGTCGCGACGATATTGCTGTGTGCCTCGGCAAGTTTGAGCGTCGTCGCGGCCGAGATGTTCGACGACGTCCGCGAAGGCACGTTGTAGAGCATGATCGGAAAGTCCTTTACGCTCCGTGCGATCTCCGAGAAGTGGGCGAACATACCGTCCTGCGTCGGTTTGTTGTAGTACGGCGCCACTATCAATGCGGCGTCGGCTCCGGCCTCGCGGGCCTTTCGGGTAAAATCGATCGTCGCAGACGTGCTGTTGCTGCCCGTGCCGGCGATGACGTGCGCACCGAGGCGTTTCGCAACGTCCACCGTCATGGCAATGACATGCAGCCGCTCGGCCTCATTCATCGTCACGCTCTCGCCGGTCGTACCGCACGGAACCAGCAGCTTGACGCCGCCCTTTATTTGCCGTTCGACCAGCTTTACAAAGCACTCGTCGTCGATCGACCCGTCCTTTTTGAAAGGCGTCACAAGGGCCGTCGCACAACCACGCATCCAGTCAGTTTTCATCGTCATATTTCAAAAATGGGACCACAGATGAAGACAGATTAGCACAGATATCGGCGTTTTTGACGTTCGGTCGGCCGTTACCGGCTTTCAGTCTGAGCTTACTGGCTTTCAGTCGGGGCTTACTAGCTTTCAGTCTGGGCTTACCGGCTTTCAGTCTGGGCTTACTGGCTTTCAGTTCGGGCTTACTGGCTTTCAGTTCGGGCTTACTGGCTTTCAGTCTGGGCTTACTAGCTTTCAGTCTGGGCTTACTAGCTTTCAGTCGGGGCTTACTAGCTTTCAGTCGGAGCTTACTAGCTTTCAGTCGGAGCTTACTGGCTTTCAGTCGGAGCTTACCGGTTATTAGTAAACACCTGAAAATACGCGGTTTCCGCCGCTAAAGGCAATTTTCGAAGAACTGAGCTAGTTTCCGTTCGTCCAAATTGCCGCCGGTTCGCACACCGGAGCAGATATCCAGCCCGAACGGCCCGACTTTTTCGATCGCCTCACGCACATTCTCGGCATTCAGCCCGCCCGCGAGAAAGACAGGCTTGCCGCAAGTCTCGACGATCCGCCTTGAAAGTGACCAATCATGACGCCGTCCCGTGCCGCCGAGTTCCTTGACCGCAAGGTTCGGGTTGCCGCTGTCGAGCAGTATCGCATCGACGTACCCGGCGATCTCGGCCGCCTCATCGACCGACCTTTCGCCAACTGCGTGTATGACCTGAACGAGCTTGACGTGCGGCAGTGCTCGGCGGATCGACTCGTATTCGCGGCCGAGTAATTCGTCGACGATCTGGATCGTGTTGGTCTTGGTTCGGTGATGGTGATCGATCACGCCGGCGGCAGTTTGCTCTGACGTCAACAGGAACGTCGCGATCGGCGGCGGAACACTCGCGGCGATACGCCGTATGTCGTCATCCGCGATCGGCCCGGGCCCGGACGGCATCGTGCCGACAAGCCCAACAGCGTCCGCACCGGCATTTATCGCCATGGCGGCCTCGCTTTCACTTGAAATGCAGCAGATCTTTATTCGAGGATGATAGGAATATGAAACCACAGATAAATACGGATAAACACAGACAGTTCAATCAACAATTATACGCTTTACTTCCACCTTAGGATTACCAAAATTAATTAACAGGCAAACGCGTGCGCCCGTCGCTCGCAGATAATTCATACATTGGGCAATGTGAATTTCGGTCAGTGATCTGACCGTTTTTAATTCGACGATCACCAAACCGTTTACTACAAGGTCGGCTTCATAGATCCCGACCGTAACTCCGTCATAGACGACCGAGATACCATGCTGCTGAACAACATCAAAGCCGGACTTTCGTAGTTCATGCGCCAGAGCATTTTCATAGACTACTTCCAAAAAACCACAACCCAGCGTGTTTGAGACCGTGTACGCACAACCGATGATCGCCTCAGTTATCGGATTCATTTCTCCGAAACCTGCTGAAACGAGTTTTCCTCGTCCCTTCTTAAATGTCTCATTTGTGTCCATCTGTATTTATCTGTGGTTTCATTTCTTCAGGATCTCATCCATAACGTCCGTGAATTCATAAAAACCGGCATTCCCGACGATCCATTCGGCGGCGGTTATCGCCCCAAGGGCGAAACCCTCGCGGGAGCGGGCCGTGTGCGTGAGCGTGATCTGATCGGCCGGGCCGTCAAAGCCGACCGTGTGCGTTCCCGGAATATTGCCGGCCCGCGTGGCGGCGATGTCGCCTACCTCGACGTGCTTTGTGATGACCTCCTTGATCTTGAGAGCGGTACCGGACGGGGCGTCCTTTTTACGGGAATGATGCTGCTCCTCGATGAACGCTTCGTACTCGGGGAACTTTGCGACGATCTCGGCGGCAAAGTCCGCGATACGGTAAAAGAGATTAACCCCGATCGAGAAGTTCGCGCCGAATACCATCGCTCCGCCGCCCTCGCGGACGATCTGCCCGATCTCTGCCAGCGAGGCGTTCCAGCCGGTCGTCCCTTCGACGAGCGGAACGCCCGCCGCAACGCACGCCCCGACATTGCGCCGAACAGCCGCCGCAACGGTGAAATCAATTGCAACGTCAGAACCGCTCAGTTTCGCCGCGAGTTCGCCTTCGTCCAACCCGGAATCAGCCTCATCGATAACGACCGAAACCTCATGGCCCTTCGCCACAGCCAGCCGCTCAATGATCTGCCCCATCGCTCCGTAGCCTATTAGCGCAATTTTCATAGGAAGGATTTTAACGCAGAGACCGCAAAGTTCGCAGAGGAAAGCAAAAAGTTAATTCTCTGCGTCCTCGGCGTGCTCTGCGGTTATTAATCTTCGTACCAACGAAACATACAGACTGACTGCAGCTTCGAGATCTTTCTTTAGAACGAACTCATCCTTAGTATGAGCGACCAGGATCGAGCCGGGCCCGAGCAGCAGCGGTGTTCCCCAATTCGGCAGATGCGGGATATCGGTCGTGAACCGTACGACCTTTTGCCGAAAGCCGTCAACCTCGAGCATCCGCACCGGTTCGCTGAACGACAGTATCTCTATCTCGCCGCGATCACGCACGACACTGCGCAGAGCGTCCTCGATCGGCTGTTTCGGTGTCGTCAATCTGATCGCGAGTCCCGCCTCGGCCGCGGGCGGAATGACGTTGAGAGCAAGCCCGCCGTTAACCGTGCCGATATTTACCGTGGTCTCGCCAAAGAAATCGTCATTCGGAAAACGCGTATGACGGACGTCCTCGAGGATATCGAGCAGCTTTTCGATCGCCGATTCGCCCTCTTCCGGATACGCCGAGTGCGCCGCCTTGCCCGACGTCTTGATATTCAGACGAAACGTGCCCTTCGACCCGATCGCGAGGTCATTATCCGTCGGTTCGCCGTTGATAAGGTACTCGCACTTTGCCGCCAGAGGATGAAGATTGGCGACTTTGGCGCCGGTGGACGCACGTTCCTCCTCGACCGTGTAGAGCAAGCCGATGTCCTCAATTCCCTCTTTTCTGAGCAGTTCGGCGGCGGTGATCTGTGCGGCGATGATGCCCTTGGCGTCGCACGAACCTCGTCCGTATATCTTTTCATCATCCTCAGTCGGCGCGATGAATGGCGGAACCGTATCCATGTGGGTCGAAAGCCAAACTCGGGGCGTGTCGTTGAGATACGCAATGACGTTGTTCTGGTTTTCGGATACTTTTTGGAGTTCGACCGTCCAGCCAAGCGATTCGAGATGATCACGCAGCCAGAAACCGACAGCTTCCTCTTCGCCGGAAACCGACGGGATCGACATCAAATGTTTTGTGAGCCCGAACAGGTTCATAAGAATCTCATTCTTCAGGCCCATAGCGGTCGGTTAAAATTTCTACCTTTTCTTCTAGAGTCAGCTTGTCAAATCGTTCGCGCGTCATGTAGTCGTTCCCGAACCAAGCTGAACCCTGAGCGTGTTCATCCCAAAGTTCATAGTCGCTCGCAACTTTGGAGTAAGTCAGTTCTTTTCGCTTCCCTTCATTCCGACTGCGATTAATTAGCGTTACAACCCCAGAGATAATTGCCGCGGCAATACCGCTTGCAAGTAAACCCTCCCACATGCTTCCCGCCATACTAGCCTCCTATCAAAAAAACTCTTCATGCAGCCGCCTGATCACATCCGCCGCCGCATCTTCTTTGATAACGAACGTCAGATTCACGCTCGACGCCCCGTGCGAGATAAGAGCGACATTGACGTCCTCGATCGTCGAAAACACCTGCGAAGCAAGGCCGGTCGAGGCCCTGAGGCCTTCGCCGACAACGCAGACCACGGCGTATCCGCTCTCGACCTCGACGTCGCCAAGCCGCTCGAGTTCGGTCACGACACGCTCGATCTCGGACGTATTGTCGAGCGTCAATGCAACGGAAACCTCAGATGTCGAGATGACGTCGATGACGGTGCGAAAGCGTTCGAATACCTGAAACAACGCACTCATAAACCCGTAACTGCCGAGCATTCGGGCGGACGTGATCCGCAGGATCGTGATGTTCTTTTTATGGGCGATCGATTTTATTTTGTTCGGGACCACGGCCGAGTCAGCCAGCACCATTGTTCCGACCGCGTCAGGCTCAAACGTATTGCAGACGCGTACCGGAATTGCGTGATCGACGGCCGGCTTGATCGTCTTCGGGTGCAGGACCTTGGCTCCGAAATATGCCAACTCGGCGGCCTCTTCGTACGAAAGCACGGGTATGGTGCGGGCCTCGGCACAGATGCGCGGGTCGCAGGTCATTACGCCTGTCACATCGGTCCAGATCTGCAGTTCGCCGGCGCCCAGGGCCGCGGCGACCATCGCGGCCGAATAATCTGAGCCGCCGCGGCCGAGCGTCGTTGTTTCGCCGCCGCGGTTTGCCGCGATAAAGCCTCCCATGATGGGAACCTCGTCGTCGGCGATGATCGGGCCGAGTTCGAGTTTTATCAGCGTTTCGGTCTCGTCCCAGATCGGCTGCGCCGCACCGTACTCGTCATCGGTCACGATCAGCCGCCGCGAATCGACCTGACGGGCTTTGATACCCTTTGCCTTCAGGACCTCGGCAAGCAGCCGTGAGGAAAGCTGTTCGCCGTACGAAACGATCGCATCCTTGAGCATCGACAGCGGCAGGCTCCGCCGCGAGACACGTATCAGCAGGTCGGAGAGTTCGCCGCGGGCAAATTCAAGCTCGCCGTTAAACGCGTTCGGCACGCCCTCGGGGATAAAATGCCTCGAAACCTCGGTGTGCCGGTCAAAATGCGGTTCAAGCGTCGCGATCGCAGCCGCGAAATCACCTTTTTTAGCGATCTCAAAGGCAGCCAGCAGAGCGTCCGTGACCTTGGTCATCGCCGAAACGACGACGACCGGCTGTTTGGCCAATTGAGTCGAGACGATCTGAAAAACGCGTTCGAAAGCGGCCACGTCACCGACAGACGTACCGCCAAACTTCATCACCGTTGGAAGTTGGGCTTGGTTCACAGTTACTAAGTAAATTTAAGGTAAATCGGCCGGGTTAGCAAAGCGTTTTGAGAAAATGGCGCCCTCACGGCGACAAATGGCCGCGGGCGGCGGACCCGCGGCCAATTGTTGGATCGCTGAGACTTGTTCAAATTGCCGTCGTCGATGCCTGCGTCGGCCCGAGCCGCCCGATCGTCTGATATCCGAAAAGCTCGATGTTGGGCGACAGATAACCGTCCTTTACGGGTTCGTCCCGGACGAGATCGGTGCTGAGATACTTCTTGTTGTCGTCGCAAAATACGGTAGCCACGACCGCGTCGGCACCAAGCTTTTCCTGTGCGATCAGTGCCCCGAGGAAATTGGCTCCTGACGATATGCCGACCGCCAGCCCGAGCGTTGCCGCAAGCTTTTGAGCCATCAATATCGAATCACCATCCGATACGCCGATGACCTCGTCGAGATGGTCGAGTTCGCAGATCGCCGGCACAAATTCATCCGAAATTCCCTGTATCCGATGACTGCCGACCTTGTGCCCGGTGGACATCGTCGGCGATTCGAGCGGCTCGAGCGGATACAGCTTGATATCCTTGTTCTTTTCGCCAAAGTACTTTGCGACGCCCATGATGGTGCCGCCGGTCCCGACCCCGGCAACAAACGCGTCCGGCTCAAATCCCACTCTTTCGAGCTGCATCCATATCTCAGGCGCGGTGGTCAGATAATGGGCCTCCGGATTTGCTTCATTTGAAAACTGGTGCGGCAAAAACACGTGTTCATGCTCACGCTTGAATTCTTCGCAAAGTTCGATCGAACCCAAAAATCCGCCCTGATCGTGGCTCACGAGCGTCACCTCTGCCCCGTAGCTCTTTATCAGTGAGATGCGCTCTTTGCTCATCCAGTCAGGCATAAATATATGGACCGGATTGCCAAAGGCGTGGCCGATCGCGGCAAACGCGATGCCGGTATTGCCGCTAGTGGCCTCGACGATCGTATCGCCCTTTTTGATCTTGCCGTCACGATACGCCGTACTGATGATATGAAGCGCCATCCGGTCCTTGATACTGCCGGACAAATTGAGGTGCTCGGCCTTGGCGAAGATGGTCCGCCGTTTGCCGAAGTAATGAAAATGAAGTGCGAGCAGCGGCGTATTGCCGATCAGATTTTCCACGTAGCTTGTGTTTACCGGCACTGCGGCAAAATGGTTTTGAAAGTCGTCAAGTTTATTAATATTCATATTTCGACCGCCTCATCTCCAGACTCGGGCATCATTGTTACCATTAAGCGATATCACGCCGCGGCGAGTTTTTATGTGAGGCAGGTCACAAAATTGGCCCGTCATCCGCATAACACCGCTCCGCCGTTGATATTGATGACCTCGCCGGTAATATGTCTCGACCAGTCGGACGCCAGAAATACGATCGAAAGTGCAATGTCGTCCGCGGTCGCAACGCGTTTTAGTGGAATCGCGTCCACCACCCGCTCGACGAACTCAGGGTCGTGGAACACGGGATCATTAAGCCCCGTGTCGACCCATCCGGGAGCAACGGCATTGACACGGATCTTTGGTGCAAGTTCGTTCGACAGTGCTTTGGTAAACGATATCTGGCCGCCTTTCGATGCCGCGTAGTTCGAATACCCGGCTTCGCCGCGTTGTCCCGCGGTTGAGGAAACGATCACGATCGATCCGCCGCCGTTCGACTTAAAATGCGGTATCGCGGATTTGCATACGGTCCATGTCCCTTTTAAGTTGGCGTCGATGACGCGGTCCCAAAGGTCCTCGGACATCGACTCCACCGCGTCACCTTCCCAAATTCCGGCATTGGCGACGACGATATCGACCCCGCCAAATTCCCGTATTGCCGCGTCGATCATCCGCTCGGCGTCTATCGGCCTTGCGACGTCAGCTTGAAAAGCGATGGCCTTGACACCGAATGCATGGCAATCGCGAACGACAGCGAGAGCTTCGGCCTCGTGCTGAAAATAGTTCACGACAACATTAGCCCCGGCCTCGGCAAATCTTAGTGCGGTAGCGCGGCCGATGCCGCGTGACGCTCCGGTAACGATCGCCGTCTTGCCGCTCAGGAGGCAAAACGGTAGTTTTTGTTCAATGTTCTTGTTACTCATATCTATTTAGTAGCTGCCGGCAAACGCCGGCGTTCTTTTGGTTTCTCTAACTATCTGCTTTTGGGGCACCGCGGTGCCGAGGATCATTCGGAGCACGCCCGACGTCGCCTCGATATCCGATAGAAATGCGTCGTGGCCGTCGTCCGATTCGATCTCGTAGTACCGGGCATCGACGCCGCCAATATTCAAGCGGCGGCACAATGCGGCGACGTCTGTCGCCGGAAACAGCCAGTCGCTCGAAATGCCGATAAGCGAGACCTTTGCCCGGATCAGATCGATGTCCTCGTCAGTCACCTCGAAGAGATCCATCGCCTTGGTGATCAGGTCGTAACTCTCGATCTCGAACCGCTCGCGAAAGGCTTCGCCGTGATGATCCAGGTACCCGGCTACATCAAATCGATCCGAGCGCCTTGCGTACGGGTCCTCGCCGTTCCGGTTCGGTTCGCGGCCGAATCGCTCGGTGAACCGCCGCGGAGATTTGTACGAAAGCATCGCTATTTTTCGTGCCAGCCCGATATCATTTCGGCCGATGGCGTGCCGCTGAATGTGATTCAGCGCAAGGCCCATGGCCGACAGCGGGGCTGCCGCGATCGAAATGATCTCGTCCGACGAATCGGGAAAGTCAACGGCAAATCGTAACGCGAGCATTCCGCCGACGCTGCCGCCGATCACGGCCCGAAACTTCTGTATGCCGAGTCGGTCGAACAGCAATGCGTTGGCCCGGACGATATCGCCCGTGGTAACTATCGGCAGTCCACAGCGACGACGGCGCTTGATCGACCGGGCACTTGTCGATCCGTAACACGACCCGAGGTAATTCACACAGACAAACGCTAACTCCGACGTATCAAGCACCTCGTTCTCGCCGATCATTCCATTCCACCAGTCGCCGATGCGCGAGCTTCCGGTCAGGGCGTGAAATACCAGTACAGCGTTCGACTTGTCGGCGTTCAGCCTACCGTAGATGGTGCAGCGAAGCCGCATCTCATCCAGCACCTCGCCCGATTCCAGTTCGACCAGCTCATTGAAAGTAAAGTCAATTTCAAACATTTTCACCTCCGATCAAGCCGCAGCCGTATTGACCGTTTCCGACGACAGACTCAAGGCTCGATCGAGATCGGCCAGGATGTCGCTGATGTCCTCGATGCCGACGGACAGCCGTATCAGATCGGGCGTCACGCCGGTCGAGGCCTGTTCGTCGGGCGTCAATTGCTGGTGCGTGGTGGACGCGGGATGAATGACCAGTGACTTGGCGTCGCCGATATTCGCGAGCAGTGTGAAGAGTTGCACGGAATCAATAAACCGCTTTCCGGCCGCGAATCCGCCCTTGATACCGAACGTCACGATCGAGCTGGCACCTTTCTCGAGGTACTTGTCGGCAAGTTTGCGGTATTTGCTCGACTCGAGTTTAGGGTAGTTGACCCACTCGACAAGCGGATGAACCTCGAGGTGCCGGGCGACGGCCAACGCATTCTCGCTGTGACGCTCAACACGGAGCGGCAGCGTTTCGGTTCCCTGGAGCAGCTGCCACGACGAAAACGGCGATATTGCCGCTCCGGTATCCCGCAGGCCCTGGACTCGTGCCTTCAAAATGAATGCCAGCGGCCCGAACGCCTCGGTGTATGAAACGCCGTGATAGCTCGGGTCCGGCTCACTGAATTCGGGAAATCGTCCGCTGGCGGCCCAGTCGAACCGCCCCGCGTCCACGATCACGCCGCCGATCGTCGTACCGTGGCCGCCGATGTACTTTGTCGCGGAATGGATAACGATATCGGCTCCCCATTTGATCGGATTGCACAACGCCGGCGATGGAACGGTGTTGTCGATGATCAGCGGCAGGCCGTTGCGATGGGCGATATCCGCGAGGCGTTCGATATCGATGACATCGAGTTTCGGATTGCCGACCGTCTCGGTATATATCGCCTTGGTCCGTTCATTTATCGCCGCTTCGATGCCGCTATAGTCGGCGCCGTCGATGAAGTGAAACTTGATACCGAGCTTCGGCAGCGTGTGGTGAAACAGGTTGTAGGTTCCGCCGTACAACGATGTGGTCGAGACTATCTCGTCGCCCGCACCCGCGAGAGTCAATATCGCGAGCGTCTCGGCCGCCTGTCCGCTCGCCGTCGCGAGAGCCGCGGCCCCGCCCTCGAGTGCGGCGATGCGTTTCTCGAAAACGTCGGTCGTCGGATTCATCAAGCGTGTGTAGATGTTGCCGAACTCCTTGAGCGCAAACAGCCTCGCGGCATGATCCGCGTTGTTAAATGCGTAGCTGGTCGTCTGATAGATGGGTACCGCCCGCGAGTTTGTGGTCGGGTCGATCTCCTGTCCTCCGTGAAGTGCCAATGTGTTGAAACTGTATTTTGTATCGGTCATTTTTTTCTCCTGTTTGTTTCTATTTGCAGAACACACTCCCTACCGGTCGTGTTTCTGCCATTGCTGGCAACTTCGCGAAAAACAAAAAAAGCCCTCGTGCCAAACGCACGAGAGCTTTTCGAAAAAGTTCTTCGTTTATCGTCGACGGAAATGTAGATCTCTCGTCGAGACGCTTTAGCAGTTTTTATCGTGGAGCAAGTTGCCTTAAATCGCCACGTTTTCGGATTTTCAATACCGCCGACGGTTTCCCGTCGACCTTTTCAAGCTAAAACATCCATTCGGAGGTTGTCAACCCGCGAAACAAAAACTAGCCGCACAGCACCGATCCGCCGTTAACATTCAGGATCTCGCCCGTGATATGCCGCGACCAGTCCGAGAGCAGAAAACAGATCGACAGAGCGATGTCATCAGTCGTCGCTATGCGCTGCAGCGGGATCGATCTGATGACACTTTGCTTATAAGCTTCGTCATCGAAAACCGGCCTGACCATCGCGGTCTCGATCCAGCCCGGAGCAACCGCGTTGACCCGTATCTTTGGGCAAAGTTCGCTTGCCAAGGCCTTGGTAAATGATATCTGTCCGCCTTTTGACGCCGCGTAATTTGAGTAGTTTGCTTCGCCGCGTTGGCCGGCCGTCGAAGAGACCATGACGATCGCGGCCGAATCACGCTTTTTCATCGCAGGAACGCAGGCCTTTGTCATCGCCCAGGCCGATTTGAGATTGGTATTGATGACCTTGTTCCAGAGTTCCTCGGACATTTCCTCGATCGGAGCACCGTCCCAGACACCCGCGTTGCAGACCAAAAGGTCGATCCGGCCAAATCTCTCGATCGCCTCGGACGCAACTTTATGGGCACCTTCATACTCGGACACATCGGCTCTGACGGCGATCGCCTCGACACCCTTTTTGATACAAAGATCGACGGTCTCAAGCGCGTCGTCATCGCTGATAATGTAATTGACGACGACATTCGCTCCGCCCTCAGCCAAACGTAATGCTGTGGCCCTGCCGACGCCGCGTGAAGCCCCTGTGACGATTGCCGTCTTGCCTGCAAATAGACTGTTCGGAAGCTGAATTGAAGATGAGTTTTCGCTCATAGAACTATGAAATCAAACCACAGATGGACACAGATTAACACAGATAAATCAAGATAGTTAAAATGCCGCGTGTCCGAATTCGGCGTACGACCACCCGCGTTTAGATGGGATCGGCGATTCACAAGCCGTCCTAAAAATCTGTGCCCATCTGTGTTAATCTGTGGCTAAATTTTCTTATGAACGACCAAAACCTCCTCGAAGATCAGCCTGTCGCCTGGACGCCCACGCCCGACGTCATCGAACGGGCGCAGCTTACAAAATTTATGCGACAGGTCGGCGTTTCGACCTGGGACGAACTGTACGCGTATTCGATCGGCGATGTCGAGAGGTTTACCGAAGAGGTCTTGAAATTCCTCGACATCAAAATCGATCCGCCGTACGAAAAGCTGCTCGACACAACCGGCGGAATTGAGTTTCCGGAGTGGTTCAAGCGGAGCGCGGACACTCCTGTCCGCATGAGTGCGAAGCACGAAGAAGGATCGCGGCCATCGAGTGATGCTGACGCTTCGACCTTAACGCATTCTCTCGCCGCAGGCGGCGATGCGGACAAGAGTGTCCGCACTCCATCTGCCGGCCTCAACATCACCACAATGTGCCTCGACCGCTGGAACGACAGTCCTGCAAATCGTTCGCGAGATGCAATTGTTTGGCGAGCTGAAGACCCTGCAGAAGAAGGCGAAGATATTAGCTACGGTGAACTTTTAGCGGAAGTCGAGTCTTGCTCCAAGGGTCTGCGTTCACTCGGTTTCGTGAAAGGCGATGCTATTGGCCTGCATTTACCTATGATTCCCGAGACTGTTGTTGCCCTATTAGCAATTAATCGAATTGGAGCGATCGCCGTTCCCGTTTTTTCGGGATATGGAGTTGAGGCTGTCGCGAGTCGATTGAAAGCGGTCGAGGCTAAAGGATTGTTTGCAGCAACGGGCTTTTACCGTCGCGGAAAAATGATTGATTCGCTCTCGGTTTCAATTGGCGCAGTAGAGTCTAGTCCTTCTGTTAAACACCTGATTGTTGTGGAGAACTATGCTCGAATTGAGACGACAATGGCTGAACCAAACAAAGTCACGAAAACAGCATATCAGGACCTTATAGACAAAGGTGACCAGAGCGAATTTATAGGTGAAGCCGCCAAAACCTCCGCCGAAGATCCGCTCATAATCCTCTACACCTCCGGCACGACGGGTAAGCCGAAGGGCATCGCTCATACCCACGCGAGTTTTCCGATCAAGGCGGCGCAGGATATGGCGTTTGGGACAGATGTCGGCAAAGGCACGCGTATCTCTTGGTACACCGACATCGGCTGGATGATGGGGCCGTGGCTGATCTATGGAGCGTTGATAAACGGTGCGACGATCTGCATCTACGACGGAGCCCCCGATTACCCAACCCCCGACCGCATGTGGGAGTTTTGTGCAAAGCACAAGGTCGAGGTGCTTGGGATCTCGCCAACATTGGTGCGTTCATTGGCGACGCATGGAGACGATCTACCTAAGAAACACGACCTTTCCTCGCTTCGCATCTTCGCCTCGACCGGTGAGCCGTGGAATCCGGCACCGTGGTGGTGGTTGTTTGAGAAGGTTGGAAACAGCAAATTGCCGATCATTAACTATTCCGGCGGCACCGAGATCGCGGGCGGAATTTTGATGGGCAATCCGCTGCTGCCGATCAAGCCGTGTTCGTTTCCCGCACCGTGTCCGGGAATGGATGTTGACATTCTCGATGAAGACGGCAAGCCGGTTCCGGCGGGCAAGGTTGGCGAGCTTGTCATAAAACAGCCTTGGATCGGTATGGCGCGCGGATTTTGGCAGGAGAAAGAACGCTATCTCGATGCATATTGGCGGCGATTCAAAAACATTTGGGTCCACGGCGATTTTGCAATGCGTGATAAGGACAATCACTGGTTTATCCTCGGCCGCAGCGACGACACGCTCAAGGTCGCGGGCAAACGTGTCGGTCCGGCCGAGGTCGAGAGCCTTCTTGTTGCGCATCCTCTGGTAATCGAAGCCGCGGTGATCGGCGTCCCCGACGAGGTTAAGGGAACCGCGATGGTCGCGTTCGTGGTTACAAGTGACAAGTTACAGGTGACAAGTGAAGAATCGGATCATGACTCATCACTCGTCGCCGATCACTCATCACTGGAACAAGAGTTGAAAACGCTTGTGGCCAAAGACATGGGCAAGCCGCTTGCGCCGTCGAAAATTCACTTTGTCCCGGCTCTGCCGAAGACGCGAAACGCCAAGGTGATGCGCCGCGTCATCCGGGCAGCGTATCTGGGTGAAGACGCGGGTGATCTTTCGGCCCTCGAACACCCCGAAACCGTCGATGCCATAAGGGGTTCCAACCCTGATCTCCATTGAGTTTGATATAATTACGCTGGATGGACAACGAACTTGGCGCCGCAGCGGTACTAAACGCGAACGATCCGGCCGATTGGTTCGAACGTAATTTGCGCTCGCTTTTCGAGGCCGTTCTTGCCCAGCTTCCAAATGCCATTGAGCCTTTCCAGACCGACGGCATACATGATATGCGTGTCGCCGCCCGTCGTCTCCGCAGTGCCCTTCGCGATGTCGATTCGGTTGTCGGCGGCCGTCCTGCAAAACCCGCCTTACGCGCACTCAAGGAACTGGCCGACGCCCTCGGCTCGGTGCGAGACGAGGATGTCGCCATCGAAGCGATCGAGGACTTCCTGGACGACCCCGACGCCGCAAAGGTGCGAACCGGCATTGATTCACTTGTCCATGCCCGCCGCGTCCGGCGTGAGGCCGCTTTCCACGCTCTTTGCGAAAAGCTCTCGGTCGATTTTCAACAATTTCTGCGTCATCGATTCGAGACCTCGCTCGAAAGCCTCGTGGCTGAGTTGCGGCTGACTCGATCCGGAGATATTCAGGCCATCGGCTCCGAGGTCGTTGGGTCGCTGCTGGATGAACTCGAACCGCTGCTCGTCCTGCTTTACGATCCCTTTGACCGAAAAACGCTGCACATTGCCAGGATCGGCACCAAGCGGATCCGCTACGCGATCGACCTGTTTGCCGACGCTTTTGGCTCGGATGCAGGATCGTTTTCCAAGGAATTTGCGCGAATGCAGGGCTTTCTGGGGGACGCTCACGATCGCGATGTCTGGCTGGCTGATCTGTACAAACTGATACGGGCTAAAAAGCGGTCTGAAAGCAACGGTGACGAAGAGATCAAAGCCGCCGAGTGGCTGACCTCGGAGTTTACCAAGATCCGCACCAGAAAATATCGCGACGCACTCGGTCTGTTGTCCGAGTGGGAAAGCACGGGCCTTGTAGCACGGTTAAGAGGACTGTTAACGGTTAAGGTATGACGATCACGACGATCTACTCTATCGGTCACGGCCGGCATTCATTTGCGGACTTTCTGGCATTATTGCAGAAATACGAGATCGAATTCGTGTCTGACGTCCGGTCATTCGCTCGTTCACGATGGCCCCAATTTAACGGCCATGTCCTGGCCGAGCTGCTCGCCGAGCATGGCATCGGATACGAACATTTACCCGAGACCGGCGGCAAGTACAGGCCGGATCCCGCCGATGTCGAATGGGGCGTAAATCGTCTGATCGAGACGGCGTCAGAAATGAGGACCGTTATGATGTGTTCAGAATCGAAGCCGCTGACCGATCACAAACAGCCGCGTGCAAACTGCCACCGCGTGGGCAAACTCGCTCCGCTGCTGCGGGCAAAGGGCGTGAGCCGGATCATTCACATCCTGCCCGACGGCGAGTCAACGGAATTTGACGAATCGGCCGTGCCGTCTATCTGGTAAGCTTTCTGATGACTAAATTCATAACTATCAGCGAGCGAAACATCGCCGCGATCTGCGGCGAACTGGCCGCGGCCGATCCACATTTATCCGTCGTGGTCGGTAGGTATGGCACGCCGCCACTTTGGGCAAGGCCGACGGGGTTTGCGACGCTGCTTAATATCATTCTCGAACAGCAGGTCTCGCTAGCATCCGCCAAAGCGTGTTTCGACAAACTCGCCGCTCATCTCGGCGATGTAACACCCGAACGATTTTTGACAGTAAACGACGTCGAACTAAAAGCCATCGGGTTCAGCCGTCAGAAGACCGCTTATGCCCGTCATTTATCCGAAGCGATCTTAGAAGACCGCATTGATCTCGACTCGATCCACAAAATGCCCGACGAAGCGGTCAGGGCAGAGCTCATCAAGCTCAAGGGCATCGGTGTTTGGACCGCGGATGTATATCTGCTGATGGCGTTGCTGCGGCCGGACGTAATGCCCCGCGGCGATATCGCACTGCACGCGGCTTTCCAAAAACTGACCAATGCCGACAAACGGCCCGGTTCGGACGAGTTTATCGACATTGCCGAACGATGGCGGCCGTTTCGTTCGGTCGCCGCCCGCCTGTTGTGGCACTTTTATCTTAACGAAAGGCGGAAATCAGAGCGGTAGCGAGGGTGTCGTCCGTGCGGCTAGTTATCCGTCGTGCACACTCCCTACCGGTCGTGTTTCTGCCTTGTTTCTGCTACCTTATTCTCGATGAAGATACTCGATGTAGGATGCGGTGCCAACAAAACGGCCGGGGCTATCGGCCTCGACAACAATCCGCGGACCGCAGCCGATGTCATTCATGACCTGGGCGACATCCCGTATCCCTTCGCCGACAGTGAGTTCGATCTTGTCGTATCTAATCACGTGGTCGAGCACGTGCCTGACGTGATGGCCTTTATAACGGAATTACACCGCATAACCAGGCCCGGCGGACGGATCAAGTTGTTGACGCCGCACTACACCAATCCGGATTGGGCCAACGACCCGACGCACCGCAATCACATTAACTCGTTTACTTTCAACACTTTTTTGGCAGATCGGCAGGTATTCGATTTTTACACACAGGTCCGGCTGAAATTGATCGACCGACACACGTCGCTGCTCGGCCTGTGGAAGGCCGTCGGCATCCAATACCTCGTGAACCTCGACCGGCGAATGCCGTCGATGCGATTTCTGCGTAAATTTTGGGAGCACTATTTGAGCAATATTTGCCGCGGAAAGGAACTGCGGTTCGAGTTTGAGGTCATCAAGGACACGGCTGACGATGACAACGTCGATAAGGCCATGTGAGCGGGCGGACGAAACCGATCACGAAGCAGCCGAAGTTCCTTTTTACGGCAAACTATTCACGAACTTTCGAGCATCTGTTATCGTTAGGATCGATGTGATTTTACACACAGGGGTATTTTTAATGAAAAGATCGACATTTACATTCGCCGCGTTGACGATTTTGATCGCCGGAGTGATCGGTTTCGGGCTGGTTGAAACGCCTTCGAGCTCGGCAAAGTCGCGCCAGTCGACGGCTCTCATCGGCCTGCTTCCGTCGTCGGACGCGGTCATGGGCTTTGATTCGCGACGCTTTTTCAATGAGGCGATGCCGCAGATATTGTCGGCCAATAAGCCGATGCTTTCAAAGATCGCAAAGCAGCTTGACGAGCTCAATAGCAAGGCCGGTATCGATCTGCGAAAGTTCGATGCGGTCGCTGTCGGCCTGGCCGTAACGCGTGTAAAGGACAACGAATTTGATTTTGACCCGGTCGCGATCGCCCGCGGCGACGTCAATAGCGGTGCACTGATCGCATTAGCCAAACTTGCTGCGAACGGCAAATATCGCGAGGAAAAGGTCGGCGATCGGACCATTTATGTTTTTTCAGCCGATTCCGCCAAGGGAGCGATAAGCCAGACCGCCGGTAAATCGGGCCCGGCCGTTGACGACATGATCGGACGCACGATCGACGGATTTACAAAGGAAATGGCAATTTCCGCGATCGACGGCAATACCATCGCTATCGGTTCGCTGGCCCGCGTCCGTGCAACGCTCGAGGGCACGACAAAAGTATCGCCTGAGATCACTTCGCTGCTGGCCGGTAAGGAAAACGCGGTAATGTCGTTTGCGATGGCCGCCCCGACGGGCATGGCTAAGATGATCCCGCTCGACAACGATGAACTCGGCTCCAACATCGATTCGATCAAGTTCGTCTCCGGCTCAATGGATGTCGCAGCGGCCGGTACTTCGCTCGCGGTTTCGGCACAAACGGTCAAGCCCGAACAGGCTAAGTCGCTTTCCGAAATGCTCGAGGGGCTCCAGATGCTTGGCAAAACGTTCCTCGGATCTTCGAAGCGGGCCGACCAAAAAGTCTATGCCCGTATGATCGAATCGGCAAAGATCAAAAGTTCCGCAAACAACGTTTCGCTCGACCTTTTGATAGCCCAGCCTGACATCGATGTTATCGTTGGAGCGGTCAAATAGCTGTCCGCCTGATACTTTCAAACGCGAAACGGCCCGGCGATCTGCTTGAGATCCCGGGCCGATTTGGATTTGGCGGAAATATTACCGTCGGCGGCGAAAGTGCGTACGCGGCCTGGCTGGTGCGAACTGCTCCAGATCGCGGTTAAATTTGCCGTCATCGCCGAGCAGCGGAAACAACTGCAGCTCCGCCGACAGATACGCGGCCCTGAGTTCGACCGGACGCGGGCCCGCCTTGATCACCCGCACGGTCGTCCCGCGCACCTCTTCGATCCAGGCCGCAAACTCCTCGGCACGGCCGACCGTGGCCGACAGCAGCAGTAACCTTATTCGTTTTGGCGAGAGTATTATCGCCTCTTCCCAGACGTGGCCGCGTTCCTGGTCAGCCAAATAATGGGCTTCGTCGAGGATCACAAAATCAGCCTCGACATCTTCGCCGTTACGCATCGCGTCAAACAACAGATTTCGATAGATCTCGGTGGTGCCGACGATCAGTGGTGCCGAGGAGTTCTCCTTTCGGTCACCGGTGAGGATCCCGACGTTTTCGGCTCCAAACTCATCGCTGAATTCGGCGTATTTCGAATTGGTCAGGGCCTTGAGCGGCGTCGTGTACCAGGCCCGTTTGCCGGCGGCAAGCAAGCGTCGTATCTCTTCACGTGCGATCCACGTTTTACCGCTGCCGGTCGGTGCCGTGACCAGTACGTCCTCATGTTCGATCGCAGCCAGAGCCTCGACCTGAAAATCGTCCGGCTTGAACGGCTGTTGCGGCGGAACACCGATGCCCGAGAGCAGCCGCTCGACCGCTCGCAGCTGCTGAAGCGTTTGAGGCCTGGGCTCGGTTCGGGCGGAACTTTCGCCTGCAAAAGATCGTTTACCTTTCCGTTCCTTATTACGGCCGTCATTCGGCCGACGCGAGCGGTACTTTCCGCCCGACCCTTTGTTTCGGGAACGTGTCATCATCGAAATGTTAGTTGTTTGAGGACGCAAAGTCTAATCCTTCCATTTTCGCCGTCGATAATGGTAAAATTGAAAGTTGGTTCGCAACGATTTATGCGGACAATGCGTCTAAATTCCGAGGCTTTGTATTTTTAGGGCCGTATTTATAACCGGACGCTATTTCTTTATGTTTGAGCAGCAATTATTTGATACCGACGAGACCGCACGACCTGTCGAATCCGACGAGGCGGGGCTCTTTGGCGATTACGAGATCAAATCGTGGGAGTTATCGCCCCGGATCTACAAGATCCTCGGTGCGTCGGCACTGGCGAATGTGCTGGCGTTGCTGGTTTTCGCACAAACCTCGGTACTGACCATGAAGGGCTGTGACAGTCCGCTCGTGGGCAGCGTTTGCCAGGCTTTGGACACGGTGTACGTCGGTGCCATGTTATTTGGGACCGACCGCGAATATGTCGATGCGGCGTACGAGAAAACGGATCTTGCCGATGCCGAGATCACGTATATCGACGTCACGGGTGTAACGCCGCCGTTGTCATACCCGGAAGGTTACTTTCAGATCGCCAACCCGGTCCAGTGGGAGATGATCCGACAGTCCCAACAGAACAGCACGCTGCCCGACGGCATGCTTGCCCCGGGCATACCTGCTTACACGCCGCCGCCGCCGGCGTCATTTCCGCCGCCGCAGCGTGGCGGGCTTTTGGCCACAAAGCCTAAAGCTCCGAAACCGCGTGCTGATGTGGTTGACGACGATAATCTGCCGACCATCGAGGACTCGACCGTCGGCGACGCGAAGCCCGGACTGAACAAAAAGCGGCCCGGCAAAGTTAACGCCAACGTGCCGCAGACTAATCCTGACGGCTCGATCCCGGGCATTCCCGGTACCGGCCCGAAAAAAGATCCGGCCGCTGATACTCAGGCCGCCGCGACAAATCCTGATGGATCGCCGATAATCAATAAGCGTCCTTTCGTTGACCTCGCTAACAGCGTTAACGAACTGCTCGACAAGAATCAGGTCCGGCTCGACTCGGCCTTTATCGTCAACGCCAACGGAAAACTGACCAAGGACAACAAGCTTGACCCGAAATCGTTCCGTTACGTTCAGGCTGCCAGCAACGACGAAAAGATAATCGACGTCGTCAAAGAGTCGATCGAGGCGATAAACGACAGCGGTTATCTGCAGTACCTTACCGGCCTAAGCGGCAAGGATTTTGGTTTGTTGATCCAGCAGGATGATGTAAATATTACCGGTATCGTCCAGTCTGAGATGGAAAGCGAGACACGTGCCCGTTCCATTAAGAGCAGCCTCGATTTTGCTATCGGCCTTGCCAAAAGTGCCAAGACCGGTGCAAATGCCGATCAAAACGACAAGGACGACCTCGTGCTGCTTGAGGGCGCCAAGATCGAGGTCGAGGGCAAAAAGGTCGTGATCCGGTTTGTGATCCCGAAGCAGGTCGCACTGCCGATGATCCAGCGTAAGCTCGCTGAGCAAAAGGCCGCTCCGAAACAGCCGAATGGCAATGCCACGCTTCGGCCGGGTGACAATACGGCCAAGAAATAAGCTTTGACGAAACACAAGAACCACAATTCGATACTTGTCCTCGCGACACTGGGCGTCTATCTCGGCCTGGTGCTCGTCGGCGCGACGCCGCAGGTGCTGGCTCAAGCGGCGATGACGCGGCAGTTCGACGTCAAGGACGAGATCGAATATAAGGACGATCTCGACACCAAGCCGGACCCGGCGTCCGACGACAGTGAACACAGCCTGAAGCCTGACGCTGAGGGTAGAGTCACCGCCTCGATCCAGAGATTTCTTTCCCAATTTCGCACGATCGGCGAGCAGACGGCATTTCTGCCGCCGAACGCCGAAAAACTCGATCTCGAGTGCCTGCGTGCGATCCACGCGATCGGTGCGGCCTCGTACCCGTGTGCGCCAAACATTCCATTCAGCCGATTTGTTCTGGTAACCAATCTTCCTCGTGCCGGGCTCGACGCGCTGCTTTCGTAATTCGCGGCAGCGGCGTGCGGGCTATCCGATCTTCATAAGTCCCCGCCTTTTTCATCAGTTTTTTTCGTCGAGAGTTGCGTCATCGCGCACCATACTGCAATCTATTTGATTGCAAAAGCGGGACAAGATCTATTTTGTCGACGCAACCGGCGGGATATCGACAGGCCTTTAGCGATCCGGGATCGTCAGGCCTAAAAGAGGAAATAATGGCAGTTAATAGTTTTGCAGATAAGTTGGTTAAAAAGATCTTCGGGTCATCGAGCGACATCTTTTTGAAGAATGTAAAGCCGATCATCCAGCAGATAAACGATTGGGAACCGAAACTCCAGGCAATGTCCGATGACGAGTTAAAAGCCCAAACCCCGAAGTTCAAAGAAATGATCGCCCGCCACATCGAGGGGATCGACGACAAAGAAGAACGCCGTAAGGCTGAACAAGAGATCTTGCACAAGATCCTGCCCGAGGCTTTTGCGACCGTCCGCGAAGGTTCGCGGCGAGTGACCGGAATGCGGCACTTCGACGTTCAGATGATCGGCGGTGTCGCCCTGCACCAGGGCCGTATCGCTGAGATGCGTACGGGTGAAGGTAAAACCCTCGTCGCGACGTTGCCGTCGTATCTCAACGGTCTGACCGGACGCGGCGTCCACGTCGTCACGGTCAATGATTACCTTGCCTCGCGCGACGCCGAGTGGATGGGCAAGATCCATAAATTTCTCGGCCTGACAGTCGGCTGTATCCAGAACGATATGGACGATGTCGAACGCAAGGACGCCTATGCGTGCGATATAACCTACGGTACGAATAACGAATTCGGCTTCGACTATCTCCGCGATAATATGAAGTTCGACGTCGATTCGCTGGTCCAGCCGGACCATTATTTTGCGATCATCGACGAAGTCGACTCGATCCTCATCGACGAAGCCCGTACTCCGCTCATCATCTCAGGTGCGTCGGACGAAGCGACCGACAAGTATTTCACCGCCAACGAGATCATTCCGCACCTCGAACGCGGCCACAAGGACGAAGAGACAAAGGTCACGACGGGCGACTATCTCCTCGACGAAAAGAACCATTCGTCCGTTCTGACCGAGGCCGGCGTGTCAAAGGCCGAACGTCTGCTGGGCGTTTCGAACCTGTATGACCCGTCGAATATGGACCTGCTCCATTGCGTCGAACAGGCTCTCAAGGCTCATACGCTGTACAAGCTCGACCATCATTACGTCGTCCAGGACGGCGAGGTCATTATCGTTGACGACTTTACGGGCCGCCTGATGCACGGACGCCGTTGGTCGGACGGCCTGCATCAGGCTGTTGAGGCCAAAGAGGGCGTCAAGATCGAACGCGAAAATCAGACGCTGGCGACCATCACGCTGCAAAACTACTTTCGTATGTACGAGAAGCTCGGCGGCATGACCGGTACTGCCGAGACCGAGGCCGAAGAATTCGGTTCGGTTTACGGGCTCGACGTGGTCATGATCCCGACCAATCAGCCGATGGTCCGCAAGGACACGCCCGACGTCATCTACCGGACACTGCCCGAAAAATGGGATGCCGTCGTTGACGAGATCAAGGGACTGCACGGCGAGGGCCGCCCCGTTCTTGTCGGTACCGTATCGGTCGAAAATTCAGAGCTCATTTCAAGCAAGCTGAAGGCCATCGGCGTGCCGCACAAGGTGCTGAACGCTAAGTACCACGAGCAGGAAGCCGAGATCATCGCTCAGGCCGGACGCAAGGGTGCCGTGACGATCGCGACCAACATGGCCGGCCGCGGTACCGATATTTTGCTCGGCGGCAATCCGGAATCGCTGGCCCGCGACTACCTCAAACGGATGGAGATCAATCCCGACGAGGCGACCGAGGAGCAGTTTGAAGAGCAGCTGCGTAAGGCCAAAGCCGTCGTCGCCGAGGAGCATAAAGAGGTTACGTCGATCGGCGGCCTCCACATTCTCGGAACCGAGCGGCACGAGTCAAGACGTATCGACAATCAGCTTCGCGGACGTGCCGGCCGTCAGGGCGACCCGGGCAGTTCGCGGTTCGTACTTTCGCTCGAGGACGATCTGATGCGCATCTTTGCCGGCGACAAGGTCCGGTCAATGATGGAATGGCTGGGAATGGAAAAGGGCGTCGCTATCGAGTCCAAGACCGTCTCGAAACAGATCGAACGTGCCCAAAAGGCGGTCGAGGCACGCAACTTTGAAACTCGTAAACACGTCCTCAAATATGATGACGTGATGAACCGTCAGCGCGAGACGATCTACGGCCTGCGTCGGCAATTGATGTTCGAACCCGAGCACCGCGAATATCTTTTGGGCGAAAACGGCGTTGCCCGCGACCTGCTCCACGATCTGACGGACAGCATGCTGAGCCTTACGGTCGCACCTGACCAGTGGGACGTCAACACTTATGCCGCTGAGATCGAGAGCATTTATGCGATCGACCCCGCACGCGACGCCGGCGTCAATTTCAAGACGATGAAGCCGGACGAGATCCAGGAACTCATCTGGCAAAAGGCGTCAGCCAACTACGCCGAAAAGGAAAAGCTTGCCGGCGGCGAATCGCTTCGGGCGTACGAACGCTACATTATGCTCAACATCATCGACAGCCAGTGGAAAGACCATCTGCTGTCGATCGATCACGTTAAGCAAGGCATCGGCCTGGTCGGTTACGGACAGAAAGACCCGCTTGTCGAGTATAAAAAGCAGTCGTTCGATATGTTTCAGGACATGCTCGACCGCATCGATACCAACACCGTCAAGGCCCTCTTCAATCTCGAGATCGTCCAGCGTGACGAACAGGAAGAGATCGAACGCCTTGAGCGGCTTGAGATGCAGCGGGCTCGCCGTCAGGCTGCCGGAATGGCGTTTACCGGAGCGATGTCCGGTGCCGAGGCCGCCGGAGCTGAGGCTGCCCGCCACACTCCGTTCGTCCGCGACACCCCGAAAATGAAGCCTAATGACCCGTGTCACTGCGGTTCGGGCAAGAAGTTCAAAAAATGTCACGGCGCCGGAGCGTAGCTTCGCCGAAGGGGCTTTCATGAAATTATCTTCCGTCATATTGGCTCTGGCTTTCACGGCTTGCTTTTCAGCCGTGAAAGCTCAGAGCCCGCTCACCAAGGACGGATATGAGAAGTTTCGTGCAAAGGATTATGCCGGAGCGGTCAGTCTCCTAAAGAATAGCGGTGATCCGGTCGACCTCAGGATCCTCGGGCTTTCGCTGAATGCCGTCGGGAAGAAAAAGGACGCCCTGGGGGCTTTCGAACGTTCTTTTCGAAACGGTTACGCAATGTTTGAAGAGTCCTTTCAAAAATGGAAGGAAGACCCTGCCAAACCGTCCTTTCTAACCTCAACAAGCGGATCGTCGGACGCTCTCGCGGCGAGCCTCGCAAGTGCCGAGAGTTTATTGGAAACAAGGTCCGCGACAAATTTTGATAACGAATGGCGGCAGAAAGCAAACATCCTCTTTAACCTGAATAAGATCATCAGGACCGGGACTGAATTTTACCGCTCATCGGAAACAGATACAGATGTAAAGATCCTGACCAAACCAAGGCCTATGATTTCAGCGAGGAACTGCGTCGAACGTTCCGGCCTCGATGTGACGGTGCAGCTTCAGGCGTTCTTCTTCCCCGACGGCAAGACGGTGTTGGTCGTGCCGACATCAAAATGGCGCAAAAACTGCAGTGAATGGTCGATAGACGCGGCGACCCGTATGACCTTTGTCCCCGCAACTAAGAATGGAAAAGCGGTCGGGACGACAAAACTGATCGAGTATTCATATCGGGTGGGGTAAACCCGCCGATCGTCTCGCGGCGTTTGGCATGATCAGATCGAGTTTCTCAGGTTTGACGATAACGACTAGTCACTATCGCGGTTCGGTTCTGGGCTTGATCGCCGGCCTGTCATTAGCGGAGGGAGCACGCTCGTCGGAGTATCTGAGGATCGTCCCGCCAAACCCGACCGCCCAGCCCTTGTCCAAGTGAAAATAAACTCGTTCGAGGCGGTGTTCGGTACGGCTGTTGACCTGCAGCCATTGACCGCCGCCGTTCGTGGTCCGGATGATCGTTCCCCGGTCGCCTACCGCCCAGCCGGATCGGTCCGTCGTGAAAAAAACGTCGGTCAGGTCACTGTCGACGCCAGACGTCTGAGCACGCCATAGACGGCCGCCGCCGACCGATGCGATGATCGAACCGCCCGAGCCGACCGCCCAACCGTATTTTCGGCTGGTAAAGAAAACGGAGTTAAATCTTGCGTTTTGGTTGCCGAGCAGCGTCGCCGCTTCCCACGTGACACCGTAATCATCGGTAAACATTACCGTGCCGCCCGCTCCGACGATCGCCCCGAAGGCGCCGTCGACAAAATCACCGCCGAGCAAAAGGTACTTGATCGCCGAGACCGTGCGCTTCCAGGTCTTGCCGTCCTCAGACAATCTGTAAAAAATACCGCCCTCGCCGATCGCGATCGCACTTCCCTTGCCGTCAAACATCAATCGGGCGACACGCTCGCGGCCGCCGCCGTCAAACTCGACCGTTTCCCAGGTGCGCCCGCCGTCAGTCGTCCGGCGCAAGTACGATACTGAGCGGTCACCCCGGCTGTAGATATCGCGTTGGCAGAGGATCCAACCCGTTTTTTCATCTGTAAAGTGGACCGCGGTTAGGTTGTCGTTGGAGAACTTTCGCATCGGAGCCCACGTTGAGCCGCCGTCAGTGGTGGTAAGAACCGTTCCGCCCGACCCGACGATCCATCCGTTGTTTTCGTCGGTGAATGTCACATCGTGAAACCACGCAAGGCTTGCCGAACGTAGTTTGACCCAATCAGCTCTCACTGTTTGGGTCAAAAGCACCGCGATCGCGATGATCAAAATGGGTCGTAACGTCCGCATCGTCAATTAGATCCTGTCGGTCTAAAATGGGCTCCCGAAAAGCATTCTCGCGACGCTGACCTTTGAAATTATGTCGAAGACCTTATCGATAGTGAACCCTTTACCCGAAACAAATACCTGGTCGCCCGGGTTCAAAAAGACCATTTCGCCGCGGCCGGCCTGGATCTCACGCAGGTTGACCACCTTTGACATGACCTTGCCCTGCCCGTTGTAGCTGTAAATGAACACCTTCTTAGCGTCGCCATCCTTAGCGACGCCGCCGGACTCGACAATGGCTTCATAGACGCTCACCTTTCTGTCGAGGACGCGAACGCCCGGCGAGACGACCTTGCCGAGAACGCTGTAGCGGGCCGACATCGCCTTTTCAAGGGTCACGGTCACCTTCGGATCGATAATAAATTCGTCAAGTTTCTTGGTGATCTCAGCGGCGACCTCGTCGACGGTCTTTCCGCCGACCATCACGCCTTCACGGATCAGCGGATATGAGATACGCGCGGTCGGCGGCACGTTGATACCGGTCTTGCAGTAGTCGGGACACTGGCCGAACACCTCGACCGTTATCACGTCGTTCGGCCCTAGGCGATATTCCTTCAAGTAGTTGTTATAGTACGGCAGGATCGCGGCTGCCTCCGGCGAACCCTCGATCGCCGTCTCGGGCGTCGGTGTCGCCGTCGGTGCGACTGCCGCGGACTTTGCCGCCGAGACGGCATTGCCGTCCTGTGCCCTCAAAACGACGACTCCGAAGAGTGTCATCGCCATTAGTATCAAAATTATCTTGATTCGCATAATCTTACTTGTGTTCGGCAATGGCCCGCCCGCATTAATATAAACAAACGATCATTCCAACTTTCCGCAGGCCGCCGATCTTTAACGAGCACCTGCTCCGAACAGAACCGTTTTGATGGTGTCAAAGACGATGACGATGTCCAGCGTCAGACTTTGATTCTTGATGTAATAAAGGTCGTACTGCAATTTCTGGATCGCGTCGTCGACCGACGCACCGTACGGATACTTGACCTGTGCCCACCCGGTCAGTCCGGGCGCGACCAGGTGCCGATGTTCGTAATACGGTATCTCCTGTGCAAGCTGCCTCACAAAATGCGGCCGTTCGGGCCTAGGCCCGACAAAGCTCATTTCACCCTTGATGATATTCCAGAATTGCGGGATCTCGTCCACCCGAATCTTGCGGATAACGCTTCCGACAAACGTCGTCCTTTCGTCATTTGACGCGGCCCAGACCGGTTTGCCGTCGGCCTCGGCATCCACCTTCATCGACCTGAACTTGATCACCTTGAAAACTTGGCCGTTCTTGCCGACGCGTTCCTGATAATAAAAGATCGGCCCGCGGGACGTCAGTTTGATCAGGATTGCCGTAATAATGGCGATCGGCAGCGAAAGGATCAGCCCGATCAGTGCCAATCCGCGATGGATGACCTCGCGAAAGACCGATCTCAGTCGGGTATCACGCTGCCGCCCGGCAAATATCAGCCAGGAGGGCCGGAGCATATCGACGTGTACCTTGCCGGTGATACGCTCGTAAAACGACGTGCATTCCTCGATCGAGACGTCGCCGGCAAGGCTCATCTTAAGGAGTGCCTCGGTCGGAAACGCCCCGCGGCGCTCTCGTACAGCGATGACGACCCGATCGATACTTTCGCTTCGAATGATCTCCTCAAGGTCGATAGCCTTACCGAGTATCTCCGACTGGCCCAATTTGTCCTTAGGCTTGGCGCCATTTTCTGACACGAATCCGGCGATACGATATCCGGCGTCGCGGCGATCCCAAACGGCCTCAGCCGTGTCCATTGCGGCCTTTCCGGTACCGACGACAAGTATCTTTTCACCGATCTCCGGGTGGCCGGTCAGGCTGTGGATCGCGATCCGCCAACCCAGCAGGAGCGAAAGCACCAACGGCACCGAGATCATCGAAACACCGCGTCCGACCATCAGCGGCGGTGCAAGATAGAACAAAAGCGCGAGCAGAGCCCAGGCGATGCCGAGTGCCTGTACCAACCGTAGCAGAAGTTCGCGCCGATTGGTCATCACGACGTAATCGTACAGGTCGTAGAAGTACAGATTGATGATGCACACGACGGTGACGAGGCTGATCTTGAACCACCCGTTGCGTTCATTCAGCTCATATGGCGGGCCGTCCCAACCCAATCGCAGGTACATCGCCAGAATGACGCCGCCATAGATAATGGCCGCATCTGCGAGTATCAACGAAAATTTGCGTGGACTTAGCCGGGCCGCACCCATTTTTCACCTGTCATCCATTCGGATCTTGTATGCGATTGTAATTGTAGTAGCCGTAGTTATAGTGCGACTCGTCCATCACGTCCTCGCTTTGGTTGAGCACGACACCCAACATCCGTTCCTTGGGCAATTGTTCGAGGACGCGTTCCAAAGACGCGTATTTCGTGCGGTTCGCACGGACGACCAGCATCGCACCGTCTGCGTGATTTATCAGCACGGTCGCATCGGTAAAGATACCGAGCGGCGGAGCGTCGATGATCACGTAATCAAACATTTCGCGGGCCTCAGCAAGGATCTGCTTAAATTTAGGGCCCGATATCAACTCCGCGACATCGTTTCTGGCCTCGCCTCCGGGCAGAATGTGCAGGCCTGACGGCTCAAGCCTGATTATCGTATCGGCGAGCGTCGCGTCGGCCGTAAGAACGTCCGAGAGGCCCTTGTCCGCCTCGATGCCCAGATAGTCGACCAGGCTGGGCATACGCAGGTCACAGTCGATGACGAGACAGCGGACACCGTCGGTCTGAGCCAGCAGCCACGACAGATTGAGTGCCGTGATCGATTTGCCCTCGCTCGGATTGACGCTCGCAACCACTATCGACTGCAGTTTCTTTCGCTGACTTTTATGCAGAACATGAGTTCTGAGGCTGCGGTACTCCTCGCAGTACGACGAGTTCGGATGAGTGATCGCGACAAGACGAGGCTCAACGCGCTCGGCGTCAATGCTCCAGCTGACAAAGTCAGGAAGCTGTTTGACGATCGAGCGCGCTGAGCTTTCGACGTTCAATTTTGCCCCGGCAGTTAATCCCGTTTCCATATCAGGGAGTGCCGTCCCGATCATAGATTCCGGCTGCCCATTGAACGACGAACCTGAACCGCCGATCCTCAGGTCTGGCTGCGAAAAGAGCTCTGGCGGCGTGTTAGGCCGGCGATTACTCGTGTCGAACGGTACAACGTTCGGATTCGCAAACAAGTCTGTCCCGTTAGGATCTTCGGCTCGTTTCTTTTGCAATGCTTTTAGGATACTCATATTCCAATACTCCGTTTGTACGGCGTAAAAACCTCGGCGGCGGACCGCCCCGGCCGACCTTTATCAGTGAAAGCCCCCGACCTCTTTGCTCTCGCTCTCTAATTCGCGTTCGAGCTCATCGATATCAAGTTCGAAGTAATCGGGTTCGCGCATCGGTTTGCGAGCCGCGTTCACTGACCCCTGGCCGATAATATTCGCGTCATCGGCATCCGGTTTGAACATTCTCGGCCTGATCGCTGCGGCTCCGGCCTGTCCGGCTTTCCACAGTTCCTCGACCGGATCGCTGCTGATACCATGCTGGGCCTGTTCACCTTCGGCCTTTTGCGACGCGGAATTGCCCTGCGGGAGAAGATCCAGGTTTTCGGCGACCTCCTCGACGATCTTGCGGCCGATCTTCTGCATTCCCGCCCCGTATGCCGTCAACATTGCGTTATCGCAAATATTATTGATATTGCGGGGGATGCCCTCTGAACACTGAAAGATCAGGTCAACCGCGTCCCTCGTAAAGACGTTCGGCTGGTTTGAGCCCGCGATCAAGAGGCGTTCGGTAATGTACCGTTCGACCTCCTCGACGTTGGGATAGGCGTGCATATTGCATCTCAGAGCTACACGCTGCTTGAGCTGACGCAAATTCGGCTGATTCAGCTTTTCGCGAAGTTCGGGTTGGCCCGTCAGCACGATCTGCAGGTGCTTGGCGTTGTCCGACTCAAAATTCAGCAGCAGACGGATCTCCTCGAGCACAAAATCCGACAACTCGTGAGCCTCATCGATAATGATGACCGTGCGAAGGCCGCGGCGATGTCGTTCTTCGAGGACCTTTCCCATCAAACTGAGCAGTTCGGCCTTGTTGTTCCAGCCTTTGAGCCCGAGCATCTGGGTCACGTGGTGGTAAAACTCGTCGATCGACAAGCGCGGATTGAAAACGTATGCCGCCAGCACACTCGAATCGAGCCGGCGAAGGATCCACCGAAGTGCGGTCGTCTTACCGGTACCGACCTCGCCGGTCAGTACGATCAGCCCTTTGGCGCTTTCGAGCCCGTAGTACAAACTCGCAAGCACCTCGTTATAGCTTGGCGTAAATACAATGAACCGCGGGTCGGGCGTCAATGTGAACGGCGTGTCATCAAGGCCGAAGAATTCTCTATACATACTTTCCTCTTATGAACCAAAAATCGCTTTTTCCTATGTCCCGGTTATGAGACCAGCCTCTCCAATAAACGCGTGACCTGCAGCAGCAGCACGATAAGCGGAATTATCGCGATCGCCGCGATCGCTCCGCCGGCTAATTTCAGCCAGCTCGTGCGATTGAGCCAGGTGCGTTCGGCGTGCGTGAGCAGCGGCGGAACCGACGCCAGTACGGGCAGGCCCGTGTAATGCTTGGCGTCAGCGATATTCTGTATCTTGAACAACCGCGGGATCTCAAAGAATGCGGCCAGTACAAGGCCGAGAAACAGTCCGATACCGGTGCCCACGAGCGTTAGCACGAAACGCTTTGGCGCGACAGGCGATTGCGGTACATTGGCCGGGTCCTGAACACGGATCGTTTCGCCCTGAGCGTTGGTCTCAACGCCGACGACCGTTTCGGCCTCATTCTTTTTCTTGAGGATCTCGTCGTACGTCTGCTTGGCCGACTGGTACTGTGCGGTGATGCCCTCGAGTGCGACCTTAACGTTCGGGATCGAGTTGATCCGCTGTTCAAGTGCGGCGACCTGGCTCGCATTTTGCCTGAGGTCCGCGTCCTTTGCGGTCATCTGCTGCTCGATCTGGCCGATCTGTGCCTGGATACGCTGGTTTTCGAGCTCAAGGCTTTTCTTCTGCAGTTCGGCCTTGCGGCCGCTCGCCTGTGTGGCGGTTTGAACACGCCGGTCGGAGTTTTTCTTCAGTCCCTCGATCTCCTCGTTTATCCGGGCGATCTCGCTTTCCTTTGCAATTACGGACGGATGCTTGTCCTTGTAGACCTTTCGCAGATTGTCGAGCTGGCCGTTAAGATCAGCCCTTTTCTGAACGAGTTGGGCATATGCCGGCGTATCCTCGATCTGGCTCGCGGCACGTGCGGTGTCCTGTGTTTCCTTTTCGCCAAAATCCTCGATCAGACGCATCTGCCGGTTGTTAGCTCCGATCGCGTCACTCAAACGTCCGCGTTCATTCATCAGAGACTCTTTCTCTTTCATGATGTTCGACTCGCGGTCGCGGAGCCCGCTGAGCTGGGCCACCAGGCCCTGCTCGGATTCCGGCAGAGTCGCAACATTTGCCGTCATTATGTCGAGCCGCTGCTTTTCTAGTTCGTCGAGGGCCTGTTTCTTTTCGTTCAGCTGACGTTCGAAAAGGTCCTTGGTCGATTCGGCGATCTCGGTTTGCGTCTGGACCTGGGCGTTGACGTATTTGCTCGCAAGTTCGGCCGTCACATTGCGGGTCGCCTGCGGATCGCGGTCGCGATACCTGATACGAAACGCGGCGACCTTCTCGTTGCCGGTCTCTTCCAGATCGACCTTGATGTTCTTGTACATCTTGTCGACGATGAGTTCCATCGGCATACCGTTGGCACGTTCGGCCTTATAGAGGTCATATTTCTGGACGAGCGGTTCGAGCGACGATCGGCTGAGCACTTCCTGATTGATGGTCTGCAGCCGCTGCGAAAGATCCTCGTTCGTCAACGATTGGACGAGATTCGACGAGATGGTCGGCGGTTTGACGGTCAGCAACGACGTTGACTCGTAAACGCTCGGCAATCTGTAGACGACATATCCGATCGCGGCCGTCATCGTGATCATCGGCAGGATGATCAGCCATTTTTGCCGTTTGATGATGCCGATGAGTTCCCCGGCACTTCGCTGTCTGAATTCAATACTCATTTTCGTCCACCTTTGATCAGATAATTACGAGATCGAATCTCTCATCTCTTTGTTAGTCTTCCGTTCTTCTTTGGCACGCAGAGCCCAACGCAAGACACCGGCCCCAACGATCAACACCACTCCAAACACCATCAGCCCGGCCGCCTCGGGGATCCTTGTGATCAGACCCTCGATCGTCGCGACCTCAAATAGTGCTGCTGTTAATACAAGATACATCTTTCAATTACCGGTGCCTTAAAGCGATTCGAGCACGCGTTTGGCGTCGTTCGCCTCGCTTTGGCTAAGTGCCGTCTGATCCCTGAGCGATGCTTCGGCTTCACGCCGTGCACCCGATTTATCACCGGCCGACGCAAGCGCCATAGCCAGCCGGACGCGATAACCCGAGGCGGCCTTGCTGCCCGCCTTTTCATCCATCGCAACCGCCTTTCGCAGCTGTTCGACCGCCGGCAGATACAAGCCCTTTTTCAGATACACATATCCCAACGTGTCATAAAAGCCCGCGACGTCCGGATTTCGATTCACCGAAGCCGATGCGAGTTGCAGAGCTTCGTCCAGATTGCCCTGGTTCTCAGCGATCAGCCACGCGAGATTATTGGCGGCGATCGGCGAGTCGGGCGACAATTCCAATGCCCTCCGATAACACCTTTCGGCCTCGGCCGGATCGCTGCGTGCATCCTCCAGGATGCCCAGAAGCGTAAATACCGGTGCGGTCGGATTCTTTTCGACGACGGTCCGATATTGTTGGATTGCCGCGGCGGTCTCGTTCCGTGCTACCAGCAGCGCTGCGTACGCCGAGTATGCCGGAAGATAGCCGTTATCCAATTCGATCGCGGTACGAAGCTCGGACTCGGCCGACGCCGCATCTTTTTCTGCGGTAAATACGCCCGATCTCAGATAATGAAGCGCCGCAAGCAGCCCGTTATTACCGGTATTGGCGGCCATGACCGCGTCGAGTTTGGAATGAGCTTGCCGGGTCTGCCCCATCGCGATGGATATACTGACAAAACCGCTCAACGCGTCAAAATTACGGCCGTCCGCAGCCATCGCCCTTTCATAAAGCCCCAGAGCATCGGCCGGCTTCTTGTCAGCGATATAGACCTTTGCGAGATTGAGCATGCCCGAAACGGAATTCGGCGTTTTGCGGAGTATTTCTTCGAGGTCTGCCTTTGCCTCGGCCAAACGTCCGAGGTCCAGATACGCCAAACCTCTTGCCGAAAGGGCCCGCATCTGCAGGTCCTGAAGCCTTCCGACGGTAAGTTCCGCGTTCGGCGTCGCCGAGCCTGCCTTCGAATACAGGTCCGAAGCGTGCTTGAGCGCCGCGGCCGCGTCGCCGCCGGCCATTGCCGCCTGTATCTTCAGCAATCCCGCCTTTAAGAATGACGGATGAAAACGCTCCAGATCTGCGATGAATGCCTTGGCCTGATCAAGCTGACCGACCGAGATCTTGGCCTGCGAGATGTAGAACAACGCGTCGCGTTCGCTCGGGTGTTTTTTGAGGATATCTTCGAGGTCCTTGATCGCGTCATTAGGCTGGTTGTCCAGCATGCGGACACGAGCCCTGAGCATCAGCGCCTCGATGTCGTTATTATTGATCTTCAGAAGCGCGTCGACCTGCTCACTGACCTTTGCCGAGTCTTTGGAATCGAGATATATCTGCCCAAGGCGATACCGCGCCCGGGTGTAGCCGGGCGACTCTTTGATTATCTGCAGCAGCGTCGCCTCGGCCGCATCCTGGCGATTGGTGATCACATAGAACTCGGCAAGATCCAGGCGGCTCTCAGGACTGTTTTCCTGAATTTTAACCAGTTCCTGATAGGCGTTCTCGGCCTTGTCGTATTGACGCGTACTTACGTAAAAATCCGCAATTGCTTCGTGAGCCTCAATATTTGCCGGCTCGGCGGCGATAGCGTTTCGAAACTGCGCCTCGGCCTCGGGATTTCGGGCGGCATAGGTCAGGAATCGTCCGTATTCGATCAACCCGACGGCTGACCCCGGATTCACCTCGATGCCCTTTTTGATCGCATCTTCGGCCTCGCGTGCCATCTCGCGGCTCACGTAATATCGTGAGAGGCTCAAATATGTCTCCGTCCGTTTAGGGTCGATCGCGATCGCCTCGTTCATTTTGGCGACGACCTCAGCCTCGGGGCGATTTTGGGCGGCCAGGATCGAGGCTTTCAGCACGTGGCCCTCGATAAAATTCGGATCGATGGCGATGATCTCCTGCTGGGTCTTTTCCGATTCGTCGATCAACGGCGGCTCAACCAGCAAAAAGTAATTTCCGAGCCTCGCCTTGGCATCCAGATGTTTCGGATCGAGTTCAACGGTCCGGCGCAGTTCGTCCAGCGTTTCGTTGAAGCGTCCAAGATTTTCGTACGAGCGTGCGAGCCCCCAATGTGCCTTTGCCGAGTCCTTATCGTATTCGGCGGCAGAGCGGAACTGCATCATAGCATCGTAGAACTTGCGCTTCTTGAGGTACTCTTCGCCCTTGGCAATGAACTTTTCGCTGGACTGGCCGCAGCCGAACATAAAAAGACCCACGAAAAACAGCAGAGACAGCTGTCCTACGCGGATCTTAAAATTGGGGCACTCGATGTAACGCATAAATTATCCGGACCTACGCGGGGCTGACTGTTCGACCTCGTTCACCGGGGCATTGGCGGACGTGATATCGAAAGGTCACCGCGTTTTGCTTTTCTGAAATACCAACGGGGCAAATCGCCAATATTTCCGAGCTGCAGATCAACTAATTATCATAACCTACACAAATTCCGATTATTTAACCGGCTGTTGAAAAATACAGTCAATCGACACGACATTTCAGATTTTTTTGTTCCAGTGTGGTGATTGGCGGTTGACGTGCCGCAATTACAACGCCAACGGCGACTGCCGACGCCTACTCGGGGATAAAGGCCGGAAGCTGTTCAGCCAGCCGAGCGGCTAGATCGGATGCGGCATTCAGTGCCTCGCTTTCGTCCGATCCGACACTGGTCATCACTCTGACCATCGCTCCGTCTGTCCTTCGCCGCGTAACGCTGTCCCAGATGGTATTCAGCTTGTCGTCGTATTCGCTGGCTTCGATTCGGCCGCGGCCCTGATACCAATAGATCATCACCTCGTTGTATATACCGTTCTTCAGCAGATAGCGGTTCGCGTTAAAGGTCCGTCCCTGCGACGTAGTGATCGTTACGATCTGGGGATCGCTCATCACCCAACCGGCGCCCGGAAGGCAGTTTTGCGGACTGTGATACGTTGCTCCGGTTCGCTGGGTCGCATAGTAACCGACGTAGATGTTGGCAACGCGTCCGCTCTGCGATGTGTATTCGCGCATCGTGTAATCGGTGGTCTTGAGCACCGCTTCGACATCTTTGCCAAACTTTATCTCATCGCCTCGCTGCTGCCACGTGCCTAACGCTTTTGGCAATTCAGATAGTATCGAGCGGCTCACCTGGACCTCGCCGCGGCCGACAAACCAGTTGACAGCCAGGCCGCCCAAAACAAGTGCGGCGATCAGCGGCAGAGCACCAGCCCTGGGTTTATGTGCCGTATTTGCGGTTTTGCTCTCGGACGATGCGGGCCGGTCGCCGAGGACGCGTTTAAGAACGAAATTCGCCGCGATCAATAACGCAAGTGCCGCGACATAGACCAACCATCCCGAAACATCATGCCAAACTCCGTCGGTCGCCGATCTTCCGTAATAAAATGTCAGGATCCCGGTGCCCATCACTCGTCCGGCGTTTGTAAAAACCGCTATCGGAATGGCAGCCATCATCAACAACAATGTCCGCGAAACGTCAGGCAAGGTAAATCCGCCGATCGGCCCGTCTTCATTGCGTCGTGTGAAATACGCAAGTACAAGGGCGAGTGTGACGAGCGTCATCAACGACCGGATACCGCTGCAGGCCTCGACAACCTCCAGCGAAAGTGTCTGGGTCGCTCCGCGAGGCAGGATGTCGATGACATTTCCTTTGCGAATTACCGGTATCTCAAAGAGCCTGATCCCCCACACCGAAACCTGCGACGCCCAAAGTTGAAGCGGAAACGCGATCCGGTTGAATATGATCTGCGGGATCGGTATCGCCAGCAGCAAAAGCCCGAACGGAACCGCCAGATATACCAGCATTCGCCGGCCGAAAAAGTAGGCCACGATCGCCGCGGCCATGACCAGCAATGAGATCCGCTGCGTAAAAAGCTCGGACCCGAGAGTTCCGGCCAGAAGCAAAACAAATGCGGACGCGACCGCAGCCGACCCGAGTATCCGCGATCCTCCATCTGCAACCGCCGCTAGCTTCTCGCGTTCGAGCCAAACAATGACGCCGATAACAAACGGCACCAAAAGGCCGTGCGAGTAATTTTCGTCAGTCCACCAGTCGTAGCCGAGCTTGTTTATGACCGACAGGTACAAAAATACGACCGCGGCCACGATCGCCGCCGGCGTGACCCAATTTCGACCAAGATTTGATTGAAGACCCGGCATAACTGTTCAGATAAGAAAGGCCGAATTGGCAGAATATTCCGAACTTAGTGCTTTCAGCGATCAGAAGGTGCGGTTCAATGTGTGATCGACGATCTCCCTGAGCAACGCAGTATCGACGTCGAGCAGATCGAGTTCCCGGCGAGCTTCTACAGCTGTTTCGGCCGCCAGTTCACGCGTCCGTTCGATCCCAAAGTTACCCGGATAGGTCGCCTTCTGGGCACTTACGTCCTTTCCGGCGGTCTTGCCGAGCGTTTCGGATGTTTGAGTGATATCGATAATGTCGTCGGTGATCTGGAAGAGGAGCCCGAGTTTACCGGCAAAACGTTCAAGCGTGTTCACATCCTCGCCGCTCGCGCCGCCGATCAAGGCTCCGGACGCAGCCGATGCGGCGATCAACGCCCCCGTCTTCCACGAGTGGATACGCTGCAGATGATCGAAATCGACATCACGTCCCTCGGCGTCAAGGTCCATCTGCTGCCCGGCGACCATCCCGACGGGCGAGCCCGAGGCGTCTGCGATCATTGATATAAGCCGCGTGCGCAACTCAAAACTGAGTCCGCCGTCGTCGGCGATCGCTTTGAACGCGAGTGTCTGGAGGGCGTCGCCGGCCAGTATCGCAGTGGCTTCGCCGTATTTTTTGTGACAGGTCAAACGGCCCCGCCGAAGGTCATCGTCGTCCATTGCGGGAAGGTCGTCGTGGATCAGCGAAAACGTATGGATCAACTCGATCGCCGCCGCGGTACGCACCAGTTTTTCTGCTGCCGCCCCGTAGGCAAACCCGACCGCGAACAGCAATGCCGGACGAAACCGTTTGCCCCCGGCGAACAAACTCCAACGGATAGCCTCGTGCAGACGCACCGGCTCAACGTCGGCCGATGGCACCAACCGGTCTAATTCGGAATCAACGAGTTCCCGAGATTCGCCAATGAACTTTGCCAGATCAACCACTAGTTAAGAGAATATCCTTTTAGGCCGCACCGCCGCAAAGCTGACGGCACCCGTTTTGTTGACGGTTTGCCGTTTTTTCGATAGCGTTTATTGTTTGACCCGATAACTTTTTTATGCCGATCACCAACGACGAGTTTCGAGCCGCCCTATCCAAGTTTGCGAGCGGCATTACCGTTGTCACGACTCGCGATGCTGACGGCCGTCTTCACGGCATCACTGTTTCGGCGTTTGCGTCGGTCTCGCTCGAACCGCCGATAATACTGGTTTGTATCGACAATGCGACCGCGAGCCATTACGCCTTTGGCGAATCGGGACTGTTCGTCGTGAATATACTAAAGAGCGATCAGGCAGCTGTTTCGCAGCAATTCGCAACCCCGTTTCTCGACAAGTTTGACGGCGTCGGATACGAGCTGTCTGGTTCCGGGATACCGATACTCGACGGCACCCTGGCGTCGCTTGAATGCCGGATCGCCGATTCGGTCGTCAGCGGCGACCACACTGTCTTTTTTGGTGAGATCGAAAACGCGGTCATCAGCACCGGTGAACCTCTGACCTATTTCAACGGATCGTACCGGCACTTAGGTGCCGTGCCGCCGATCGATCAGGACTGATCCAACATCCCGCGAAGGTCATCGACCGATACAACAAATGATTCATTGCAGAAGCCGCAGTGCATGGTCGCCCCTTCGTCGTGTTCGATCATCGACTCGATCTCATCATGGCCAAGCGACGCGATCGTCTTCACCGCCCGCTCGTATGAACAATTGCACCTGAAACTCACCGGCTTTTCCTCGAGGATCTCATAATCGATAATGCCGAGCGCCATTTTGACCAGATTCTCCGGCCCCGCACCTTCCCTGATCGCCTCAGTGACGTGCGGCGCGTGCATGATCGTGTCTTCGATCATCGTGATAATGTGGTCATTAGCCTCGGGCATCATCTGCACTAGGACGCCGCCCGACGCCGCGACGAAAGGTTCACGGTTGTTGAGCAGGACGCCGAGCAGTACCGCCGACGGTATTTGTTCGGATTTGGCAAGGTAGTAGGCCAGATCCTCGGCGATCTCGCCCGACGTGATCGGCACCGAACCGACATACGGCTCCAATTTCAACCCGACGTCGAGGCCCGTTTCCCGAATTACGTGCAGCATTCCCTCGCCGACGACACCGCTGACGTCAAACTTCCCGTTCGGCTTGAGCGGCAATTCAGCCAGCGGCTCTTTAACGAATCCGCGGACCTCGCCGACCGCGTTCGCCTCGGCGGTGACGCCGCGTATCGGCCCGGTGCACTCTATTCGAGCTGTAAGGCGGTCAGAATTCTTCAATGTCGAACCGAGCAGCAGAGCTCCGGTCATCAGCCGCCCCAGTGCCGCGGACGCGGTCGGCGACGTTCCGTGGCGGCGGATCGCCTCGGCTGTCGTATCAGTTGTGATGGCCGCCAGAACCCGGACAGTACCGTCTGCGGCGGTGCCGTGAATCAACTTGTCCATACAATCGAGTGTCGATAAATGGGGCCGCGATTGTCAAATCTGCCGCGAAATTGTCATAAGTTAATGATATACATCAACTTATGCTAGTAGTTGTTGTAATAACTGCGATTACCACAATATATTGTGGCTGATTTTTGTTGACAACGACTTTCGGGGTGTGAGATATTGGGTTCGTTCGAATTCGAGTCCCTGACAAAATAAGTACCTCTCGCCGCCCCAAATGTTCGGTTGCAACGTTCCGAATTTTCGACTCGAATGTTAAACTTTTGATACAGAAATTGAGACAATTCATTTAGAGGAGACCTTCAGCAAATGAGCACAGTTACCGAGTCCGCCGGCTTTTCGATCCAGCAAAATGGTAATGGAAATGGCAATGGAACCGCGGCGGCGGCCGGCCGCGAGATCGCACCGCTTGGCCTTAACGCTCAAAAGGTCGTCTCTCTCAGATACTCGCTCAAAAATGAGCATGGTGATCCGCTGGAATCCTGGTCGGATATCGTTCGACGCGTTGTCGGCCATGTCTCAAAGGCCGAAACGGACCCGACAAAACAGCACAGATTCTATACGGACATGACCAACGTCATGCTGGCCCGCGAGTTCATCCCGAACACACCTTGCCTGGTCAACGCCGGAAAGCCCAAGGGGCAGCTTGCCGCCTGTTTCGTCCTGAACGTACCCGATTCGATCGAGGGCATCATGGAGCATGCCCAAAACGTCGCGATAATTCACCAGACCGGCGGCGGCACGGGAATGACCTATGAATTTCTGCGGCCGGCCGGCTCGATGGTCAACTCAACTCGCGGCGTGGCTTCGGGCCCGGTGAGTTTCATGAACATCGTCAATCAAACGACCGAGGTCGTGAAGCAGGGCGGCGTCCGCCGCGGAGCCAATATGGGTATCCTGAGCGTTTCACACCCTGACATTCTGAGATTTATCCATGCCAAGAATGATCAGTCGAGTTTGACCAATTTCAACATCTCGGTAACGGTCACCGATCTTTTTATGGACGCCGTCGATAGCGGTGTTTGGTTCCAAACCGAGTTTAAAGGCGAACCGTGGACCCAACCGGTCTACGACGCCGTGACAGGCCGCGATTACGCTGTTTACCGACGGCCGGACGGCTCGCCCGTTACGTTTGCCGACAAACTCGCGTTTGAAACTGCCGACCTTTCAGACTGCATTATAGAAGAACCGCCAATGCCCGGAATGGTCTTCGCCCCGGACGTCTGGAACCGCATAATTGCGTCGGCACACAAGTATGCCGAGCCCGGGATCATATTCATCGACGAAGTTAACCGTCATAATCACCTGATGGCCTCGATGGGCCCGATCTACGCGTGCAACCCGTGCGGTGAGCAGCAATTGCACTTTAATAATTCATGCAACCTTGGTTCGATCGACGTTGCAAAGTTTTACACGACGATCAACGGCGAAGGTACGATCGATTGGGAACGCCTCTCGCACACGACACATCTGAGCACGCGATTCCTGGATAATGTCGTTGACGCCGGCTATTTTCCGCTGCCGGAAATAGATGACGTTGTTAAGCGGACCCGGCCGGTCGGACTCGGCATTATGGGCTTTGCCGATCTTTGCCTCAAACTTGGCATCACGTACGGCAGCGACCAATCGCTGGTCCTGATGGAAAGGCTAATGGGCTTTGTCCGGCGTGAGTCGTGGCTTGCGTCGCTCAGCCTCGGCCGCGAAAAGGGCGTATTTCCCGAATTTGAAGCAAATCGCGAATCGTATTCAAAGTTCGTCTACGACGAGATCGGCATTCCGCGTGACATTCCGCTGACGCCGCGAAATTACGAGGTGACGACGATCGCCCCGACCGGCACCATTTCGCTTGTCGCCGAAACGTCGTCGGGCATCGAGCCCAATTTCTCGTGGGCATATGTCCGTCAGGACACGCTCGGCACCAGGACCTACGTCCATACCGCCGCCGCAAAGGCCCTCGGGATCGATGTCGATCAGACCAATGAGGCCTCGATCAAGTCGGCGGCAGAATACGTCGTCGAGCACGAGGCCGAACTGCCGGAGCAGTTCATATCGGCAATGAGCATCAGTTCGCTTGATCACGTCAGGGTGCTGGCCGCCGCTCAGAAGCACGTCGACAACGCGATCTCCAAGACCTGCAACGGATCAAACGACGACACCATCGAGTCGGTTGACGAGCTTTATCATCTGGCACGCAAGCTCGGGTGCAAGGCTGTCAGCTACTATCGCGACGGCAGTCGCGAGGGTCAGGTGCTCAACAGCATGAAGTCGACCGCTAAGACCGAAGAAAAGCCTTCGGCCGATACCGTCCCCGCGTCTGTGAACGCAGAACCGCATGTCGACGCTGCTCTCAGGGTCGAACGTCCTCGTGAACTGCAGGGCTCGACATGGCGGATCCCCTTCGAGGGACAGAATCTGTACGTTACGGTCAACCACGACGGACAGCGGATACTCGAAGTGTTTGTTGCCGGACCGATCAGTGCCGGTGTCGGCCTGCTGGCATCAAAAATGCTCCGCGGCGGGTTTGACGCAAAGGATGTGGCCCGCAGCCTCAACAAGGTGACCGCGACGCACGCCGTTTGGTTCAACGAAAGGCTGCTTACCTCGCCGGAACAGGCAGTTGCCGAGTGCCTTTTGCTGATCGACCGCCGGTTAAAGAACCTGCCCGAGTCCGAGCGTGCGATCGCCAAATCACAGGCTACCGAGACGAGCGGTCTATCAATGTCGTCAATGATCAGCGAGTGCCCGGAATGCGGCGGCCAGCTTGAACACGTTTCAGGCTGCGATTCGTGCCGCGACTGCGGATACTCAAAATGTAAGTAAGCCACTCGATCTCGACCCAAGAGAAAATGCCCGGCAGTCTCAGGACTGTCGGGCATTCACCTTTTATTGACGAACCTTGTTTGGGGCTACCGCACAAAGGCACTCGGAACCGCCAGATCGCCTGCCTGGCCGAACTGCTGGATGAGCGTGCCCGCGGTCGATCGTGCAGCGTACCACGTCGAGTTTGACGCACGGAACACCGCGGCATCGATCTTGCCGTCACCGTCATAATCGCCGGCGACCGGCGTATCACCGGTGGTCCCGAACGGGAATGCGTAGAATGACAGATTCTCGCTCCTCAGGATCGTCCAAAAACCGGTCGATGGCCTGAAATAGGCGATATCTGCCTTGCCGTCACCCGTAAAGTCGCCCGGTACTGTCTTGTCGCCGTTCTGGCCGAACTGTACCGCCAAAAGGCCAGCGGTACTACGCTGGATCCACCATTGACCGAGCGGGGGACGGAAAATGCCGATATCCGCCTTTCCGTCGCCGTCATAGTCAGCGGCGACCGGAACGTCACCGGCCGAGCCGAACTGAGCGATCGTCGTGCCGCCGCCCGAGTTTGAGATATACCACGTCGAGTTGGATGGCCGGAAAACGCCGGCGTCGGCTTTGCCGTCCGCGTCATAGTCGGCCGAGACCGGCACGTCGCCATTCGCTCCGAACGGGAAGGCGTAGAACGAATAGTCATCGCTCCGAAGTACGTACCAAAAGCCGGTCGATGGGCGGAAGAACGCGATATCGGTCTTGCCGTCGCCAGTGTAATCGGCAGGTACGATCGTATCCGTAGACGAACCGAACTGCGTCGCTCCGTTACCGCCGGTCGTGCTCTTCAGATACCACCATTCGCCTTGAGCAGGCCTGAATATTGAAAGGTCGGTCTTGGTGTCGCCGTCAAAGTCGAATGGCGTTCGCTGACCGGTAGAGGAACCAAAGATCGTAAACTGAAATACCTGCGACACCGAAAATCCGTTTACAGCCGCCGCGTCCGTCACATACCACCGTCCGTAGAAGGTCTGGCCGATCAGTACCGGATTATTTGGTATCGAAAGGCTGACTGACCCCGTTCCGTTCCCGCCGCCGGATCCGCCAAGAGTAGTTTGGACCCTCGCGAACGAGCCCGACGCGGGGATCGACGCCCCGACGCCCGGATCGCTTGAGTTTATCACCAGGACCGCAGCCGATCCGCCGAGGGCATTAGATACGGCAACTGCAAAACTCGGGTTCCCGACGAGCGGCGGTTCGATGGCCGTCACGGCCGGAACGGCGCTACCCGTTCCCGGCCTTCCGGTACCGGATACGACCGGGACGCGGTTCGATTCGGTATAGAGTTGCGGACGATCGAACGGCGGCAGTTCATTCTGAACACGAAGGTCGGTGAGCGGCCGCTTTAGAAATGCCGCAAGGTCCAGCTTTTCCTGCGGCGTCATGTTCAACGGCCGTATGAGGTCATGGTCGATGTTCGGCGCGTCAAAATCGCCGCCGCGGTTGTAAAAGTCCACGACTTCCTCGACCGTGGCGAAGCGGCCGTTGTGCATAAACGGGCCGCGGATCGAGAGATTTCTGAGATTCGGGGTCTTAAAGCTCCCGTTATCGATCGGCTGATTTGTAATACCGCCGCGTCCGAGATCGTCGATCTGAGGCCGCACGCCGATATTATGAAACGCATGATCGCTTAACAATGCCCCGTTGTGACAAGAGTTGCAGCTCCGATCGATGAAAACGTTCCGCCCGTTGATCTCAGACTCGGTCAGCGGCGTGATGCCCTGAAGGTCACGGTCAAGCGGCGTTCGGTCCGAAAACAGCGTTCGCTCATGGGTTCCGATCGCCATCGCGATCCTGGCCGGGGTCACGTCCGGCGTCCCGAACGCCTCTTCGAACAATTCGGGATACGAACGCCCGCCGATCCACGCGTTAAGTGCCGGCGGTATGTTTGACGCCAGGGCGAGCGGTTTGGAAACCTGCATTCGGGCGGCGACCTGCGTCCAGTTGCGGTTGCCATGCGACATTTCGGCCGGCGAAAGCGGCGGCCCGAGTGACTGGCTTTCGAGAGCGGCATTCGACCCGATCAGGATCGAGTTGGAGATAGGGTCGCGAAACGCGTCAGTCGCACGGCCGTCCCAGAACAGTCCGTTCGGAGCATATCCGGCATTCAGATAACTTGGTGATTTACGACCTGTGACCTGTTCCCTAAAGCCAAAGAGCGCGTTCCATGTGTAAGTGCCGTCTGCGTTATTCTGCGGCACGCCCGGCGAACCAAACACGTCGTCGAGCGTGGCAAGTGTCGCGTCCGGCCCGGGATTTATTCTCCGGTTGCCCGCTACCGCCGTTCGCGGATCCGATCCGCCGGCCGCCGGTTGATGACAGGTGCCGCACGAAACTGTGCGGGTCGAGGACATCTGTTCGTCCCAAAAGAGTGCCTTTCCAAGATAAGCTTTGGCTGCGGTGACCGGATTTTCAGCCGACGCGGGCGGCGGTTCGAGCGGGTCAAATATGCCCGGAAATACTACGCCGACCGCCCTCACACCCTGATCGGGCGAACTCAACAGGCTGGTTGACGCACCGTTTTCGGCCCGCACCCAATAGTAGTAGTTCTGCCCTGCCGCGGCGGTCGCGTCAAAAAAGTAATTGGCCGGCGTTGTGCCGACATCCGTCGCCGTTCCCGGGTCGTTTACCGTGTTTCGGTAGATCCGATGCAAGGTCGCACCCCGCATCGTGTGCCAATTTATGCCGACCTTGGTCACATAATCATTGTCCGAGGCGGTCACACCGGTCGGAGCGGCAAGTGTGACCGTCGTGCTTGCACCGGTCACCGAGCGTGAAAATGGCTGATCGAGAAGAAATAAAAGCGTGAAAAAGGAAAAACCCGCGATGATCGAGATCTTGAACGTACTTTTCATAAACCACTTACCGGAGATCCTTCGGCGATATGAGAGCCGGAAATAATAAACGTATTTTCGCGCCGAGTGATTTTTTGATTTTATCACCACCGATACCATCATCCAAGCAACTGATGCCATAAGGATCTTGGTTTTGCCTGCACGGTGTTTCGCGTTAAACTCCTGCTAATGAAATACCGCTCAAATCTAATACTAGCGATCAGTCTGTTCAGTGCATTGTCGTTGTTCTCTTTGGCGCCGTCGAGCGGGATCGGCCAGACCGGCGGACGCCCGCGTGCGGTCACCGGCCCGACTTCGACGCCGACACCGACGCCGGCACCAACCCCTGCGTCGGTCCAGACGATCGAATCGCTGCAGACGAAGATCAGGCAGCGGTTATTTGCGCCTGAGGTTAGACGCGGACGCGTCGGCATCAAGATCGTTTCGCTCAACACCGGCAAGGTGATCTTTGAAAGCGATTCGGAAAAGTATTTTATGCCCGCGTCGAACATGAAGAACTTTACCGTAGCGGCGGCGATCGAAAAACTGACGCCGGATTTTCGCTTTGTAACGTCTGTAAAGGCACCGTCGGCGCCCGATTCGGCGGGAACCGTTAAGGGCAATCTGACCGTGGTCGGCGGCGGCGACATCTCGATCTCGAATGCGTTTGACCCGCAGTTTCCGCAGGTCGTAAATCATTACTGGGGCGTCGATAAGATCGCTGCCGCGATCGCCGCTGCCGGCGTCAAGCGGATCGAGGGCGACCTTGTCGCGGACGAGAGCTATTTTCGCGGTTATTCACTTCCGGTCACCTGGGAGTGGGATGATCTGCAATCTTATTACGGGGCCGGCATATCAGCACTTCCACTCAACGACAACGCCGTCGATCTGAGCGTGATCCCGGGTTCGGCCGGCAATCAATGCATAATCCGCATTTCACCGGTAAATACGTTGATAAGAGTCGTCAATAAATGCACTACGGCCGCCAAAGGCTCTAAGCGGTCGGTCGCCATCTTCAAGCACCTCGACGAAAATGTGATCGAAGTGTCGGGCACGATCGCCGCCGGCGATGCTGAATATAAAGAGTCGGTCGCGATCACACGCCCCGCCGAGCTGCTGATCACTTTGCTAAAACAGCGGCTTGAATCAAAGGGCATCGCAGTTACCGGCAACGCCAGGCTCGCGGACAACACTCTTCAAACCATCTGCCCGACCTGTCCTCCGCCGGCGTCGGTCGTCGTTTCGCGGATCGAGTCGCCGCCGTTGAGCGTGATCGCCGCCAAAACGATGAAGCCCAGTCAGAATATGTACACCGAGACGCTGCTATGGACGCTCGGCGAGCAGATCGGACGCAGATCGTCACAGAGCGGCGACAGTGCCGCGTTGGGCCTGTCGGTCGTCCGTGCGTTTCTCAAGGACATCGGCATCACGCCGGATTCGGTCGTGCAGTACGACGGCAGCGGGCTTTCGCGTCACGATCTCATCACGCCGTCGGCGGTGACCGCACTTTACACATATATGGCCAAGCAGAGCCGCTTTTCGCAGGTCTGGCGCGATAGTTTGACGATCGGCGGGGTGGACGGGACGTTGCGGAACAGATTCAAGGGAACGGCTGCGAGCGGTAATATTCGCGGCAAGACCGGAACCATCGATCAGGTGTCGGCCCTCTCAGGCTACATGACGACGGCCGGCGGCGAACAACTCGTAATTTCGATATTGGTCAACGGCGTGCCTGAACTGCGGAATCGGCTGTCGCTGATCGACGGTATCGTCGTTGACCTGGCAAACTTTGACGGCAAGGCCGATCAAAATTAGCAGATCAGTCAGAAAATAGAAAAGGAAAAGCCGGGTTCGACGTTCGCCCGGCTTTTCCCTTTTAATTGAGATCGTCTAAGAACTACCAGCGGTCGTCCCCGCCGTAATCGCCGCGGTTGCCGCCGCGATTTCCTCCTCCGTAACCGCCGCCGCGGTTTCCGCCGCGATGTCCGCCACCACCGCCGCCGCGATCCTCACGAGGACGGGCCTCATTTACCACGATGTTTCTGCCATCATAGTCCTGCCCGTTAAATTGTGCGATCGCCGCGGTTGCGGCATCATCCGATGCCATTTCGACAAATCCGAATCCGCGCGAACGTCCGGTCTCGCGATCATAGACCACGTTTGCGGACTCGACCGGGCCGGCGGCTCCAAAGTACTCTTGCAGGTCTTCGCTGGATACGCGAAACGATAGATTTCCGACGTAAAGTTTAGTTCCCATTTCCTATTTTTCCCAAGAAATATGCGAAGCACCGGGCAGGCGTTTTGAGGGACACGAATTGATAGTTTCCATCAACATAGCGGCACGTCCTGCGCAAAGGGCAAATGCTTCAGTTCCAAATAACCTACTCCCATGACCGAACCGATGAGCACCGCACAATCTAGCCGGACGGACGTATCAAATCGTGATAGCAGCGAGAGCAAAATCAATTGGAATTATGCGCGTTTTTCAGCCATTAGGCAAGAAAAATCTTAACCACGCAAGGCGGCAAGCACCTTGTCGTGAATGCCGCCGAAACCACCGTTGGACATGATCGCGACCACATCGCCGTGCTTCAACTCGGGCGCCAGATGCTCAACGATCACGTCGGCGTCGGCCAGGGTCATCGCCGGCCGGCCGGCGGCGTTGATGCCGTCGATCAGGCGATGGACATCGAGCACGTCACCGTAGGTCTTGGCGTCCTCAGGATTAAAGACGCCGGCGATTATCACCTTGTCCGCATGGCGAAACGCCTCGCGGTATCGATCCTCGAATACCGACAACCGCGATGAACGTGAGCGCGGCTCAAACACCGCGATCAGCCGGTTGTCCGCGTATCTCTGCCGTAGTGCCTTGAGCGTTTCGTCGACCGCCGTCGGGTGATGTGCAAAATCATCAATGACCGTCACGCCGGCCTCGACGCCGCGTATCTCCATTCGCCGCTTGACCGACCGAAACGTATCAAATGCCTCCTGGATCTTTTCCTGAGATAGTCCCCACGCATCGGCCGCAATTATCACGGCCAGGCAATTTCGGACGTTGAATTCGCCGATCATTCCCGTCGAGAATTCTCCCCACCGGACATTTTCCCGATACACGCTGAACCGCGTTCCGGCGGCATCAAATGTGAGGTCGCGGGCCTGCCATTTGGCGACGTCCGACAAGCCGTACGTTTCGACCGTCGTATGGAGCTTTCCTGACATCGAATCGAGCACCTCGCCGACCACCGGTGAATCTATGCCGCAGATCAAACGTCCGTTTCCCGGCACCAGATTCATCAATCGCGAAAATTGCCATTTGATCGCGTCGAGGTCCTTATAAATATCGGCGTGATCGAATTCGATGTTGCCGACGATCGCGATCTCGGGCAGGTACGACATAAATTTCGGCTTTTTATCAAAGAACGCCGTGTCGTATTCGTCGCCCTCGATCACAAAATAGTCGCTCGCAGTAACGCGAAAGCTCTGCCCGAAATTCTGAACGACGCCGCCAACGAGAAATGTCGGGTCGAGCCCGCCGACCTCGCACACCCAGGCGGCGAGGCTGGTCGTTGTCGTCTTTCCGTGAGTGCCGGCGATGACCAGCGAACGGCGGCCGCGGATAAACTCTTCGCGTACGACCTCGGCCTGCGAACGATAGAGCAGCTTCCGGTTCATCACCTCCTCGAGTTCGGGGTTGCCGCGCATTATGGTGTTGCCGACGACCGTGACGTCCCGCGGCAAGTCCGTGTTCTCGGCCTTGTAGCCGTTCATTATCTCAATACCGAGTTTCTCAAGCTGGGTCGACATCGGCGGATAGACGTTCTGGTCCGAACCGGTGACGCGATGTCCCGCGGACTGCAGCATTCCCGCCAGGCTGGCCATTGCCGTTCCACATACTCCGATCAAATGATAGTGCATAATTGACGTTTGCCATTCAACGGTGGCATATTCATTCTCGTTACGGCAGTAATTAAAGTCAAAATTGATCGACAATTGAAATCAAAATGAAAATAAAAACTCTGATGTTTGCCGCCGCATTTGCGGTGGTCCTGACCCTTTCCGGCCTTACGGCGGCTCAAAATAAATGCACCGAAGACGGCTCGATTCGAAGTGTGTCCAAGGCCTCGGCAGGTAATTTTGAGACCGTGACGTTTGATGTATTGATCAAAAAGCCGGACTTCAAGGTCACACGGGCCCGTCCGCCGTTCAGTCAATATGGTTCGGAAAAGCCCCTGCGGATCCGCGGAAAGTACTTTCAGAGTATCGTTTTCCGCGGCATAAACTGGGAGTGCAAGATCGCCGAGGCACTTTCCGCCGGAACCGCCAATATCAAGGCCGTAAAAAGCATCGAACAGTTTGAAGGGCAGGTCGAATACATCATCGGTTACAACAAACGCGGAAGCTATGTCGGGCAGTCGGTCACGCGAACCCGAAAAGGAAGCCGTGTGACTCTCAGGTTCCGAAAATAGTGCCTACCGCCTGACATTTGGCGACGCTCTAAACAGTTTAATGGCCGCCGTGCGGGAACACATTCTCCGCCGGCGGCCATTGCACTATCCTGCAGCCTCAAACCGATCGGCTACTTTCCGGTCAGCTCTTTGACAAGCGGAGCCGCATCATAGACCTTTCGCAGGGCCTCGAGGATGCCGGCCGTGTGAACGCCGACCGCCCTCGAACCTTCATCTTCCTCGATATACCAGTAACGGTTCGAGAGCTTTTGGTTATTGCTGTCAAAATTCAAACCGACGATCTCGCCCGCCCGATTTATGACCGGCGAACCGCTGTTGCCGCCGATTGTGTCGGCCGAATAGACAAAATTCAGCGGGGTCGACAGATCGATACGATCCTTGCGTGCCTTGAGGCTCGGGGCCAGATCGAACGGTGCCTTTTCGCCAAAGCTGAAGGCGCGGTCATAGAGGCCGTAGAACGTCGTTTTGTACGGCACGAGAGTCGTATCTTCGTCGTAGCCGAGCACTTTGCCGTATTCGATACGGAGCTGTGAATTGGCGTCCGGCGGCATCGTCTTGCCGTAAACGGCAAATCTGGCCTGGGCGATCTTGGTTCCGTTTGCGGTCTCGACATTCAAGATCGTCTTTTCATTCCATTCGCGGAGTTCGCGGATGACCGGTTCGACACGTCTCGCCAGCGTCACCATCGGGTCGGTCGAGGCCGCGACCGCCGCCGCTCCGCCATCAAACAGAGCTCGCCTGAAAGCAGGATCGGTCAGTTTTGTTTCGCGAACCGCCCGCTTTACGACCTCGGCAGGCTCGGCATCGCCGAGTGCGGCCTTGATAAAGGGATCGGACGCACCGAGTGTCTTGACGGCCTCCTGCATCCAAAAGAGCAGTGATGCCTCCTCCATATCGAGGTAGATCGGAGCCGGCGAGGCGAGCGACGATTTGATGCCCTCGATCCGGGTGTCGCGGAACTCGGGGTATCGGGCATCATTCGGCTTTGCCGCCTCGATCGAATAGGTCACGATCTGCTGAGCGATCGACGCCAAACGCGACGACGAAAGGCTTGAAAACGCCAGGCGGTTCGCCATCGGCGGAAGTTTTACGTACGCGTCGCCAATGTTCTTCCAGGCCGGTGCGAATTGCTTATCAAGCTCCGGCTTGCCGGCGAGTTTGTCGCGGAGGTCCTTTTCTTCGGCGACCTTGCGGGCAAAATTACGCGGATTCATCAGGCCGTCCTGCTGTCCCTCAAGGCGTTTGAGCGAGTTGGCGAAGCTGCGCATTCCCGGCCACGCCTGACGGTGCTGTTCCTCGCCCAATTTTGAATAATTTTCGAGGGCCTTTCGGCGGAGTTCCCAAACCTTCTTTTGCAGCGGATTGCCGATGTCGCGTTGGTACGTAAGCTGCGCAACGGTCAACAATCGTGCGGTCGATCCGGGATAACCCGAAACTAAAATGAACTCACCGTCCGCCGCACCTTTTTCTGACCATTTGAAATAGTTAGGCGTCGCGGCGGGCTTATCGTTCTCATACGCACGTAAAAATGTGAAATCGAGATCGTGACGCGGATAGACAAAATTGTCATAGTCACCGCCGAAGAAAGCAGCCTGTTCCTCGGGTGCCATCACCAGACGAATGTCGCGATAGACCTTGTTCTTATAGAGCCAATATTCGCCGCCGCTATAAAACGAGATGACCTCGCACCGCAGCCCGCCCGAGTTTGCCGCACAGTCCTTTTCGATCGCCGATATTTCGGCGGAACGCTTTGCCGCCATCTCGGCGTCGGTCTTTCCGGCCTTTGCCGCGTTGTGGACGCGGTCGGTCACGTTATCAAATGACACCAGCACTGAGGCACTTGCGTCCGGTATCTTGATCTCATCCGTCTGTGTGGCGGCGTAAAATCCGGTCTTGAGCAGGTCACGCTCCTTGCTCGAAACGCGTTCGATGTATCCGGCCGCAACGTGGTGATTGGTCGCGATCAACCCGTTTGGGCTGACGAATCCGGCCGACGATCCGTTGACCTTCGGCGAGGCAAGCCGCACGTTATCGAGCCACTCCCTGGACGGCTCAAAGTTGTATCGCTCCTTCCATTGTTTGAGCGGCGGATTGTCAAATGTCCACATTCCCTCGTCCGCAAGGACGTTGAAGTTAAGTACAAAACAGATCAGTAACAGGGCAGAAATAGTGCGTTTCATAGTTTTTACCTGATGCCGGCGATTCTTGCGAACGGCAATTTTCTCGTGTTCTTGTAATGGTCAAATTCGAGATATCCCTTGGTCTCGGCCTTCATCTCGTCGGTCATTTTCTTAGGCTTTTTTGTCCTCAGGTCATAATATCTCACGGTCCTGCGGATCCGGCGGCCGGCCGCGTTGAAATAGAGCGATTGCTCGATAATGTAGTCGCCGTCAAAGGTCCGCATTGAGGTATCGACCCGTGCCAGCGAACCGTCAGTACGAAAATAGTGGTCCGTATATCTGGCCCAGTCTCCCGAGGGCGTAAAATTGGCTATCTTGACCGCCGCGATCTTGCCGCCGGCCTTCCAACAGAACGCCATCGTGAATGTTTCGGCCGATTCACGAAATTTCTCGAGTGACGCTTCCGAGGTGAACTTTCGCCATTTCGGCTGGTCCGCCTGGTAATCGGCGGTGTCAGCGATGATCAGTTTCGACGGCGACTTGGTGATACGCTCGACCCGCTTCACATAGCTATCGATCGCCCGCACCGATGACTGTGCCTGCAACGCGATAGATGCCGACAGGATCACGGCGGCTATGCTGATGATCGTACGCGTCCTTTTCACGATATTTACGCCAAAACGGCCTTGAGTTTCTCCATCGCGCCTTCCAGGACCGCGTCTTCGCGGGCGATGCAGATGCGTACGTGGGCGTCCCACATATCGTTATCGGCAAACGCACTTCCGGGCGTCATTCCGACGCCGGCGTCACGCATCAGCATCTCGTTGAACGCGATAGCGTCGTCAAACTGCCGCGGTATCCGTGCCCAAAGATAAAAGCATGAGCCCGAATCGAAAATATCAAATCCGAGGTTGGTGAGTATCTCGGACGTAAAGCGGCGTTTGCCGTCAAACTTGTCCCGCAATGCCGGATAATATCCTTCGTCCGCCATCAGCACCCGCGACAGTGCCGCCTGCAGCGGCGTCACCGGGCAAACATAGATCACATTGGCCGCGGCGTTTATCGGAGCGATCAGTTCGCCCTTTCCGTACGCGTAGCCGAGCCGCCAGCCGGAGATGTTCCAGGATTTTGAGAATGAATTGACCGTGATCGTCCGTTCCCACATATCGGGCAGCGTTGCGATCGGTGTGTGCGGATTCTCTCCGGTGACGTAATGTTCGTACACCTCGTCAGACACCACCAGCAGGTCCAGTTCCTTTGCGACGTCGGCGATCGCCTCAAGTTCGGCCGGCGACATCACCTTTCCGCTTGGGTTTGCCGGGGTGCAGACGATGATCATCCGCAGCGGGAATGATGCTCTGTCTTTGAGCTCCTTACAGCGGGCGAGGAGTGCGTCCTTTTCGAACGACAAGGCTTCATCGAGCTCGAACGTCTCGGTTTTAGCACCAAAATCTTCCAAAATTCGCCGATGATACGGATAATACGGCTCAAAGACCAACGCCGAGTAGTCGCGCAGATAGCTCTGAGCGACGCCGATCAAGGCACCGGTTCCGCCATTGGTGATCATTACCTCAAACGGGCGAGCGTCGACATCTACCTCGATGTCGTTATACTTGGCGATCTTAGCGGCGACGGCCTTGCGAAGATCGGCGTCGCCCTCGCTGCCGCCGTAATGGTTTTGGCTGGCGGCGATTATCGCCGCCGCTTCAGCCGCGAGTTGCGGGTGGATCGGCAGTTCGGATTGCCCCTGCACCAGATTGCCGCTCGGCGGCACAAGGCGGGTGATCGCCCGGATGTCCGGTTTCACTTTCATGAGCTTCGGTTCTGTCATAATCTATAAATTAGCAGTTTTTGCCTGAAATCTCTAAGATGACCGGGTCAGTTGTCGGCCATACGTGATGTGAAAGAGCGGCCTGATATCAAATTGCCACCATCTCCGCCGGCCGGTATTTTCGGCGGCCATTTGAGGCAGTTTTGGCGTGACCGCACCGGTTTTCTTGAGCGGCAGTCGAGACTCGGCGACGTCACGTTTCACCGAATGGGGCCGCAGCCGGTCTTCTTCATCAACCATCCCGATCTGATCCGCGACCTCTTCGTCGTAAACGCCCACAAATTTACTAAGGGCCGTGCCTTAAAGCGTGCCAAGGTGCTGTTGGGTAATGGGCTGCTGACCAACGAGGGCGACACTCACCTTCGACAGCGGCGAATGATCCAGCCGGCTTTCCATCGGGCCCGGATCGCCGACTACGCACGTTCGATGACGGTTTTCGGCGACCGGATGGCCAATGAATGGGAAAACGGCACGACCCTCGACATCGATCGCGAAATGATGCGGCTGACGCTTCAGATCGTCGCTAAAACGCTCTTCAGCGCCGAGGTCGATGATGAGGCGGACCGCGTCGGCAGGGCGATGACGACGATGGTCGAGCTATTCAATTTTCTGCTGCTTCCGTTTTCGGAACTGCTCGAAAAACTACCGCTTCCGCAGTCTCGCCGATTCAGGCAGGCAAGGAAAATACTCGATGACGTGATCTATTCGATCATCGACGAGCGGCGGCGGTCGGGCGAAGACAAGGGCGATCTTCTATCAATGCTGTTGCTCGCCCAGGACGAGGACGACGGCGGCACGATGACCGATGAGCAGGTCCGTGACGAGGCATTGACGCTATTCCTCGCGGGTCACGAAACGACGGCGAACGCCCTGACCTGGACATGGTACCTGCTTTCGAAGAATCCTGCGGCCGAGGCTGCTCTGCACGCCGAACTCGACGCGGTACTGCAAGGCCGGTGCCCGACGATCGATGATCTGCCGCAGCTCAAATACACCGAGGCGGTCCTTGCCGAATCGATGCGGCTTTACCCGCCGGCATGGGCGAACGGCAGAAATACCGTCGAGGATCACGACTTTGGCGGCTTTACCGCACGGCCCGGAACGCTTGTGCTGACAAGCCCGTACGTCCTGCACCGGGACGCGAGATATTGGGAAGCACCGCTCGATTTTATTCCCGAAAGATGGTCGTCGATGAGCGTTAAAGAGGCCGGGCAACGCTATATCTACTTTCCGTTCGGCGGCGGTGTCCGACGATGTATCGGAGAGAGTTTTGCCTGGACCGAGGGCATCTTGCTGATCGCGATATTCGCCCGCAAATGGAAATTCCGGCTTGAGCCCGGCCAGAAGATCGGCCTCAACCCGCAGATCACGCTCCGGCCGAAGTTTGGCATGCGAATGACCGTGGAATCGCGTTGATGCGGGCGATACTATTCAGGTTATCGGCCGGGCTCGAGTTTCCGTCACACTGCAGATGGCCTGCAGGTGAACTATCGTAGAATGCCAATCCAACGGTGTTTTGTTAAGATTCATCTTATTGTTTTTACCGAGCACCAAATGAAGTCATTCATAATCACACTTTTGCTTTTTGCCGCGGCGGCCGCCCACGCTCAGCAGCCGGTCGACGTACTCGCGACCACGACCGGCCACTCGTTTAAGTTGGCAGACCTCTCGGCCGAAACACAGGCAGCGATCGCGGATCTTCCGGCCACATTGGCAAAGGCCCGGATGCAGCTTCTCGACCAGGTGACGGCCGAGGCCTTGATCGACGCCGAAGCCAAAGCCAGCCAAACTACCGCTGAAAAAATGATCGCCGAGCTGCGGGCGAAGATCGCCGAACCCGCCGAAGCCGATATTAAGGCGGTCTATGACGCGAACCGTGACGCCCTCGGCAATAAGCCGCTTGCGGAAGTGCGTAAGACGATAGTCAAATATTTAAAAGGCGAATCCGAGCAGAAACAGATCCAGGCCCTGATCAGCGGCCTGAAGGCAAAGTACAAAGTAGTGCCCGGCAAGGACGTGAACGCCCGCGACCTTAAGCCGACGGACGTACTGGTAACCGTCGCCGGGACGGCGATCACGGTTCAGCAATATGATACGGCGACGCGGGCTGACCTGTTTGGTATCCAGGCCGATGCCAGCGATCGGGTGCTGTTTGAGCTGGACGATCTGATCCTGAGCACGCTGGCGGCCGACGAGGCAAAACTGAAGGGTATCGACACGGCAGACTATTTTGCCGCTGAGGTGACCAACAAACTAAAGGACTTTTCCGACGAAGAACGCGAACGGCTCGTCGATGACCTTCAAGCCCGGCTTTTCGCCAAGTACAAGGTCAATATTCTCTACAAGGCTCCCGAACCGAAGGCCGAAGAGATCGCTGTCGATGACGATCCCGCACAGGGACCGGCAAACGCACCGGTCACGATCGTGATGTTCAGTGACTTTCAGTGCCCTGCATGCTCGGCCGCGCATCCTGTATTAAAGCGGGTGATGGCCGAATTTCCCGGCAAGGTCAGGTTCGTGGTTCGCGATTTTCCGCTGACCGGCATTCACGAAAACGCTTTCTCCGCGGCAACGGCTGCCAATGCCGCCGCCGCACAGGGCAAATTCTTCGAATACATCGATCTCTTGTATCAGCGGCAGGACGCTCTCGACGCCGCGTCGCTCAAGCGATATGCGGCCGAACTTGGTTTGAATGTGAAACAATTTGAGATAGACTTTAGCTCCGAAAAGGCCGCCGCCGAGGTGCAAAAGGACAAGGCCGAGGGCGAAAAATATGGTATCGGGTCGACCCCGACGATCTACGTGAACGGCGTCCGTGTCAGGCGGCTTTCACCCTCGGGTTTTCGTAGTGCGATCAACAAGGCTCTCGGGAAATGACCAGCGGCCCGGGCAATAATAAAAATATGCGTTTTGTTCTATTTGTTTTCGTCGTGACCGTTCTCGCGGGATGTTCCGGAGCGGCAAACGTATCGAAGCCCAACGTTTCGAACAGCAGCACCAATACCGCAAAAGCTCCGTCGTCGCCGGTGCCGGTTTACGGTTATGAGGTCGTAAAGGCATATCCGCACGACCCAAAAGCGTTTACACAAGGGCTGTTCTACCACAACGGTTTCCTGTACGAGAGTACCGGCGAGGAAGGCCGGTCGTCGTTAAGAAAGGTCGAGATCGAGACCGGCAAGGTGCTGCAGAAATTTGACCTGCCGCGTGAGGATTTCGGCGAGGGCAGTGCCCTGCTCAACGGCCAGATATTTATGATCACCTGGCGTCAGGGCTTAGGACGGGTCTTCGACGTCAACGATTTTAAGTTGATCCGCGAATTCAAATATCAGGGCGAGGGCTGGGGCCTCACGACCGACGGTACAGAGCTTTTTATGACCGACGGAACGCACGTCATCAGGGTCATGAACCCGGAAACGTTCACATCAAAACGAATGATCGCCGTCATGCAGGAAAACGGCAAGCCGCTATTGCAGATGAACGAACTCGAGTTTATCAAGGGCGAGATCTGGGCGAACGTCTGGCATTCGGAGCAGCCTGACGTGCTCGGCAAACCGAACCACATCGCCAGGATCGATCCGGCAACTGGTAAATTGCTCGGCTGGATCGACCTTCGTGGGATATCGCCGGACGATCAGCCGCCGCCCGATTCGACCGATAATTATCACCCGAAATCTGAAAACACGCTCAACGGCATCGCCTACGACGCGGAGAAGGACCGTATATTCGTGACCGGCAAGAACTGGAAGAAGCTTTATGAAATAAAGCTGACGGGCCCGAAACAGTAATGAACGAGCAGCACATGGAATTTATGCTTCGCGCGGTCGAACTCGCCCGGCTCGGAATGGAGTCGAACGACGGCGGCCCGTTTGGCTGTGTCGTTGTTAAGGACGGCATTATCGTAGGCGAGGGTAATAATCGGGTAACCTCGACCAATGATCCGACGGCTCACGCCGAGGTGGTAGCGATCCGCAACGCCTGTGCCAATCTGGGCACGTTCCAGTTGGAGGGCTGTATCGTCTACACATCGTGCGAACCGTGTCCGATGTGTCTCGGGGCGATCTATTGGTCGCGTCCGGCCGCGATCTTTTACGCCGGTACGCAGATCGACGCCGCAGCCGCCGGATTTGACGACGAGGAGTTTTACAAAGAGATTGAAAAGCCGAACGCCGAAAGGCAATTGCCGATGCAGAATCTGCTTCGCGAAGAGGCGCAAAAGGTATTTCGAGCCTGGACCGAAAAACCCGACAAGACCGCGTATTGATCTAACAATGTCCAATACAGTTTTCTTTATGTTACTGGCACTTGCGGCCGGGGCGATGATGCCGACGCAGGCGGCCATCAACAACAAACTCGCGGTGGCCGTCGAGAGCCCGATACTGGCCGCATTTGTATCGTTTGTCGTCGGAACCGCGGCGTTGTTTGTTTATATGATCATTTCGGGGTCGCCGCTTGGTAATTTGGCTTCGGTAAAAGACGCCGCACCGATCTCGTGGATCGGCGGCCTGCTCGGTGCCTTTTTTGTGGCCGCCGCCGTGACTCTTGTTCCGAGGCTGGGCGTCGCTATGACCTTCAGCTTGATAATCGCCGGCCAGATGCTCGTGACCCTCGTTATCGATCATTTCGGCCTGCTCGGTGTTCCCGAGACCAAGGTCAGTTTGGCCCGCGTCGCCGGAATACTACTGATCACCGCGGGGGTTGTATTGATCCGAAAGTTTTAGTGCGGTCGTACGATCGCAGCCGGATGCAGTTTTTATTGATGATCAAGTTCATTCTCAATGACCGAGACATTTCGACCGATCTGCCGGCGGGCATGACCGTGCTCGATTTTGTCCGTGATCGGCAGGACCTAAAGGGAACCAAGATCGGCTGCCGCGAAGGCGACTGCGGTGCGTGCACCATTCTCGTCGGCGAATTGATCGATGGCCGCGTCCGTTATCGCTCGATGACCTCGTGCCTGATGCCGCTGGCCAACGCCGCCGGCAAGCACATCGTCACGATCGAGGGCATCAATCCGAGCGACGGATCGCTGACGCCGGTCCAAAAGGCGATGGTCGACGAAAGCGGTACGCAATGCGGATTTTGCACTGTCGGTTTTGTGATGTCGCTGACCGGAGCGTGTCTTGACGGCTCGGACAAGGTCTCGGCGATCGACGGCAACATCTGCCGCTGCACCGGCTACAAGTCGATTGAACGCGCGGCAATGCTCTTGTCGGAACCGCCCAGCGGGGTCCCCGCCGCAGCAGCTGCGAGCGGGGTGGCTCCGTTAGCGGGCGGCCAGTTCGATAAGGTAGCTTCCTCCTGCGTTCCACCGTACTTCGCCGATATCGCACCCAGGCTGCGGGACCTCGGTGAGCAGACGTTTATTGACACTCGCGTGGCCGGCCATCCGCCGACTCAGGCGGTTCCGACCGGAGGCGGCACCGACCTCTACGTCCAACGCCATGACGAAATGGCCGAGTCGGCGGCGATGCCGTTGTTGTACGAAGACGAACTTCGCGGCATTCGCGACGACGGCGAGTTTATCGAGATCGGAGCCTCGACGACCGTCACCGACCTGCTCGAATCGCCGGTGATGAACCATATATTTCCGGAACTTTACAAGCACCTGAAACTCGTCTCGTCGACGCCCATCCGCAATATGGCGACACTCGCGGGCAACTTCGTCAACGCCTCGCCGATCGGCGACATGACTGTCTGGTTCCTCGCTCTCGACGCCGAGATCACTCTTAGTTCCCCTCCTAACGAAGGAGGGGTGGCCGCCGCTTCGGCGGACGGGGTGGTTCTTTCGCGCACTCTCGCATTAAAAGACTTATATTTAGGCTACAAGCAACTCGCCAAACAGCCCGAAGAGATAATTACGGCTATCCGTTTCAAAAGGCCAACCGGCGATTTCCGCTTCAACTTCGAAAAGGTCTGCAAACGAACATATCTCGACATCGCCAGCGTCAATACGGCGATCTCGCTGACCGTCGAGGCTCGCGTTGGTGAAGGCTGGCTGCCGCCTGCACTTGCCGATGGTGCCGAGCAAACGGCTCCGCTGGTCGAATATCGGATCATCGACGCCCACGTCTCCGCCGGCGGCGTATCGCCGATACCGCTGTATCTGCCGCGAACATCGGAATACCTTCGTGGCAAGGACATCAACGAAGAAACGATCGCCGCCGCCAATGAAATAGTGCAGTCCGAGATCTCGCCGATCTCGGATGTGAGAGGAACTGAGCAATATAAACGGCTGCTTTTACGGCAACTATTCCGCGCGCATTTTGTGGAGATGTTCGGAATATGACACGCTTACTAAGCATATGCTTTCTATTTGCGACGCTCGCGAGTAGCGTATTGGCTCAGAACGGCTTTCCAACCGTATTGACGCATGTCCCGCCAGTTTATCCCGCCGCAGCCCGCGCGGTTCGCGCATCTAGCGATGTTCAACTTAGCGTTGAAGTCGATTCCGATGGAAAGATCATTTCGGTAAAGTCTCTTTCAGGGCATCCGTTACTTAGACGGGCAGCGGAAATTGCGGTTGAAAATTGGAAGTTTTCAGCAACGGCGGGAAGGCATTTGTTGCACATCACAATTATGTTTCGTTCAGGTTCCGGCAAATCCGACGTGATTTTCGTTCGCAGTCCATTTAATCTAACAATAACCTCAAGGAAGCCTGAACTGATTGCTCCGTGAAAAACATCGACTCACATTCACACGTTCGCGGCGAGAGCGTTTACCTCGACGACATTCCGGTCATTCGCGGGACGCTGTACGCATGCGTTTTCGATTCACCGATCGCGCATGGCAGATTGAAGAGCGTCGATACGCGCGATGCCGAAAAATGCGAAGGCGTCATTCGTGTCATCCTCGCAAAAGACCTGATCGGCGAAAATCAGATCGGCGGGATCGTACCGGACGAGCCGTTGTTGGCTGACGGCGAGGTGCATTTTGTTGGACAGCCGATCGGGATCGTTCTGGCTGAAACAGAAGAACAAGCGAGGAAGGCCGCAAAAAAGGTTACCGCGGAGATCGAACCGCTTCCGGTCGTGACCGACCCGCGTGTCGCGGCGGCGAACGGCGATCTGATCGTGCCGCCGAAGAAATTTGTACTCGGCGACACGGCCGCCGCGTTCGCAAATTGCTCTCACGTTTTTGTGGGCCGTACCGAGCAGAACGGCCAGGAGCACCTATACATCGAAACGCAGGGAGCGTACGCCGTGCCGATGGAAAGCGGCGGTATCCGCGTCTATTCTTCGACGCAAGGACCGACCGCGGTTCAGCGTGCGGTTTGCCGCGTGACCGGACTGCCGATGCACAAAGTCGAGGTCGATGTGCAGCGTTTGGGCGGCGGTTTTGGCGGTAAAGAAGATCAGGCTAACGCTTGGGCCGGAATCTGTGCTGTTGCCACCCAGATAACCGGAAAGCCGGTAAAATATGCACTTCACCGCATGGAAGATATGCGAATGACCGGCAAACGGCACCCGTATTCGAGCGATTACAAGATCGGCCTCGACGCGGATCTGAAGATCGTCGCCTACGAGGCCGAGTACTATCAGAATGCCGGAGCAAGCTGTGACCTTTCACCGCCCGTGCTCGAGAGAACGCTGTTTCACTGCACAAACTCGTACTACATCCCGAACGTGACGGCGACCGCATATTGCTGCCGGACCAATCTGCCGCCGAATACGGCGTTTCGGGGTTTTGGCGGTCCGCAGGGTATGTTCGTTATCGAATCAGCGATAGCCCACGCCGCCGAAATGCTCGGTGTGACCGCTGCTGAGATCCAACGGGCTAATTTGCTCCGGGACGGCGACGAGTTCCCTTACGGCCAGTTGGCCGAGAGCGAGGCGGTCGCGTCGTGGTCGCAGGCTAATGATGAATTTGGTTTTGCCGATCTGCAAAAAGAGGCAGATGATTTCAACGCAAATTCAAAATATTTCAAAAAGGGCGTTGCCGTGATGCCGATCTGTTTTGGCATCTCGTTTACCAAAACGCCGATGAATCAGGCACGCTCGCTGGTCCACGTTTACACGGACGGCAGCGTGGCTGTCTCGACCGGTGCGGTCGAAATGGGACAGGGCGTAAATACCAAGATGGCACAGGTCGCGGCCGCCGTTTTCGGGCTCGACGTCGCGATGGTCAAGGTCCATACGACCAACACTCTGAGGATCGCCAACACAAGCCCGACCGCGGCGTCGGCAGCTGCGGACCTCAACGGCAAAGCGACGCAGATCGCTTGTGAAACGATCCGCGAAAGGCTGTTGGAGGTTGCGGCTTCGATGCTCGGAAAGGATACCGCTGAAGGCGTCACTCTGAGCGATGTTGACTGGAAAGAGCTCATAATGGAAGCCCATCTTCGACGTGTAAACCTAAGCGAACATTCGCATTACGCAACGCCGGGCATCGGGTTTGACTGGACGACGGCCAAGGGGCATCCCTTTGCATATCACGTTTACGGCACCGCGATCGTCGGCGTAACGGTCGATTGCCTTCGCGGACGTTACGAGGTCGATTATGTGAAATGCTGTCACGATTTTGGCACGTCGATGAACACGGCGGTCGATCTCGGCCAGATCGAGGGCGGTATCGTCCAGGGCCTCGGATGGATGACAATGGAAGAGGTCGTTTACGATGAAAATGGCAAGCTGCGTTCGAACGCCCTTTCGACTTACAAGGTGCCTGACATTTACTCTGTTCCGAAAGAGATCGACGTGTTGCCTTTAGAAACGACGCTCGGCAACCTCGCCATTTTCAACTCAAAAGCCGTCGGCGAGCCGCCGCTTATGTACGGCATCGGCGCTTATTTCGCGATCCGAAACGCGATCAAGGCGTTCCGCGAATGTGAACCGGAATTTGATTGTCCGTTTACGCCCGAAAAGGTGCTGCTTTCACTATACCCAGAGCAAACCGACGGGACTTTTTAACATCCGATCTATCGCCGAATATTATTAGTTCAACACGCATTTCTCTATGAAAAAGTCGGTCATTCTGCTTATTTTTGCAGTTTTGCTTTCGGTTCATGATCTGCACGCTCAATCCGACGATGCCGCTCTCGACGCCGAAGCTCGTGCGGTACTGGCAAAAACGTCTGTTCCGCAAGGTCAGCCGTATTCGATGGCGATCGAGAATTGGAAGTCGAAGAAGTTCTTTGGATTTACCCAACTCGACAAAGGCGATACGTTATCGATCCCGCTCGCGAGATTTTATGCCAGAGAGCCGTCGGCCGATGCCCGCCCGCAGGAGCTGCTGGACGCGGCCCGCAGCCTGATGAAACTCGGTTACAACGCCGATGCCGAAAAGTATTTCGCGAGGTACCTGCAGACGCAGGACAACGACCCGACGAACCACCGTTGGCGCGGCGAGAACGCGATGTTCGCCGGCGACTATCGGGCGTGCGTCGATCACATTAAAAAAGCATTTGCCAAAGACAGGACGAGCGTCTGGCATGACACGTACAATTTCACGCTGGGAACTTGCTACACGGAATTAGGCGATGCGGCGGCCGCCAAAAAGGCCTACGAATCGCTCAACGATCATCTTAAAAAGTCGACGTTTTACCGGCTTGTGCAGGACGACGCTTTCAAATGCACGGGCACGGCCGACGATAATTACGCCGCCGCGGCACTCAGCATGTCAAAAGGCGACAGTTACGCGGCCTTTCGCGATGCATTCATCGCGACAAAGTGCGATTCTAAACATATACCGTCGTTTGAACTGCTGCAAAAGATCGCCGCCGCCGCTGACGAGCGGACCGATCCGCTTTCTGATTGGGCCAATCCGTTAAGGCTAAAGGTAATGCGGCTTAAAGGACAGACGATCCCGCCGCCGTTCGGGCTTTCCGATCAGGAAAAGGCGGAATTTTTGCGGTACTTTACCGCCAAATTTGCCGAGGCCCAGCAGGAACGAAAATATGATTGGGCAATCATGTACGCCAACGAAGTGGTCGCGGGATTTCCCGACCGGCCCGAGGGATATTCGATGCGGGCACGGGCCGTCTATAACCAGGAACAGTTCAAGGACCTGAAGATCGCCGCGTGGCTGGACGCAACGCAAGCGATACGGCTGAACCCGAAAGACGCCAAAGCGTTCAATGTTCGAGGCTTGATCTATTACTATCTGAAAAAAGATACCGCGGCGGCCGTCCGCGAGTATTCAAACGGCATCGCGGCGGAACCTGGCGATTTTCGCCTGTACACAAACCGCGGCGTCGCGTATTACACCGCAAAAGATATCAAGGCCGCTTACAGCGATTTTGACCGTGCGGCCGCCCTCGCACCGACCGAGTTATCGCCGTTTCGCAACAAGGCACTCATCGCGATCGAGCTGAAAGATCACAAGACCGCGATCCCGCTGCTTGAACGCATGCTGGAACTCACGCCGTCGGCCGGGCAGATGAATCGCTGGATACAAAAGAACCTGGTGATCGCATTTGATGGCATCGGCGACCGGACGAAAGCGAATCTGTATCATCAGGAACTGCTCAAATGCTGTTTTAATGACGCCGAGACTAGATCTCTCGAGGCCAGAGACCCGGCACTTGTTGCCGAGTGGCGGGCCCTCGAGACCCTAAAAGAGCAGAACGCCAAGCTCGAGCTCGAGATAAAACAGCAGGCCGGCGAAGCGGAGTTTATGAAGATCGTCGACGAAGATGATCTGAACAAGACCTCGACTGACGATTCGATCAAGCGGCGATGGGAAACCGCCGAGGCCATCGGGCAAAGCCGGCGGGCAGCGATCCCGAGCGTGCTCAACTCGCTCGATGCGGCGATCGAGGGCCGAAAAAAGCGGATCGCCAAGCTCGAGGCAGTTATAAAGGCCAACAAGATAACGGCGGAAAATCTGGAAAAAGCGTTAAAGATCATTGAGAACATCAAGACCCGTAACAGAAACTACGAAGGGCAGCGAGCAAGGCTGCAGAATGAGCTGCGAGAGCCGCGGTAACTGATGACAGACGGCGAGATCTGGCAATTTGTTCTAACAAAGCTGGAAATCGGGCAAAATGCGGCCCTGTTGGCCGTTTGCTCGAGCAGCGGTTCCAGCCCCGGGCGTGCCGGCTATAAGATGGCGGTTGCGGCCGACGGCGAATTGTGCGGCAGCATCGGCGGCGGCGTAATGGAGGTTGCCCTGGTCGAACAGGCAAGAGCGATGCTTGCGGCCGGCGTTAGCGATCAGGGCGGGATCGTCGAACAGGTGCACCGCAAAGACGCGGCCAACGCCAGCGGCATGATCTGTTCGGGCCGCCAAAGCGTGATCATCAAACCGCTTACGCTCAGAGACGCGGCGGCGGTCGCGGCGGCCGCCGATGCGGCGAACGGCGAACTGACGCTGATCGTCACGGCCGACACTTTCACCGTCGAACCTGCGGCAGACGGCTCTCACATCGACATGCAGCGGACCGAAGACGGCGGTTTTCACTACGCCGAACGCCTCGCGGTGCGGCCGCGGCTTTACATTATCGGCGGCGGCCACTGTGCCCTGGCCCTGAGCGAGATCGCTTCGCGTATCGGCTTTAGGGTCGGCATTTTTGACGACCGGCCGGGCCTCAACACCATCGAAAAGAACCGCTTTGCCGACGAGATCGCCCTGATCGGCGATTATGCCGATATCGGCCGCTACGTGCCTGCCGGCGGCGATGTTTACGTCGTCGTGATGACGCTCGGTTACGCATCTGACGCGATAGTGATTCGGCAGTTGATCGATCACGACATCAAATATTTCGGCGTGCTCGGCAGCAAGGCAAAAATGGCGACGCTCATGAAGGAACTGCGAAACGACGGCATCGATGCGGCCAGGTTACGCCTCATTCGTACACCTATCGGCCTGCCGATCAACAGCCGCACGCCCGACGAGATCGCTGTGTCGATCGCGGCTGAAATGATCAAGGTGCGAAACTCGTAGCCGCGGTTTTCTTTGTGCTACAATCGCGTTTCAGCAATTGCGAAATGGACAGCAAGAATATCGCTAAACCGATCAAACGCAGCTATTTGCGTGCGGTACTCGGGCGCGAGTATTACACCCTTCGCCGACAGATGCAGTGGCTCGCGAGGTCACGGACTTTTGCTGCCAAGGATCCGAACGTCCGGCCCGACAATTCGATCATCAAACATCGATCTTTCATCCTGCGGCCGCTTCGCGATGTCGAGATGTATCTGCAGTACAACAAGATCACGAATTTGCGGCTCGCCATCGAACCTCTCAACGGCATCGTTATAAAGCCCGGCGAGACGTTCTCGATCTGGCGAAATGTCGGCCGCCCGACGACACGCCGAGGCTTTCTTGAGGGACTCGTTCTGCACAACGGCCGGATCGAAAAAGGTGTCGGCGGCGGCCTTTGCCAGCTTGGCAACCTGCTCTATTGGATGGCTCTCCATTCGCCGCTGACGGTGACCGAACGCTATCGTCACGGTTTTGACGTTTTTCCCGATATCAATCGCTCGATACCGTTCGCCTGTGGGGCGACCCTCGCGTACAACTACATCGATCTGCAGCTGACCAATAATACGAACGACACCTTTCGCATCGACCTCTGGCTCGACGAGGAGTACCTCAACGGTGAACTGCTATCGACGCGGCCGCTCGAATATAGTTACGAAGTATTTGAAACCGATCACCTCATCAAAATGCAGCCGTGGGGAGGCTACACACGCCACAACCGCATTTGGAAGCGTCGTACGAGCCTCATCGACGGCATGACCAGCGAAGAACTCGTCACCGAAAATCACGCCATTATGATGTACAACCCGCTGCTCAGTTCCTGACCGAAAATCTTTTTTTCTCCATCTCGGGAACAATTCCCGTCCGCCGGTGTCTAAGTTGGCCAGGTAAGTAAATTGATCGCTTACCAGCAGAAACACCAATGGCACCGGCAGGAGGAAAATATGTTTGATAGATTGATCGAATCCGAACCAGAAACGGCTGATTTCAAGAATCGGCGGAGTTACTTTATGGCATCGACCGTCGTGGTCGGGATACTGTTCCTTGCCGCTGTCGTTGTAAGCATCTACGCACAGGACTTTGACCTCGGCAACGGCTCACTCGAGATGACAGAGCTGATCGCCCCCGTCGAAATGGCCGCCGAAATCACCAAGCCTGAGCCCGAGCGGCCGCGAACCGAGCCGACGCGGGAGACGAGCCGGTTGCCGATACGCAAAGAGAATATGTCATCGACGTCCGAACCGACGATCGTGCCGACGACGACATCCGTCACGCGAAATACCGTGATGGCCCGGCCGCCGGGAGATTTTCAGATCGGCAAACAGGACGCTGACCCGATCGGCTCCGGCCGGAACACCACCGGAACGACCCAGAGCATCGGCGGGCCGAATCTGCAGCCCGCGAATGTCGACCCCGAACCCGAGCCGGAACCGCCCGTGCGGAGAGAACCGCCGGTCACCAAGCCAGGCCCGCCCAGGTCGATCGGTGTCGTTAACAGTCGTGCGACGTCACTGCCCAAACCGCAGTATTCGGCCGCCGCGATCGCGATGCATGCACAGGGCCGGGTCGATGTTCAGGTTGTGATCGATGAGACCGGAAAGGTGATCTCGGCAAGTGCGGTCAGCGGGCACCCGATGCTTCGTACGTCGGCCGAACAGGCGGCACGAAATGCACGATTTACGCCGACGCTGCTCTCAAATGTTCCGATCAAGGTGACGGGCGTGATCACCTACAACTTCACCCGAATGTAGGGCGAAATTCTCCCATTCCTGTAAGTAAGGCGGGCCAACGCGGCCCGCCTTTTTTATTGCTGAAGCAGTTTGATCAGGCCCTCGGTATCGAGGTCAAAGACGGGTACCGCGAAACGGCTTTTAAGGTCGTCGTACGCCATGCCGTCGATAAATATCGGTTCGTCCGACTTGATGGTCACGCGCGGGATGATGACAAAATCACCGCCGACCCGATCGGCCGCGGCGGCCAGGTCTTGTCCGCTGAGCAGGCCGGCGACCGAAACATCGCCGCCGAAATATGTATTGGCGACGGCGACGACCTTCAGACGCGAGCCGGACAGCCGGTTAAATCTCTCGATCTGTTCCGCGAGGATCGGCGCAAACATCTCGCCGGTCAGGATCGTTCCGAAAAGCCGCCCGCTCGGGAAATCAAGCGAAGTCGATTTCCCTTCCGGCCCGACCGGCACTCTCGCCTCGGGATGCGTTCGGGTATTTTTGAAAAACTGCCTTGCCAGGTCAACGGCCTCATCCCGCCGTTCCTTTTTTGACGCGTTTTCGAATACCGCTTCGAACTGCTCCAGAAACGATCGGATCATCCCCACGCCGTCCTCGATCTGCGGATAATTGCCGTAATGAGCCCGCGTCGGGATCTCGGCCCCGGCTTTGAGGTAGATCTCATCGCCCAGAAAGGCGAACGTGACTCCCAGCTCCGCCCGAAATTCACTCTGCAGTGCTTCGACCTGTGCGATCGTCCTCTGGCAAAATTCCGGCGTTACACGTGTCAGACGCTCGTCCGTGTTGTAACGCGTCAGGGCGACCGGAACGATCGCCGCCGAGACGATCTTCGGGTAATGAGCGGCAAGGTCGCGAAGGGTCTTTTCGAGTATCGCCCCGTCATTTATCTCAGGGCAGAGGACGATCTGGGCATGAATTTCGATATCGGCAGCCAAAAGCCGTTCCAGCTTTTGCGATATATCCGCCCGCGATTCGTCAACGCCCAGCAGGTAAGCACGTGTCTTGAGGTCGGTAGCGTGGACCGAAACGTACTGCGGCGAAAGACGCTGTTCGATGATGCGCTTCATCTCGTCCTCGGTGATGGACGAAAGCGTGGTGTAGTTGCCGTAGAGAAACGATAGCCTGATGTCTTCATCGCGGACGAACAACGAAGGCCGTGCGTCGTCCGGATTACCCTTGCAAAAGCAAAACAGGCATTCGTTGGCACACTGCCGCGGCACGATCTGCTCGAACATCAGGCCGAAATCTTCTGATTCGTCGCGGTCGAACTCGATCTCGTGCGTCTCGCCGTTCGTCTTTTTGACCTGGAACACAAGCTCGGTCTCGCCGGCCGTTTGAAACCTGAAATCGAGATAATCACGCACGGGCCGGCCGTTGACCTTAACGATCCGATCGTTAGGCTGCAGTTCGAGTTCCTCGGCCAGGCTATCCGGAGCGACCTCGGTAATGATCACGCCCGGACGGCGAAGCTGGGTAACGGCTGGTGTGACAGCAAACTCGTACATAATTAGATCGCTTGCAAAATACGGCAAGGACACGAAAAGAATAACTCATTTCGTGCCCTTGTTGTATTTAACGGACTAACTTGGCCGTTCTGGCTCACCGACGCGCCTTAAAGGTCGATCAGCGAATCGAGCGGTGTGTACTCACGATCCTGCGAGGTCGCAACCGCCTCGTAGGTCAACTTTCCGGCGTAGGTATTCACGCCCTCGGCAAGGCCGGCATCGTCCCTGATCGCCTGTTCGAATCCCTTGTTGGCGAGTGCGAGTGCGTACGGCAAGGTAGCGTTCGTCAGTGCGAACGTCGATGTTCTCGGCACCGCTCCGGGCATATTGGCGACGCAATAGTGCAGAACGCCCTCTTCATAATAGGTCGGGTTCGAGTGCGTGGTCGCATGGGTCGTCTCAAAGCATCCGCCCTGATCGACGGCTACATCGACGAGGACCGATCCCTGCGGCAGCAAATGCAGCATGTCGCGGGTAACGAGTTTCGGAGCCGCGGCACCGACGACCAGCACCGCACCGATCACGAGATCGGCGTGCGAAATGGCCTCTTCGATCTGGTAACGCGACGACGCGAGCGTCTGGACCTTTGACAGAAAGATATCGTCAAGCTGACGCAAACGGTCGAGATCGCGGTCGATGATCGTTACCTTTGCACCCAAGCCGACGGCCATCTTCGCTGCCTCGGTTCCGACGATACCGCCGCCGATGATGACGACGTTTGCAGCCGGAACTCCGGGAACGCCGCCGAGCAGGATGCCCTTACCGCCGTTCATCTTTTCGAGATAGGTCGCACCGACCTGAACCGACATGCGGCCCGCAACCTCTGACATCGGGATCAGCAGCGGCAGCCGACGGCCGCTCGTGATGGTCTCGTACGCGACACCGGTGACCTTTCGGTCAAGCATCTGCTTGGTCAATTCAAATTCCGGTGCCAAGTGCAGATAGGTGAAAAGCAGTTGGTTTTCACGCATCCGCGGATATTCCGGTGCGACCGGCTCTTTGACCTTGACGATCATATCGCCGGCCTGCCAAACCTCGTCAGCGGTGTCCAAAAGCTGTCCGCCGGCCTTAACATACTGCTCGTCCTTAAATCCCGAGCCTTCGCCCGCCGTTTTCTGCACGAAAACAGTGTGCCCCGCGTGCGTGAGCGCCTGAACGCCTGCCGGCGTCAACCCGACCCGGTATTCGTTGTCTTTGATCTCTTTCGGTAATCCGATCTTCATAAGTGATTTCTCCAATAACTAATATTGCGATAACAAAAACCAATACATTCAGATTTTACGTTGTTTTCGCGAATTTTGAAAAAGGCCGCTCCATATTAACAAATGTCGCTGACGAACGGCCGCATCCCAACCAAGGCCAATACTGTCGTCTTGCCCTCTAATATTTCAGCCCTTGTATTCGCTCTCCGGTACCCCTGAATTGATCCGGCAGTTCTACCGCACATTTAATGTGTTTCAGGGTTTATATAGCTTTGGGCCGCGGCCCTTTCTCCGAAAAGTGCGGCGGATCCGCGCCGCCAGTTCTTCGCGTCTCGGCTTGTATTCTTCTTCCCAGCTTTCATAATAGCCGCGCATACGAAAAGCGACGGGGATCTCAGTTCGATACAAGTGCAGGAACAGCAACCGGTAAACGATATGTTCGTCAGAGTGTGGGGTGCAGTACTCGCCACCCCACTTACCCAAAAACCGCTGAAGAGCAAAGAACGCCGCAAGACACTCGAGTTCATCGGCCGGAAATTCGCGCGTCGCCACCATTTGATCGGTAACGAGCATAAAATCCCAGCGTCCGTCGCCGCGGTTTCGCAGCTCGTGGTACGCGTAACCGTCAAACCTGAGGGCACATGCCATCAAGATCGACTCTTCTTCAAACTCGCGATCCATCAGATCTCGACCTCGTCGATCTGCGCTTTTTGCAGTTTGCCCGAGTAGTCGATATACAATGCCTTCCATTCGCTGAAGATGTCGAGGACCTGTGTGCCGGCTTCGCGGTGGCCGTTGCCGGTTCCCTTGGTGCCGCCGAACGGCAGGTGCACCTCAGCACCGATCGTCGCCGAATTGACGTAACAGATACCGGTGTATAGCTCCTGCATCGCGTAAAACGCCCGATTGACGTCCTGGGTGTAGATCGCCGACGAAAGGCCATAGGCGACACCGTTGACGATATCGATCGCCTCATCCAGCGTCGAGAACGGGATAACGCTCGTGACCGGCCCGAAGATCTCTTCCTGCCCGATGCGCATTCCCGGTTTGACGTCCGTGAACACGGTCGGCTCGATGAAAAAGCCGTTCTTATAATCGCCCTTCGTGAGGCGATTGCCACCGCAGGCCAACGTGGCCTTGTCGTGTATCTTGCCGATCTCAATGTAGCCGTGGATCTTCTCCATCGCGCGTTCATTGATCACGGGCCCGACATCCGTTCTCGGGTCGAGGCCGTTGCCGACCCGCAGTTTTTTGACCCGCTCGACCAGCTTTTCACAGAATTTCTTGTAGATCTTTTTATGCACGACCAGCCGCGATGACGCCGTGCAACGTTGGCCGCTGGTGCCGAACGCTCCCCACAGCGAACCGTCAACCGCGTTGTCGATGTCCGCGTCATCCATGACGATGATGGCGTTTTTGCCGCCCATTTCGAGGCTGACGATCTTGTTATCGCGAGCACACGCCTCGGCAATCCTTCGTCCGGTCGCCGTCGATCCGGTAAACGAGATAAGCCGAACGTCCTTGTGATCGACAAGCGCCGCACCGGCATCGCCGAAGCCGTTGACGACGTTGACGACGCCTTTGGGAATACCTGCCTCTTCGCACGATTTGATCAGGTTGATCGTCGAAAGCGGCACGTCCTCGCCGGATTTGATAACTACCGTATTACCGCAGACCAATGCCGGGATCAGCTTCCACGACGGGATCGCCATCGGGAAATTGAACGGCGTGATCAAACCGCACAGACCGACGGGCTGGCGAACGCACATCGCAAACTTGTTGGGCATTTCGGCCGGGGTCGTAAATCCGTGCAAACGGCGTCCCTCACCGGCGGTGTAATAGGTACAATCGATCGCTTCCTGAACGTCGCCGCCCGCCTCTTTCAGCACTTTTCCCATTTCGCGGGTCATCTGCTGGGTAAAGGCGTCCTTGTTCTTTCGCAGGATCTCACCGAGGGTAAACAGTATCTCGGCCCGTTTCGGTGCCGGTGTCCGGCGCCATCTAGCCGCGGCCGACTTTGCCGCGGCAACGGCCGCATTGACGTCGTCCTCGTTCGAAGCCGGAAATCGACCGACGATGTCGCTCGTGTCGGCCGGGTTTACATTGTCAAACCACTCACCGGACGATGATTTGACCCACTCGCCGCCGATGTAGTTGTAGTATTTCTTGACTGTCTTTTTCGTCGTTTCTTGTTTTGTATTTGCCATAAAAATGGGAATAAACACCCTACCTAACCGTAAATTGAACTAATTTGAATTGCGGTGCACGCGACCGCGGATCATACGAGATGACGTGCAAGACCACCGGGTCGCCGGGCTTCAGTTTCGCCACGATCTCGCCAAAACTCTTGGTGTCGGTCACGCTCACGCGATTGATCCGCTGGATCAGATCGCCCTCGCCCAGCACCGGCTCGCCGATCGTCGTTCGAATATCGGCGATGTAACTTGCGGGATTTACTTCTTTTACCAGCAGGCCCTTTTGCCCCTCGAGCTTATATGTCGCCGCCAGCGTCGGTGTCAGATCAGCCAACGTCAGCCCGAAAGGCTTTTCGGCGGGCTTGACACCGTCGATCGGCAATTTGCGGCCGCTTCCATCATCGTCGGCTGTCGATCTGGCGACGGTCGGCCTTTCGGCAAGTTTGAGCGTGATCGTCTTTCGTTCGATACCGCTGCCTGCTTCCCGAATATAGACAATTTCGACGGAAGCGTCAGGAGCGGTCGACGCGACCTTGGCGATAAGGTCCTGAGCACTCTCGACCCGCTGCTTGTTAAATTCGACGATCACATCGCCAACCTGCAGGCCGGCAAGAGCCGCCGCACTCTGTTTGTCGCGCAGATCCGTGATGATCGCCCCGCGTGCGTCACCCAGGCCGTAAACCTTTGCAAATTCAACCTTTACCGAATCCAGCAAAACCCCGAGATAACCGCGTTTGACCTTGCCGTACTTTAATATCTGGTCGTAAACGCGTGCGGTCTCATCGGCTGGCAGGGCGAACCCGACCCCATTCGAATCGCCGTTGGTCGTCGCTATCTGAGAATTGACCCCGATGACCTCGCCGTCCAGATTGACGAGCGGCCCGCCCGAATTGCCGCGATTGATGGCCGCGTCGGTCTGGATAAACTTCTGAAAGGCGGTCGTTCCGGGCGTCTCGCGTTTCTTTTGCGAGATGATGCCGGCGGTCACGCTTTTAGCAAGCCCGAACGGCGAACCGACCGCGAGCACCCAATCACCGACCTCCGCCCGATCCGGGTCACCGAACACGAGAGCGGGAAGATCGCGTCCCGCGTCGATCTTCAATACGGCAATGTCCGTTTCCTCGTCAGCTCCGACGATCTTCGCGACAAATTCCTCGCCCGATTCCAATTTGACGGTGATCCGCGAGGCGTTGTCGATAACGTGGGCGTTCGTGATGATATAACCCGACTTATCGACTATAAAGCCGCTGCCGACCATAAATGACGGCCGGCGTGTCTGCTGACGGCGAAAGAAATCCAAAATGTCCTCCGAGTCGCCGGGGTTCGTGTTACCCGAAGCCACGGTGGTCGGAAGCTTTCCTTTTGTCTCGATACTGACGACCGACGGCTCGACCTTTTTGGCGATCGAGGCAAACGATCTGGAAAGCGAGTCACGACCCGTGCCGGATTGAGCCGCGGCATCGACCGCACCAAAGCAGACCGCTAACGCCGCAACGGCGATAATAGCGAAGGCAGGAATGGATATCTTAATTTTGTACATTGCAATTTCTCCAAAAAAAAACAAGATCGACGCAATTTACTCTTCGCGTGATTATACCAAATGGTCCCGCCATTTTCCCGAACGGACCGATCACGGCCGCAGCAGGATCTTCAACGCACCCTTGCGCGACGCTTCGTTCATCGCGTTTACGCCCTCGCCAAGCGGCATTTCGCTGTCGATGAGGCGAGTAACGTCTATGCGGCCCGAGGCCAAAAGTTCGACCGCGGGAGCAAACCGGCCGCACCTCGACCCGACGACAGTGATCTCCTCGACGACCACTCTCGACGAATTCCACGTGGGCGTTCCCTGAAATGTCGATTTGAGGACAATCGTACCGCGGGGACGGACCAGATCAAGCGCCGTCTCAAAACCGCTTTCGGAACCGCTTGCCTCGACCACGACATCAAAACCCTTGCTGTGAGCGTCATTCAGATCGTTGACCGGGATCGTCTCAACACCGGCGGAGGCGGCGATATCCAGTTTCGACCGATGCTTGCCGATATTTAGGACGTGATCGCACTTGAGCCTGAGGCTCATCGCACAGAGCAGCCCGAGTTTTCCGTCACCGATCACGGCCAGCCGCGTGTCCGCGTGCAGATCGACCATTTCGCCGATACCCCACGCGGCGGCGAGCGGTTCGGCAAACACGGCTTGCTCGTCAGACACCATGTCGGGGACCAAGACGAGGTTTTCGTTCGGCAAAGATAAATACTCGGCGTGGGCGCCGTCACGGCCGACGATGCCGAGGACCGTGCGGTTTGGGCAATGCCTCGGATCGCCGGCTGCACATTTTTCACAGGCACCGCAACCGGCGTTTATTTCGCCCACGACCCGCTTGCCGACAAGGTCGGGCCGGCCGGCCGAATCTTCAACGACGCCGACAAATTCATGCCCGACCGTCCCGCTAAAGCCGGCGTACCCGCGGACGATCTCGATATCGGTGTTGCAGATACCCGATCTGGTCACACGCACGAGTGCCTCGCCCAAGGCAGCGGGCGGCGGAATATCGTCGAGGCTCAGTCGGCCTCCGGTAAATCTAAGTGCTTTCATTTTCGACTCTTATCTTGTGTAGTAAACCTTGAGGTCGCGTTCCGAAGTAATGAGCCAACGTCCGTTGATCTTTTTTAGTGTGATCTGACTTCTGACCTTGCCGGACGACACGTCACGGCCACGAAAATTCCATTCTTTATCAAACGCCGCGACCGCGGTGTCGCCCGATGCACTGACGCTGACCGTCATATTGGAAATATCTGTCCTCATCGAATCGTAAAGCGAAAACGCCCTCGCCTTGTCGGCCCGAACCTCGCCGATACTCGCGTTTCTCCGCCGGTAATAATCCACCGTGCTCGCGTAGTTGTCCATATATCCGTTCAGGTCACGCGACTCGAGCATCGATTTCCAACCATAGATCCGCTGCGTCACCTCACCGCGCGATCGTTCGTCATTGTCTGTCGGCGGCGGCAGCGGAGGCATCGGCGTCGCCGTTTTCGCGGTTGACGGCGAAACTATCGGGGTCGCGGATGTAGTCGCGGGCGAATTGTAATTCGTTGAAACGTTGTTGTTCGACTGATCGGCCGGCGTGTTGGCGTTCCTGGCCGGTTCCGGTTGTCCGTTTCGAACGAACATAAATATCGCGACACCCGCCACGGAAAAGACAACGAGCATCACCATGATCGTCGCCGCGACCGCCCAAAATACCTTCGATCCGCCGCGGTTAGTTTGGGCCGGAGCAAAACTCGTAACTTGACTCTGTTGGTATTGTTGACGGCCGGGATCAGAGATCGGGACATGAAATCTGTCGCCGCTCGCGTGTGAGACGACGGTTTCGGTTTCGCCGAGTACAACGGTCGGCGTCTCGGCCTCGGCGTCGGATATGAGAATGGTCCCGTCCTGCAGACAGTAGGTCAGCGTGTCGTCAGAGTATCTATTTCCGCATTTTGGGCAACTTTTCATTGCTTTTGTGCCGCCGCTGTCTGTTTGAGTCCATCATAATCGACATATCCCAATTAGTAAACAGCGTCGGCCGACGCGGCGAAAATTTACATTTCCCGATCTGAAACATATACTTGGCTAGATACATTGTTCAATTTTTAGCAGGCAGTAGTAACTTAACCTATGAAGAGAATTATTTTGTTGATCGGTGCTCTTGGACTTTTGGCGGTCGGCTTCAGCTGCGGCGGCAGCGGAGGCGGGCTCACGGGCGGCGGAGAATCACCGACCGAAGCTTACAAGAGGCTTTTTAAGGCCGTAAAAGCGAAGGACACCGAGGCGATCAAGGCAGAAATGTCGGTAAAATCGATCGAGTTTGCCAAGATGGCCGCCGGCCGCAATAACACGCCGGTCGAGAAGGTATTTGAAAACGGCTTTACCGCCACGACCATGAACGCGACGCTCCCGGAGATCCGCGACCAGCGAATTGCCGACAACATGGGCGCCATCGAGGTTTACAATTCAAAGGACAGCCGATGGGAAGATCTGCCGTTCGTTCTCGAGGACGGTAAGTGGAAGCTCGCGGTCGGCGACCTCTTTGCCGGTACGTACAAATCACCGGGCAAAGGACGCGATGCTCTCGAAAAAGAGGCCGCAAACGCCGCCAATCCGAACATGACGCAGGCTCCGATGCCGAACGCGACCTCAAACGCCAACATTGTGCCGATCGTGCCGAAGCCGGCTTCGAATGCGATCGCGAACAAGGCTAATCCGGTGCCCAAACCGGCAAATGCAGCAAAATGACGACTGCCGCGGAATTCCGCTCGATCGTCGATCTCTATGTAAAACACGGCTGGGTACTCCGCCGTGTTTTGCTTTCCGCGCCACTGCGAAACAATCTTGCCGGGCAGATCGAATCGGATTTTCCGGACGTGCCGATCCGCGATCGTGATTTCGACGCGGCTTGGTTTTCGAGGCCGCCGGCCGACGGCCCGATCGCATGGGAGATCCGCAACCTCGGCAGTACGCCGTACGCCTTGGTCGAACATCTCGATGAGAAAGATCCGGAGTTTGAGGCGGCCCTCGAAACGGCCGAGCAGCGAATGGTGGCCGCCGTCGCTTCGCGAAGATCAGCTTGACATCGCGTGACGGCGACTGCACACTTAGGAAATTGAAATGATGATCAAAGACCTCAGCGGCAGGGTTGCAAGTGTATGGGAAGGCCTTCGTCCCGTTACCCAAAAAATGCTCGTCGGAGCAATGCAAGCCGGCACGGGTGCGACAACTCCCTCAAATTCACGCCAAATTTACGATGCTCATGCGGACTGGGAACTCAGCCGCCTGCTCTCGGCCCTTGACGAGGAGTCGACCGCCGGCGAGATCCGTAAGGACGCCGACAAATTGAACAAGATCGAGTATCTTGCCGACACCTGCGCACGTGTGCTCGAGGATCAAACTGCATCCGCCGAGGTCTTTATCCAGCTCGCCGAGCGTGCACTTAAGGAAAACGACTACGAACACCTGGACAAGCTTGCCGACCGCCTCGTCGAGAGATTTGCGGTAAGTGAGATCGCTGAGATCATTCGCCAGACGAACGTGCCGCAGATTCGGGCGATCGCCTACGAAACGTTGGCGATGATGCAGGTTCAATCGATACTGCCGCTGCTCGACGATCCGCTGTACGCCGGGATCGGGGCAAGTGCTCTGGAGCTGAAAGCGTTCGAGTTTGAATCGGAAGAGGCTCGCGACCTCCTCGACCAGTTTGACGCCGAAAATAACTCGAAGAACGATTAGCCGACCATAAACCGGCGACTACTTTGACATTGAAAAAGCACGGACAGGGCAGACGCCGAGTCCGTGCTTTTTACTTTTTCGGCCTTGCCAAGTCCCTATGCCGCGCCGCCGGCACCGTGCGTCATCCGCATCGGATACATCGGGAATTTCGCCGTCAATTCCAACACCTCGCGACGCACCCTTTCCTTGACCGTCTCTGAATCCGGTTCATGCACCACCGCGGCGATCAGTGCCCCGATCTCACGCATTTCGTCCTCTTTCATCCCGCGTGTCGTCAATGCGGGAGTGCCCAGACGGATACCTGATGCGACAAACGGCTTGTTGGTGTCAAACGGGATGGTGTTCTTATTGACCGTGATGTGGGCTTCGCCCAAGGCCTGCTCGGCGACCTTACCGGTGACGCCCTTGCCGTCCAAAAACACGTCAACGAGCATCAGGTGGTTGTCGGTGCCGCCCGAGACGATCCTGAGCCCCGAGTCAGCCAATGTCTCGGCCAAAACGCGGGCGTTGTCGATCACCTGCTGCTGATATGCCTTGAAATCAGTCCTCAGGGCCTCGCCGAATGCCACCGCCTTGGCGGCGATTATATGCATCAGCGGGCCGCCCTGAACGCCCGGAAAGACGCTGCGATTAATATCGGCGGCAAACTCCTCGCGGCACAAGATCAAACCGCCGCGTGGGCCGCGAAGTGTCTTGTGCGTAGTGGTCGTGACAAATTCGCAGTGCGGCACGGGCGACGGGTGCAGCCCGACCGCGACCAAACCGGCGATGTGCGCGATGTCCGCCATTACCTTGGCTCCGACGCTGCGGGCAATTTCGCCGATGCGTTCAAAATCTATGGTTCGCGGATATGCCGATGCTCCGCAGATCAATAGTTTCGGACGCGACTCCTCGGCCTTTTGCTGCAGCTCGTCGTAATCGATCTGCTCGGTCTCACGATTGACGCCGTAATCGGCGACCTTGTAGTTTATGCCTGAAAAATTGAGCGGATGTCCGTGCGTAAGGTGCCCGCCATGGGCAAGATTCATCCCGAGGATCGTATCGCCATGCTCAAGCGCGGTCATCAATACCGCCATATTCGCCTGAGCTCCGCTGTGCGGCTGGACGTTGGCATGCTCGGCGCCGAATATCTCTTTCGCACGGTCGATCGCCAGGTTTTCAACGACATCGGCAAAGTCGCAGCCGCCGTAGTATCGTTTGGCCGGATAGCCTTCGGCGTACTTGTTCGTGAGGACGCTGCCCATTGTTTCGAGCACGGCCTCGGAAACAAAATTTTCGGACGCGATCAACTCAAGTCCGTCGGCCTGCCGCCGAACCTCATTATCTAATGCCTGACTGATGGTCGGGTCCGCATCCGCTATATTTGCTGTAAAAAAGTCATTTGCCATAATTCTTATCTTCTTCAAAAATTGAAATTATCTTATCGTCGTCAATGTCATCATCCATACGCTCGCCAGGAACCAAAGATACTGAAAAACTGTACAAAGCCGGAATAACATCTCCAATAAGCACGGCCAGAAGTAGAAAAGTGTAAAAAATGTAACTCTGGCTCTGTTCAGCCAACTTCCTCAAGATCTCGTTCTGCTCTACAAGGACTTTTTTAGCATCCTGAATTGTTATTATTTCTCCATCGAGAGTGGGAATGAAAAAAGATGATGTTGGCCAGTTACTGAAGAACATCGGCAAAAACATAATGCCAATGAGTAATATTGAAAATCTTAATCGCGTTAATTCTTTTTTAGGTGACGGCAAATCTTTGCTCCGATACCACGATAAATATCGGAAACCGACAAAACCAACTAAGACAAAAATGAATGTCCAGAATCCCATTACAATTATGAGCAGTATCAGCGTGGTAATTCAAAACCATACAGCTCGCGAAAAACAAATCTATGCTCTTCCTCCAACGACATTCCTGCTGGAACACGTTCTTTGACAAAAGCTTTAGCTAGTGAAAATAGACTTCCACAACGCCGAAATCTCTCTTCTTCAGATAGCTGCATCCACATTTTCTGCTGCAGATCTCTTATTTCACGGCTTGTGTCTTCCATACCTCAAACAAATCCCAAACCTCGGTCAATCCCAATTTCCGGGCTGATTCTTTTAAGAGTTCCACATCGGTTCCCGATTCAATGAGTCTTAGCGCGTCCTCAAATTGCCGTTCCGAGTGAGATCCGGCCGCCCACTTCAATTTAGATAGTATAAGGTCTTCTTTTCCAATAACCCAAAACTCGACCTCGCCGACTTTTGTTTTTCTTCGTCTTTCAAACCGTTCGACCTCGAAACGATCCTGTTTGCGGATAATGCAATCGACTTTTACAAGTGTCGAGTTACTAATGATATTGAACATCGACTGCCGCTCGCATGCATTACTGATCGATGAAGCTGAAACATAATAATCACCTACAAACATGGACTCGAACCGGAGAGCATCCGATGCCTTGATCTCAACAACAATATCGATGTCCATCGTTGTACGGGCTGGAACATAAGCAGACATCGCGAAAGAACCGGTCACCATGTGATCGACCCCAAGTTTTTGTAATCGCTCGGAAACGTCAACAAGCGTCACAAGCATTTCATTTTGCTCAATAAATGTCATGCGCGGTTACAACATACCAGCAAAATCTTCTTCACCCAATACCACCACGCCCAAACTTTCGGCCTTGGTCAATTTAGATCCAGCGTCAGATCCGGCGACGACGTAGTCCGTCTTTTTGCTCACGGACCCCGAGACGCGCCCGCCGCGGTCTTCGATGAGTTTGGCGGCCTCGTCGCGAGTGTAATTTTCGAGCTTACCGGTCAGGACAAAGGTCTTGCCGACGAACCGCTCGTCGAGCAAAGCCGCGCTTGCCGCATCGGACTCCGTCTTGACTCCGTGTGCCTTTAACCGGGCGACCAGATCGATATTTCGCTCATCGCGAAACCACTCGTACACGCTCTCGGCGACCGAAAGCCCGATCTCGTGAATGTCGTCGAGTTCCTGCACCGACGCCTCGGCGAGCCGATCGATCGAACGGAAATGATTGGCAAGTATCTTGGCATAGCGTTCGCCGACGTGGCGGATATCGATGCCGAAAAGCAGCCGCTGCAGCCCGCGCGTTTTGCTTGCCGCGATCTGCTCGATCAGGTTCGTCCCTGACCTTTCGGCCATGCGTTCGAGCCCGGCGATCTGGTCGAGAGTGAGCGTGTACAGGTCGGCCACGTCGCGGACCATTTCTTTGTCGACCAGTGTTTCGACCAGCACCTCGCCGAGACCCTCAATGTCCATCGCCTTTCGGGCCGCGAAATACAGTATTCGGGCCTTGACCTTTGCCGGACAGTCGGGGTTTGAACACCTGCGAACTGCCTCGCCCTCGGGCCGTACGGCCTCAAAACCGCACACCGGACACTCGCGGGGAAACTCAAAGTCCGTCTCGGTGCCGTCACGTCTTGCGGTGACGACCGACAGGACCTGCGGGATGATCTCGCCGCTCTTTTCGATCATTACGTGGTCGCCGATCTTGAGGTCGAGCCGCTTGATCTCGTCCTCATTGTGCAGCGAGGCTCGCGATACGGTCGTGCCGGCGAGCAGTGTCGGCTCGAGGTGCGCGACCGGCGTCAGTGCTCCGGTCCGGCCGACCTGAATGCCGATACCGAGCAGCCGCGTAGTCGCCTGACGAGCCGGATATTTATACGCGATCGCCCATCGCGGGGCCTTCGTCGTCGAGCCGAACTCGTCCTGCAGGGCCGTCGAATTGACCTTTACCACCACGCCGTCGATCTCGTAATCGAGTTCGTCACGCAGCGACTCCATACGAGCGACAAAGTCGGCGAGCTCGGCAAAGTCGCGGCAAAGGGCACGGTTCGGGTTGACGTTAAAACCGTTTCGCTCGCACCACTCAAAATTCTCCCAGTGGGTCGCGAACATCTTCTGATTGCCGGTAAAGGCGTCATACGGAAACATATCCAGCCGCCGGGACGCGACCACCGCCGAATCGAGCATTCGCAAGGTTCCCGATGCACAATTTCGGGGGTTGGCAAACGTCTTTTCGTCCAACATCTCAAGTTCGGCGTTGATCTTAGCAAATTGCGACCGCGACAGAAAGACCTCACCGCGGACCTCCGCGTGCGGCGGCGCGTCAGCCCGCAGCCTGAGCGGGATCGTCCTTATCGTTTTGACGTTTTGCGTCACCTCGTCGCCGGTTTGCCCGTCGCCGCGGGTCGCTCCGGTCACCAAGATGCCGTTTTCGTAATGAAGCGAAACGCTCAACCCGTCGATCTTGAGTTCGGCGACATAGTCCAGACGGCGGCCCTCGGCCAGCTTTTCACAGCGTTCGGTAAAGGCCCTCAGTTCGTCGAGATCGTACGAATTGTCGAGCGACATCAGCGGCACCGTGTGGGTAAAGGGCCTTAGACTATCGGCCTTGCCGCCGACGCGTTGGGTCGGACTGTCGGGGGTGATCAGTTCGGGATGCTGCGACTCGAGGGCTTTCAGACGCTCGAGGAGGCGATCGAACTCAAAATCGGAGATCTCAGGCTCGGCCTTCTGATAGTAGAGGTCGTTGTGCCGTTCGATCTCCATTCGAAGCTGTTCAATTTCGTTGACGATAGTTTTTTCCATGCTTAAGAATCGACTTTTTGCGATTTTCTAGATCGCCTGTTCATTCTGGAGATATCTAACCTTCTTGACTTTCCAAAACGACAAAAATAGCAGCGTTGTGCTGCTGCCACCGACTTCCCATCGGCCATCGCGCAGGTACTCAATGGTCCATTTGTACGGATTTTCTCCTCTGGAGTACTCCTTTAATCTGCACTCAGACGAAAGCCCCAACGCAAAACAGTCTAACGCCACCGCTTCACTTTGAAATGCCTCATGCCACCCATTGAAAAAGACATTATAAGGTTCATCTGAAGCCCGGTCATTGAAATACAGCGAAACCTCAAAACCCGACTCTGACTGAGGAAAAACTACAATCGAATCTTGGGTCGCTTCAAATTCGATCTGTGGATAGTTTTGAAGGCGGCCCTTGATCTTTTCAATAACACTCATTTCGTTACAAACGAACCGAACGAACACATTTAGCCCATAAACTCGGCGATCAGGCGATGAAAATGATGTGTTCCCTGTTCGCGGGTGGGCGAGTAACGTCCCCGGTCGTAGAACCGCGACCGGATGCCCTTCTGTACGCATTCCACCACGGCCTCGTCCTCCAATTCGACCGTGTGCAGGTCGGCACCGGCACCCGTTTCGAGCAGCGACTCGTCCCTGACGTAGGTGAGAAACTCGACCTTGGTTCGCGAAGGCGAGACCGGCCGGACCACGTTGACCGATATTCCCCACGGGTAAAAATTGAACATCAGGTTTGGAAAGACGAACAGGTACCGCGCAGCTACGTTCCCGGCGTCGTCAAAACCGGTCTGTATGCTCGAGTATCTGAATGTGTCGGTCGTGTAGGTGCCATAATCGACAACTTCGTTCAGGCTTCGATGGACGTACGGGATATGAAAACCCTCGAGATAATTTTCGCAGTACAGTGCCCAATGCGCCTCAAATTCGTATTCGCGAGTGCCGGTCAGCACCGAACCAAAAAGCTCAATGTCCGAGAGCTTCTCGGCCGCGTCATTTACAAACGACGCAAACGATGTGACGGGGTCCATCGAAGCGAACATAAACCCGGCCCTGGCCGCGAAGGGCAGCTTTCGCAGGTCGTCCGCCTCGGTCGGAAAATCCTCGACATCCTCAAACTCCGGCATTGAGATGCATTTGCCGTCAAGAAGGAACCGGCGGCCGTGGTACGAACATCTGATAAGGTTCGCACTGCAGGGCTCCTCAACAAGTATCTTTCCGCGGTGGGTACATACGTTCGAGAGACACGAAAGCCACTCCGAGGTCTTTACGATCAGCACCGGTTCGTCTAAAAATCCGGGGAGGATCGTGACGGGTTTGAGCACCTCGACCTCGTCGCCCTTGCCCAGAAATTGCCATGTTCGGGCGAATATTTTCTCTTTTGACTGCTCGAAAAATTCCGGATCGGTGTAAAACGCCGTCGGCAGTGTTCTTGCCTTTCGAATGTCGGGATCGATCTCAAATATTGACATCGCTAGCCTCGGTAGAGAAGATATGCCGGCCGATCGGCGTCGCGCCGAAACGAACGCCCGACCAATCCGGCGGCAAACGCCGCCTCAAAATCACGTCTGACCCGCAGCTGCAGTTCGAGAGCGGCGGCCGGGTCGGACTCGACCAGCGTCGACCAGTCGTTGACGATCTCGACCTCGGCTTCGGGTTCGCCGGCCATAACGTATTTTTCACCCGCCGCGAGGGCCACTACCTTGTCGCTCTCGAGGTGCCACTCGGCAAACAACCGATCACTCTGCAGGCCGATCTGTTTTCCGCTTTCGGGTGATACGGCATAGTCCGTGCCGTAAAAATTACGCTGATATTCACAGACGATAGCACCCAGTTTTTCGAGATTAAAGTAGCCGTTGCGGGCCTTGACCGGCTCAAACGTCCATTTTATGTACTTTACGCCTTCGGCCTGTGCACGCTCTCGCTGGGCCCATTTGAGCCTGGCTCCGACGCCCAGACTCTGATACTCAGAGCGAACGCCGGTCATGTGCGAATAAAACGCCCGCTCGCCTCGCAAAAAGGCCGGCACGCTTAGAACGTAACCCGCCAGACGGTCGCCGTCATACGCCCCGAGCGTAAATCCGCCCGCGTTTCTCGTGACGACAAAGTGCCGAACGGGAGAAAGTTCCACCTCAGGCAACGCAAAAACCTCACGCTGCAGGTCTACGCATTCGCCCAGTTGCTCAAGCGTTGTGCACTCACGAATATCAAGCTCAACGGTCATTATAGTGTCTGATCGCGGTAAATTGTGGTCTCATTCAAACTGTCGCAATTTGTAGTTCGGGTGTCAAACAGCAGGTCGTTCGTGCCAAAACTTAATGCTTAACTTTTGCGTCCCGGTTTTGATATAATATTCTTTGTTCCCCTGGGAACTACCACTCCGCCTTATTCTCGATCGACCCGATGACCGCCCCAATTCCAGAAGAGATCCATGGAAGTTTTCTGACCAATCCGTTTGCCGAACTTGCGGCCGAGATCGGCCAGGCACAGCTTACCGGCAGCTTGCGAATTTCCTGCACGGGGAAGAAATACATCGTCTATTTTGTCAAAGGCGTTGTCAGGTTCGCCGTGTCAAACGCCCGGTCCGCACGGCTTTTTGACATACTGTTCCGCCAAAAGCGTCTGACCGTCGACGATCTGAAAAGGATCCCCAATTTTGCGATCGATCATGAGCTCGTCGCATTTCTCGAATCGACCGGTTTTCTCGACGCGGACTCCAGGCGTCAGTTATATATCGAACAGATCGAGGGCATTCTTATCGACCTTTTGTCCCAGCAGAAGGGCGACTGGTCATTCACGCACCTCGCCCGCTTGCGCGACGGACTCAGCTTCGACGTCGACACTGCCCGGATCATGACAGACTATGCCCACTGTTTGCCGGTCGATACCGTACTCAGCAGATTTCGCAGTTTGGAGGAGACGTTTGCCGCCGATCGGGCGAAGATCGAGAAGTCTGAGCTCACGCCCGACGAAGCAAAGGTCGCCGACTGTTTGACCGATGAACCCGCGACCGCCGCGTCGGTGATCGCCGGGTCAGGCCTGACCGAGATGGCGGCGATCAAGGCTCTATACGCTCTCTGGCTCTCGGGCCGTGCGCGACGATCGAATTGGAACCCGGCGTTTTCGGATATGAAGATCTCGGCGATGCTCGGCGCCGTTCTGGAACTCAAACAGGAAGCCAAGACGTATCTATCGCCGACTCTGTCGCAAAAGCCCGATACCGCCGCCCCCGCGGCCGAACCTGAGGCGGAGGCCGCTGAGATGGCGACCCTGACACTCGAGGAATATCTGGAACGCGTGGAAAAAGCCGAAACGCACTACGATATTCTGGGTGTCGACCCCAAGGCCGAAACGGCCGTTTTGAAGCGGTCCTACTTCTCGCTGGCCAAGAACTTTCACCCCGATCATTTTCATAAGGACGGCGGCGAACTGCTTAAGCGGGTCCAGGACGCTTTTACGCAGTTGACCCAGGCTCACGAAGCTCTGAAAACGCCGGAAACCCGCGAAACGTACGATTTCAAGATCCGCAAGGAACTCGCGGAACGCCAAAAGGCGAAGGAAGCAGGAACCTACGACGAGCGTAGTGTGCAGTTCCAGCAGGCCGCGGCCAGTTTTGAGCGCGGTTACAGCCTGCTTTTGGATGACGAGCCTGACGCGAGCCTTCAGTTCTTTGCCCGTGCGGTACACTTTGACCCGAATAACGCCAGGTACCACGCATACTATGGCCAGGCTCTGTCCCACGACCCGAAACACAGGCACAAGGCCGAAGGCGAGATGCAGACCGCGGTCAAGATCGACCCGAACAATCCGAAATTCAGGCTGATGCTGGCCGAGTTCTTTATCGCAATGAAACTGATGAAGCGGGCCGAGGGCGAACTTAATCGCCTTTTGGCCATCTTCCCGGGCAATCGTGAGGCCCGTGAGTTGTTGGCGAGTCTTCAGGCATAGTATTTATTTGCCGACGATCGATTCGCACTTGAATATTCGAATCGAAAGCACGAAACTATTTTAATGCAGATTGCGCCGGCCGAGAGCCCCAAGATCGACGAGAAATTGCTGAAAACCTCATCCGAAATGGATGCATTTGAGGGCTATGCCGAGACGCACGCGCAGCGGATGGCGTCACTCGCCGAGTCGATCGCGGTGAGCCTAAACGTCGAGCCTCACGACCGGTCACTTCTGCAACAGGCGGTTCTGATCCACGACATCGGCGAGGTACAGATGGGCCGCGAGTACATTTCCGCAGCGAGGCCGCTGACCGACGACGAGCGGATCGACCTCCAACGACATCCGGTCATCGGTGAACAGGCGGCCGCGAAAATGGAATTGTCGAGAGCCGTGCAGCTTATCGTCCGCTGGCATCACGAATGGTGGTGCGGGGCCGGCTACCCGGATGCCCTCACCGGCGAAGAGATACCATTGGCGGCACGCATTCTGAGAGTTGCCGACACGTACGCGGCGTTGGTTACGCCCCGGCCGCACCGGCCCGCGATGTCACAGGAAGAAGCTCGAAAGTACATGGTTGAATGGGCCGGCATCGAGTTTGACCCGGCGGTCGTCAAAGCGTTTCTTTCACCGAAAGCTTAAGTTTTAGCTCACAGCTCATATGCAGGTACAACACAAAGTATCGCCCCGTTCATGGCTCGCGTTCGAACTGAACGTGCTGCGTCGGGCAAAGTTCACCTCGGCGGCACTGCCTTTCACGCCGGATCCGGCACTCGGCGCATACCTTAAGCGGTGGAACGTCCGCGTTTCGGCCAATGACCCGACTCTTTCAGGCTGGACACGCTCCGAGGCCGCGATCACCAATTGTGAAGTCCAGCTTACGGATGATGACGTCAATGCGGTCCTCGAGGACGCTTACGTGCCGGGCTACAAATTGAGTAACCCGGCACTGTCAAATTGGTTCTCTGAAACCGATGCGTGGTGGTTTGATAACGTGCGCCGACGTATCGACACGCTTCCGTCGCCGACCGCCCGGGCGATCGCGAGCACCATCGCGATGGCGGCCGGCCAGTACGTGCTGTCGTTTACCGACGACAATCGCGAGTATCGCCAGCCGCTGTCGCAGGCATTTCGCCGTTTCTGGTCCATTCAGCCCAAGCCGTTCGACAACCACGCCCGAAATTCGTCGTCAAACAGATCACCCGATGATTTTGTCGCTGAGAGCTTTGCCGACCTGCTCTTTTTGCGTTTGCCGCCCGCTCACGGCCAGACGACACGTGCCTTTATGGGCCGGCGGGCCTGGACCGAAGAGTGGATCCGCGGCGGCAATGAGTTTTGGAACGAACTCGAAGCCTCAATGACGGGCCGGCTCGGAGCACCGACCGAGACCAAGTCGCAGTACCTTCGGCTGGTTGATGAGCTGCTCCGAAAAGCCTCGCACATCGAACATTGGGCCATCGCTCACGTCGAAACGGGCTTTATCACGACGCAGGACATCGTCGAGACGATATCAAAGATCCGCCGCGTCGACACGATCTACACCAAGGATTTTTCGGAACTTTCGGGCACCAAAGCAGTGGTGATCACCGCTTAGCCCACTGTCGCCGGCCCGGTGCTCTCGCGCGGCTGCCTGATAAACCAAACCACGCCCGCCAGGGCAGAAAGCACGCCCGAAATGATCGTCAGCGTCTGCGGGGTAATTAGGTACATAAGCTCGCCGGCAGCAAAGCTGGACAGGCCAAACACGGTCATCTCTGCACCGCGGTCGAGCGTCGATATCCGCCCTCGTATCTGATCGGGGAGACTGCGTTGGAACATCGTTTCCTGAACGGCGTATTCCACCCCGACGATCGCCCTCGAAATAAAAGCGACTATCGCGAACATCCAGAGCGTCGGCATTAAAGCCCCGAACGAAAATACGACCCCGTGCACGATCAGCGTCCAGCCGATAAATGCCCGGTTACGGCCTCGCCGATCGAGATAAACCGACGTCCGATGGGCGATCAGCATCCCGAACGCCAGCCCCAGTCCCGTGGCAAACCACAGAGCACCGACCGCCGCGTCCGGATTCCATCCTTCGACTGAAGCAAAGTGTACGCCGCCGATCCGCTCGAAAATGATATTTATCGACCCGCCGCCGGTCGCCCATATCACGTTCATGATGAGGATCGTCGCTGCAAATCGCTCGGTCAACGCGTATTTGACGCCCTCACGGAGTTCGGTCATAAATGGCGAACGGTTTGCTTTCGACGCCATTCGTTCGGCGGTCTCCTCATCACGGGTCGCCTCTTCCGGGATCAGCCAAACCGTGTACGCCGAGGCCACGAATGAAAGTGCGTTGATGATGAACGCCGCCTTGTAGCCCAGATACGCCGCCGCCCAGCCGCCAAGCGCCGAACCGATCGCCATCAGCAGAAACCGTGTCGAAAAAAGCAGGGCCGTACCGGCCAAAAGCCCTTCTTTGCCGGTTAGGTTCGGAGCCGCGGCATTTTTCGCACCGTCAAAAAAAGCCCCGAACGTATGCAGCAGGACCGTGGCAAGATACGCTATCCAGAGGTCTTCGGCGTTTGTTACAAACAGGAATGCGAGGGCGACCAGCCCGCGTGCAAGATCAGTGGCGATCATCACCTGCCGCCGCGAAAATCGGTCGACAAATGTGCCGGCGATCGGCGACATTATCGCAAACGGGATCAGTCTCGCGACAAAGAACAGCCCGGCGGCAGTCGGCGATGCGTCAGAAACGTGACGCACCAGGCCCAGCCCGGCGATGAAATTGAACCAGTTGCCGAGTTCCGAGATGAATTGTCCGGCCAGCAGATTGCGGAAATTGCGGTTTCCCCTGATCAGTTGTCCGTAGGTCAGCGACTGCATTGTTATAGAATGTGGCTTTAGCCTGTGTTACGCAAGCAGTCGGGTCCGGCCATCGGCGGTTGTATCCCGGCTCAGGCCGCAGTCGCTGATCTTTTCTTCGCACGCCCGCGAAGCCACCGGCTAAAACGCCGTACAGCAAGCGACAGGCCCGTATAGACCAGATATGCTCCGCCTAAACACGCGACAAATCCGATGAACTGGCCGACGATGCCAAATGACTCGCCGGTATGAGTGAATCGGAACCACGAGCGGAGTTTCTGTGCCGAATTGCGGTCCTCGTAGGCGTCCCATTTCACCGTAGAGCCCGTTCCGGCGTCCAGCGTCAATGTCGAACGCGCGAAGATATTCCACGACTTGCCTTCGTCGATCGTAAATACCGCTTCATTCGTCATCGGCAGCCTCAGCGAAATGGACTTTGCCCCGTCTGCCTGACGCTCTGCGGCTAACCACAACTGGTCAATATTTGCCGGCACGGTAAAAGGTGCCGCCTCGGCCGGACCGGGACCGAGTGCCGACCGCTGAGCCGGCGGGGCTTCATTGCCCGTCAGCGTGTAGAGGAGATTTGCAGCCCACTGGTACGAGATGACCGCGGCCGTGACGGTCAACACAACCAGTACAAGCGAGCACCAAAATCCAACTACGTGATGCCGATTGAAATCGTTTGCCCTGCCGCCCATGCCGGACTTGAACCACAGCCGCGGCCGCAAATGCCGTAACGTCAACTTTCGCGGAAACCAGATATAAATACCGGAGATCGCGAGAAATAGGAACAACAGGTTGCTCGCACCGGTGATCGCTTTGCCGACAGCCCGGCCGTCGCCCGACAACCCGATCCAGCGATGAAGATCTGTCATCAGCCCGAAGAACTTGCGGACGCTGGCATTGCCCTCGCCCTTGATCGCCCCGGTGTAAGGATCGACAAAGACGCGTCCCTCGCGGCCCAGAGCGACCACCGCCGCCGCGGCCGGATCATCGGTCAATACCAGTGATGACGGCCTGGAACCGGGCCTCGCGGCCGCGACGCCGTTGAGCAGCTCGTACGCGGACAAGCGGCGTTCGCCGACCGCGACGACGCGTTCGCCGCGTTCGGCGTATTCGGTTATGTTCTTTTCGACCGACAGTGCGGCACCGGTGACGCACATGATAAAGATCACGATCCCGCCCAGAACGCCCGCGATCAGATGCAGCCAAAAGACGGCCTTTCGAAATACTCTCATCATTAATGGACACTCTCGGAGGTCACACCGGCAAATTCAGCCGCCGCGATCGTTTCCCAGCCGCTGTATTGGATCTCTACCGCCGTCTGGATAAGACCGGCAAATTCCTCGCGGTCAAGGCTCGCGATCGACTCTCCGGCGGACAGGTGTACCTTTCCGCATCGGTCGCAATGCCACAATTTGACCCCGTTTCGTGAACTCGGCCTCCGGGCCGTCCTCGTTATCTCCATTTCGCTTATTTTGCCTCCGGTTTTTCTTTGCTTTTGCAGGCACGCTCGCCTTCGCCTCAACGAAAACAAGCCGCACCTCGTCGAATGCCGATTTGAAAATAGTTATTGAAAGTTATTTTCAATAATAGATGAGAGAATACGGGACCGGGCCGAGGATGTCAAATTAGTTGAAAGTGATTTTCATTAACCCGGCCGGACCGGGCCATTATTTGCCGGTGAAGTTTGCCGGGCGCTTTTCAAAAAAGGCCATTACACCCTCGCGAAAATCGTCCGAGCGGCCCGATTCGATCTGGCACTCATGCTCAAGCGCAAGCTGGCCGTCGAGGCTGTTTGAAAACGTGGAATTGAGCATTCGCTTGATGCGGCCGATCGATCCGGTCGGGCCGGCGGCGAGTTTTTCAGCGATCGATCGAGCCTCGTCGAGGAGGCTTTCGGCAGGCACGACCCGGTTTATCATCCCGATCTGCAGCGCCCGTGCGGCATCGATCGTTCCGCCGAGCATAAACAACTCGGCCGCGAGCTTTTCGCCCACTGCCCGCGGCAGAAAGTACGTTCCGCCGCAGTCCGGCGACAGTCCGATCCGGACGAACGCCTCGTTAAAGGTCGCATTCTCATCGGCGACGACAAGGTCGCACGTCAGTGCAAAATTGGTACCCGCACCGGCACAGACGCCGTTAACAGCCGCGACAAATGGGATCGGCGCCTCGCGTATAAGTTTGATCACGCCGTGCAGTGCCGCCAGCGGATCTTCGAGAAACGCCTCGATGCGGCCTTCCCTTTCCCACATCGAACGCATCTCGCGCAGGTCGCCGCCGGAACAAAACGCACGGCCGTTTCCGGTAAGCACCACGGCCCTCGCTCCGCCCTGGACCGCTTCGCGGCAGGCGGCAAGCAGGTCGGTCGTCAACTGCAGAGAAAGGGCGTTCAGGGCCTCGGGCCGGTTCATCGTGATGATCGCGACGCCGCCGTCGAAACTAAGATCCACTGTTTCAGATCGCATACTTATTGATTTTTTCTTTCAGAACGCCTCTGCGGCGTGATCAGTTCAGTTCGGCGGTTAGCGGTGCCGCGAGCGGCTCGATTCATGACACTCCTTACACAAAACGGACCGTCCGACCTTCGGCTGAAAGGGCACCTGGTCGTGCTTGCCGCAGTGGTCGCAAACGATATCGAACTTGCTCGGAGCATCGGGCCTGAGTGCCGCTTTCTTCGACCGGCAGGCGGTACATCGCTGCGGCGGCATCATATTACGTTGGTAAAATATCTCCTGATCCTTTTCAGAAAAGATAAAGATTTCTCGGCATTGAATACAAGGGATCTCGATGTCCGGCACGGCATTGTCTCCTTTCTCAGCGGTTCACGATCTTGATATAAGCCGAGTTTAACATATTCACTACGAACGGCTGAGTTCGGCGACGTGATTACGTACCGATTCGCCGAGCGTCGTCAAATTGTACCCGCCTTCCAGACAGGACACGATCCGGCCGCTGCACGCGTCGTCCGCCCACTGCCGCACCGAGGCTGTCATGGCCGAATAGTCCGGGTCCTCTAATTGCAGTTGTCCGAGCGGATCTGTCAGATGGGCGTCAAAACCGGCCGAGATAAAGATCATGTCCGGCCGGAACCGTCTGGAAATATCCTCAAGTGCGGCGTCGAACATTCGGCGCTGTTCGGCCGCTTTGGTCTTTGCCTTGACCGGCACATTGAGAGTCGTTCCCAAGCCGCGTCCCTGGCCGGTCTCGCCTCGGGCACCGGTACCGGGATACCACGGGTACTGGTGCATCGAAAAGAAGTGTACCGTCGGGTCGACGTAAAAAATACCCTGAGTACCGTTCCCGTGATGAACGTCCCAGTCGATGATCGCGACCCGCTCGATCTCTTTGTAATTATTTTGGGCGTATCGGGCGGCGACCGCGACGTTATTGAATATGCAAAACCCCATCGCGTGCTCACCGGTCGCGTGGTGTCCCGGCGGCCTGACCGCGACAAACGCGTTATCCGCCTCGCCCTGCATCACGGCGTCAACGGCCGCACACGCACCGCCGGCCGCAAACAACGACGCGTCGAACGACTGGATCGAGACCGTCGTATCTGCGTCAAGGCGATCGAGTCCGTTCTCAAACGCGCCTTCGACCCGTTTGAAATGCTGCGCCGAGTGAACGGCCTGGATCAGTCCCCGCGACGCCTTTTCGGGCGTGATCTCGGTTAGGCTTTCCCATAACGCGCTATCACCGCGAAGCGCCTCCATTACCGCGGCATATCGCTGCGGGGTTTCCGGGTGGCCGATGCCGGTTTCGTGCTTTTGGTATATCGGGTGATGGATCAGTGCGGTTTTCATAACTAGACGGAAAGTCAGATTAACACAATTACCTTCAGACCTTCATTCCGGGATAAAACCGGAGCCGATATGTCGGGCGGTGCCTTCAAATGCCCGGCTTTCAATGGTATATTTCCCTTGAACTTATGTCACAGATTCAAGTCACCCGGCTAAGGGCGATCGACTCTCATACCGGCGGCGAACCGACGCGTGTAATTATCGGCGGATTTCCGGATCTTGGGTCCGGTACGATGGCAGAAAGGCTCGACGCCTTTCGCCGCGATCACGATAACTTGCGCTCCGCGGCCGTATGCGAACCTCGCGGCCACGACGCGGTCGTCGGTGCCCTGCTTTGCGAACCGGTCGATCCGACGGCGGCTGCGGGCGTCATCTATTTTAACAATGTCGGCTACCTCGGCATGTGCGGGCACGGTACGATCGGGCTCGTCAAAACGCTCGAGTACATGGGCCGCGTCACGGCCGGGACACATCGTATCGAGACACCGGTCGGCGATGTCGAAGCCACGCTGAACCCAGACGGGTCGGTCACGATCACCAATGTTCCGAGTTACCGCTACGCTAAGGACGTCGAGGTCGAGGTTCCCGGCGTTGGCGTGGTCAAAGGAGATATCGCCTACGGCGGCAACTGGTTCTTTCTGATCGGCGAACATCCGCTGAAGATCGAACTCGCGGACCTCGAAGCTCTGACCCAATATTCGGTCGCGGTTCGTAACGCTCTGACCGCAAACGGGATCACGGGTGCTGACGGTGCCGAGATCGACCATGTCGAGTTGTTCTCGCCAACACCTACTGCGGACAGCCGTAATTTCGTGCTCTGCCCGGGGCTTGAGTACGACCGCTCGCCATGCGGTACCGGCACAAGTGCGAAACTCGCTTGCCTCGTTGCCGACGGCAAACTCGGCGAAGGCGACGTTTGGCGGCAGGAAAGCGTGATCTGCAGCGTCTTCGAGGGTCGTGTAAAGCTCGACGGCCCGCGTATCATCCCGATCATTAGCGGTACCGCACACGTCACAGCCGTGCTCGATCTCGTTTTTGACACGGCCGACCCGTATCGCTTCGGCATCGGCCAATCTAATTAATAATTATTAATTTGAAAATTAGTAATTAATTTGCCGGATGAATTTTGACGTCGCTATCGTCGGAGGAGGAATTGTCGGTGCCGCGTGCGCCTATTCACTTTCGCGCGATGGCCTGAAGGTCGCCGTTATCGAATCGGCCGGAGCTGCGTCGGGCACGACCGCGGCCGGAATGGGCCACATCGTCGTGATGGACGACAGCGAGGCTCAATTCGCGTTGTCGCGGTATTCGCAGCAGCTATGGAACCAACTCGTCCCCGAGCTGCCAAAGCTCGCCGAATTTGAAAATTGCGGCACGATCTGGGTCGCTGCAGACGATGAAGAAATGGCCGAGGTTCGGCGAAAGCACGGCTTTTACGCTGAGCGGGGCATCAAGTCTGAGGTCCTTGACGAAACCTCGCTGCGTGCCGCTGAGCCTAACCTTCGCCGAGGGCTCGCCGGCGGACTGCTTGTCACCGGAGACAGTGTTGTCTATCAGTTGTTCGCGACGCGTTTCCTGATCGATACGGCAAAGCGGAATGGTGCCCGTTTGATGGCCGGTACGAAGGCCGTCGAGATTGCCGCCGATGCGGTTGTCCTTTCGGACGGAACAAAGGTCGAATGCGGTAAGGTAGTGAATGCCGCCGGCTTTGCCGCCGCCGAGCTTTCACCCGGGCTCAAGATAGCAAAGCGGAAAGGCCATCTCATCATTACCGAACGCTATCCAAATTTTGCCCGGCATCAGCTGGTCGAACTCGGCTATCTCAAATCGGCTCACGGCTCGGCGACCGATTCGGTCGCGTTCAACGTCCAGCCGCGAAGCACCGGCCAAGTACTCCTTGGTTCCTCACGACAATTCGGAGCCGAGGACGGCGAGATCGATCACGCGATCCTTCGGCGGATGACGGCCAGAGCATTTGAATATATGCCGGCACTGAAAAAGCTATCGATCGTTCGCGTTTGGACCGGTTTTCGTCCCGCGACGCCCGATAATCTGCCGTATATCGGAAAACTCCCCGACCGCGAAAATGTCTACGTCGCCGCGGGCCACGAGGGGCTTGGAATCACTACGTCGCTCGGCACCGGCGAGTTGATCGCCGACGCGATCCTCGGCCGCGAGCCGGCGATCCCGGCCGAGCCATATTCACCCGCACGGGAGATCGAAAAGCATTGATCACACTGACCGTAAACAACACTGCGATCTCTGTTGAGGACGGCACGACCGTCGCGGCGGCCATTGTCTATGCCGGCGAAACGAAATTTCGCCGCTCTGTCTCGGGCGACGCCCGCGGGCCGCTGTGCGGAATGGGCATTTGTTTCGAGTGCCGCGTAACGATCGACGGCGTCGCTCTTCAGCGCAGCTGCAACGTGACTGCGAGAGACGGAATGGAGGTCTCGACCGATGAGTAAGGTCTCGGCTGAGGTTCTCGTCATTGGCGGTGGTGCCGCCGGAATGTCGGCCGCACTTGCGGCGTCGGCACGGGCGAGCGTGACGGTCGTCGACGACAATCCGCTGCTCGGCGGCCAGATCTGGCGTGCCGAACTCGGCAAGGTCAAATCGCCCGAGGCCCGGGATCTGATCGCATCGCTCGCCGCGGGAAACATTAACGTGATAAACAGTGCCCAGGTCTTTGGGCCCGACAGCCACGGATGCCTACTTGCGGAAACACCCGACGGCACTATCGAACTTTCCTTCGAAAAACTGATACTTGCGGCCGGTGCACGCGAACGTTTCCTGCCTTTCCCCGGTTGGACGCTGCCGAACGTTCTCGGTGCGGGCGGCCTGCAGGCGATGGTCAAGGGCGGACTAAATATTGCGAATAAGCGTGTTGTCGTTGCCGGGACCGGGCCGCTGCTGTTGGCGGTCGCCGAGTATTTGAAAGCAAAGGGTGCAAAGGTGCTCTGCATCGCCGAACAAACTCCGGCGTCGAAGATCCGCAGTTTTGCCCTCGGCCTGTGGCGTTACCCGGCGAAGATCGCACAAGGCATCTCATTGCAGATGCGTCTGCGTGATGTTCCCTATTGGACCGATTCCTGGGTCACCAACTGCGTCAATAGTGATAAAACGCACACTATCTCGGTGACCGTCTCGCAAAACGGCCGCGAGCGAACGTTGGACTGCGATCATCTCGCCTGCGGCTTCCACCTCGTACCGAATACCGAGCTCGCCGCCGTCCTCGGATGCCGGATCGATGACGGCGCGGTCGTGGTCAACGAATTTCAGCAAACATCGACCGAGAGAATCTATTGTGCCGGCGAACCGACCGGCATCGGCGGCATTGAGGCGTCGCTCATCGAGGGCAAGATCGCCGGGCTTGCCGCCACCGGCCGGATCGATACGGCCCGCAAACATTTTGCCGAACGCGACAAAACACGACGATTCGGCGAGGCTCTAAACTCGACCTTCGCCCTTCGCGACGAACTAAAGACTCTTGCATCTGCCGCGACTATCGTCTGCCGCTGTGAGGACGTCGAGTATGGCCGCCTGACCGAATTTGCGAATTCGCGTGAGGCAAAACTGCAGACCCGCTGCGGAATGGGCCCGTGCCAGGGCCGCATTTGCGGCGCGGCGACCGAATTTCTTTTCGGCTGGAAGCCCGGCACCGTGCGTCCGCCGATATTTCCCGTTAAAATGGAGAATCTATGACTATGGAATGGAAGGGCGTAATGCCCGCGATCACGACCTGCTTTGACGAAAACCTGGATATCGACCACGATTTCACCGCAAAGCACGTTAATTGGCTTGTCGATAACGGCTGTACCGGCATCGTCACGAACGGAAGCCTGGGCGAAGGCGGCACTTTTTCCATGGACGAGAAGATCGCCCTCTGGAAGACGGTTGTCGGCGCCGTCGGCGACCGCGTGCCGGTCGTCGCGGCGATCGCCTCGATGACGACCGCCGACGCGCGCGCACAGGCCGTCGAGGCCGCGTCCGCCGGCTGTTCGGGATTGATGGTGCTGCCGCCGTACGTCTATCGCGGCGATTGGCGTGAGATGAAGTATCACGTCACGCAGATCGCCAACGCGACGCCGCTGTCGTGCATGCTCTATAACAATCCGGTCGCGTACGGCACTGACTTTCTGCCCGAACAGGTCGCCGAACTCGCTGCCGAATTGCCCAACATGCACGCCGTCAAAGAGTCCTCGACCGACGTTCGCCGCGTGACGGCGATCCGTGCGCTTTGCGGCGACCGCCTGGAACTTTTTGTCGGTGTTGACGACTGCATCGTCGAGGGCATAAACGCCGGTGCGACCGGCTGGATCGCCGGGCTCGTCAGCGCGTTTCCGAGGGAATCGGTCGATCTTTTCAATTACGCGATGAACGGCGAGGACGAAAAGGCCCGCGAGATTTACGAGTGGTTCCTGCCGCTGCTGCGGCTCGACACCGTGCCGAAGTTTGTCCAGCTGATCAAACTCGTTCAAGAAAAGGTCGGCTGGGGCAGCACGCACGTTCGCCCGCCGCGGCTCGAACTCGTCGGCCGTGAACTCGAAGAAACACTGGCGATCATCGATCACGCCCTGGCGACACGGCCCCGGCCCGATGCCGCCTCGGCTTGATTTAACTACGGCCCGCGTTTGAGCGCGAGCGAAACACTCGATCAGACTATGGAGATCAAAGGCCTTTCGATCATCGGCTTTGCCCGCGGCAGTGAAGCGGGCGATACGTTTCGTGCTTTCGACCCGACCACGGGCAATGCGGTCGAGCCGGCATTTTATTCCGCGACGCTTGACGAACTCGAACGCGCCGCGGCACTTGCCGAACAGGCCAGAATTTCATTCGGCCGCGTTCCAGGGCGTGAGCGTGCCGTATTCCTGCGAAAGATCGCCGACAATATCGAGGCTCTCGGGGATACGCTGATCGAGCGAGCGTCGCTTGAGACCTCGCTGCCTAATGCCCGGTTCATTGGCGAACGCGGTCGTACCTGTATGCAGCTTCGGATGTTCGCCGACCTGCTTGACGAAGGCTCGTGGGTCGACGCTCGCATCGATCACGCCATTCCCGACCGCGAACCGCTGCCAAAGCCGGACGTGAGGTCGATGCTGCGGCCCGTCGGGCCGGTCGCGGTATTTTGCGCAAGTAACTTCCCGCTCGCCTACTCGGTCGCGGGCGGCGACACGGCTTCCGCACTCGCGGCGGGCTGTCCGGTGATCGTCAACGCGCACATCGCCCATCCCGGGACCGCCGAACTCGTCGGCATCGCCGTGATGACCGCGGCAAAGGAATGCTCGATGCCTGAGGGCGTGTTTAGCCTTTTGTTCTCAAATGGTTACGAGATCGGTCAGGCACTCGTCAAGCATCCGTCGATCAAGGCCGTGGGCTTTACCGGTTCACGCCGCGGCGGACGGGCGTTGATGGACATCGCCGCCGCCCGGCCCGAACCGATCCCGGTCTATACCGAGATGAGTTCGGTAAACCCGACGTTTATCTTGCCAAGCGCTATCGAGGAACGCGGCGACGCGATCATAGCGGGCCTGCACGCATCGGTGACCGGCGGCGTCGGCCAGTTTTGCACAAAGCCCGGTCTCGTGTTTCTGCCCTCGGGCGAACCGGGCGACGGATTTGTCGATAAATTTGACCGGATGATCGAGGACACCGCTCCCGCTCCGCTGCTGACCGGCGGCATCAGCTCCGCTTACGGTGCGGCCAGTTCGAAGCGAAAGAGCGAGGTCAAGGGGTTTGCGTTCAATACTCAGACGGATCTGCAGGGATTTGCGGTCAATCCGTCGGCATTTGAGGTGCCCGCGGCCGAGTATCTCAGCACGCCCGAGCTCAACGAAGAGATCTTTGGCCCGACGACGCTGCTTATCCGCTCAAGCGAACACGACGAGCTGTTGGCGATCGCACGCTCGCTCGAGGGCCAGCTGACGGCGTCGGTTCACGGAACCGAGGCGGACCTTGTCGAGTACGCCGATCTGATCGCTATACTCGAAACAAAGGTCGGCCGGCTGATCTTCAACGGATTCTCGACGGGCGTCGAGGTCTGTCCGTCGATGGTCCACGGCGGCCCGTATCCGGCGACCTCAGACGGCCGCTCGACGGCGGTCGGCGGACGGGCGATCACGCGATTTGCCCGATTGGTCTGTTATCAGAATTTCCCCGACGCGTCGCTGCCGGACGAGCTGAAAGAGGCAAATCCGCTCGCCATCGACCGCATGATCGACGGAACGATGTCGAGGGGCTAGGACTACTCCGACTCAAACCCCGAGAGTTTCAGAACAAACTCAGGAACCGAGGGCTCGTCCGCAAGGATCGAGTCCTTTCCTTTTTCCCTCGCCCAACGGTGCAGCCATGAGATGCCCGCCGGCCCGATGTAGGTGTCCGGAAGGCGATAGGCGTCGTCTGTGAGGGCTGTCTCGAGATCGACGAACTTGTATCCGCGCCGCTTGAACATCGCGGCGAGGTCGTCGAAATAGTCCGAGTTGATAAAGTTTGCATGGATGAGCAGCGTCTGGGCGATCTCGCGGCCAAAGAGCTTCATCGACTGGCGTTCCCAATACTCGAGCTTCCGCTCCATGTAGGGCACGTACGCTTCGCCGACCTTTTTCATCAACGCCTTGTCGCCGCGGTCAAAGGCTATATCGTACGCCCGGGAAAAGATGTAATCAGCGTTATCAAACGATATCGGTGCGATCGTGTAGCCGTGTTCCGTCAGGAAACGGTCGAATTCGGCCTTGATCTCCATAGTCCGGCCGGTCTGCAGATATGGATGTCTGAAAAACCTGATCTTTTGGCCTTTTTCGGCGAGCAGCCGCTTCGTTATCGCCTCGCCCTTCAGCAGGTCAGCCTCGTATTCAGATAGATCAATTTGATTAAGGCTGCGGTGCGAATATGTGTGATTGCCGAGTTCGAGGCCAGCGGCCAGCCACATCCGCAGCAGGTCGATCTGCTTTTTATCCTCTTTGCTCCCGACATACAGCTTGTTTTCGTTGACAAAACCGATCGCCGGCACCTTTGCGGCCGTTACATGAGCAAGCAGTTTCTTGGTGATATCGCGGCGGTTCCTTAACGACGAACGCGTCGATACGACGGGCAGATCGTCGATCGTCACCGCGACGGTCCGCACATTTTGGGTCCGCACAAAAACCGGCGTCAGCGATATCAAAATTAAAGCGTAGATCAGCAGTCTGGGCATTTATTTATTTGGCAAAAACCTGGGACAGGTCGGCAAAGGCCTTAAATTCGAGGGCGTTCCCGCTCGGGTCGAGAAAGAACATCGTCGCCTGTTCGCCGACCTCGCCCGCAAACCTTATTTTGGGTTCGATCACAAACTCGACGCCCTTTGACGACAGATCGTCAGCCAGTGCGACCCATTGCTCCATCGGGAGTATCACGCCAAAGTGCGGCACCGGCACGTGGTCGCGGTCGACGTCATTCGTCGCCCTGACGCCCGCCCCGCCCGGCGCGAGGTGGGCGACGATCTGGTGGCCGAACAGGTCAAAGTCCACCCACTGGTCCGAGCTGCGGCCTTCGGTACAGCCCAGGACATTCAGATAAAATTCGCGTGCCGCCGCCAGATCAGTTACCGGAAACGCCAGGTGGAATGGATTTCTCATAATTTTCTTTTTGCCGCGGCCGCGCGTCGCCGCGATTCAGCCGCGTCCGTTCGTTGTGCTAGTCTTTTCTGTAATGGTCGAACATATCGAGAATTTTGTCAGCGAGATCGGCAACAGTATCAAGAACGGCACGTTCGTTAAGCTCTCGCTTGCAAATTATAAAGGCTCAGAACCGCATCTGCAAAAGATACTTATCCGTCTGGTCGAGACCAAAAAGGGCGTGCGCCTGTACTTTCTCTATCGGAGCGAGACCCGCGACATTGCCAAAAACTACGATTTCGACCTCGGGTTGGGCTTGATCGCCGCGGCGTTTGACGATGGTTTTCGTAACGGCCATTTGTTCACGACCGCGGGCGACCTACATTTGGACATCAGTAACAAAGGCAAGACCCGGCTCAATCGCGCCAAACCCGCTTTCAGGCAGACTCCGCCGCTCGGGCACGACCGCGAAAAGGCCGCTCTCGTCGACGTCAACAGCTTTTACCTGAAGGCTCTCGGCATCACCGACGACACCGGCCGGATCAAGGATAAACAGCAGGACAAATGGCGGCAGATCAATAAATTTGTCGAGGTGATGGCCAGCCTTGTCGCAAGATCAGACCTGAAGGACAAAAGATCGCTTAGTATCGTCGATATGGGCTGCGGCAAGGGCTATCTGACATTCGCGGCATACGACTATTTCAGGAATAAGCTCGGCATCGAGGCCGCCGTTACCGGAGTCGACGTCAAAAGCGATCTTGTCGACCTGTGCAACGGCATCGCGGGAGCGTGCGATTTCGTCGGCCTCAAGTTCGTCGTCGGTAAGATCGACGATTTTGAGGTGGGTGACGCGGATATGCTGATCGCCCTTCACGCCTGCAACACCGCGACGGATGAGGCCCTCTTTAAGGGCATCAAGGCAAAGGCCGGCCTGATACTGGCGGCGCCGTGCTGCCATCAGGAGATCCGTCCGCAGATCGTGCCGCCGCCGATGATGAAGGATGTACTGAAACACGGCGTAATGCTCGAACGCTGTGCCGAGTTCATCACCGACGGCCTCAGGTCTCTGCTTTTGGAGCGAAGCGGCTATTCGACCAAGCTGTTTGAGTTTGTAAGTACCGAGCACACTCCGAAAAACAATATGCTCGCCGCGACCCGTCTGACCGAGCCTAGATCACCGGAACAGTTTCAGCGGCAGATCGATGAGATCAAGGAGTTTTACGGCATTCGGCAGCAGCGGCTTGAGACACTTCTTGAAGCCGAAAATGTCGGTTAGGCAGGCGGCGTCGGGGCGTTTCACGGTGCCGGCTGTAGCGAAATTGGGTTCTGTACAACTGCTCACGTTTCCCGCGGCCGAGCCTGTGGGGTCATAACGTTGCATTTTACTTGACCTATACGTCGAACGGCCTTATGATTGAGGTTTGCGTTTAGTCGCACATCGCTTATATACGGCGAAGGAAGTGAGATTATGAAAAAGGAAATTCATCCTAACTACAACGAGATCTCGGTAGTCTGTGCTTGCGGAAGCACCTTTAAGACACGCTCAACAATGGGCGAGGATCTCCACATCGAAATTTGTTCGGCTTGTCACCCGTTTTTCACCGGTAAGCAAAAGCTCGTTGACACTGCCGGCCGCGTTGACCGCTTTAACAAGCGTTATGCTCGCGGTGCCGCCGAAGCAGCGAAATAGATCGGAAATGCGATCAACAATCGTAATTTTCAATTATTAGCTCGATAAAATTTGACGCCGACCACTAGCGCCGTTCGATACGGGTGTGCAAATCACACCACCGATCGGTGAAAAGAGGTCGGCGTTAGTCGTTTCTTAGCTGTATTGGAATGCCTGCGGCAATATTGGGGCACTTGATCACGCTGATGCCCCGCCTGATTTCAGCAAGCATCCGTTTTACGAATTGAGCAATCAAAATCGAAGTATGAAAAAGAAACTATCGGCAAGCAAACTCAGATTTCTGCACACAATATTCGCTATCGAACGTGACCTGATCGTCGGCGGCCAGGCCGTTATGGAGGGCGTGATGATGCGGACGCCGTCGGCCTACGCGATCGCGTGCCGGCGTCAGGACGGCTCGATCGTCACGACGGCTGAGACATTGCCCAAGTGGAGCGATAAATACAAGTGGCTGAATACGCCCGTGCTGCGTGGCGGTGCCACGCTCATCCAGTCGATGGCCCTCGGCGTCAAGGCTCTCAATTTTTCGGCGCGGATCTACGAAGAGGACCTTGCCGCAAAAGAGGAGGCCGAAAAAGCAAAGGCAGGCGATCCGGCGGTCGCGCTTGTTGACGGAGCGGTGGACGAACAGTTCCTAAAGGCTCCCGTAAAGGTGATAATGCCCAACAAGGCGGTCAAAAAGACCGGCCAGTCCGCAAGTGCCGTCGGCTCGATCATTTTTGCTCTGCTGTTTAACGTTCTGCTCTTTATCGTGGCTCCGCTTGTGCTGACCAACGTTTTATTTATCGCTCTCGGCTGGGCCGAATCGCCTGTCATCGCTGCCGATGCGTCGTGGTGGGCATTTATAAAAGCGTATGTTTGGAAGATCAAGCTCGATTCGTTTGGCTCGTGGGTATCGTTTAACCTCATCGACGGGCTGATCAGGATGGCTTTCTTCATCTTCATGATCTTTTCGATGTCCTTCCTTAAGGACATTCGCCGCGTGTTCGAATATCACGGTGCCGAACACAAGACCGTATTTACATGGGAAAAGGGCCTCGACCTCACGGTCGAAAATGCCGCCCAACAGCGTCGCCAGCACCCGCGATGCGGGACATCGTTCCTGATGGTCGTGATGCTCGTCGCGATCGTGCTGTTCTCGGTGGTCAACTTTGAGGCGACGTGGCTTAATCTCGTCGTCAGGATCGCGTTGATGCCGCTCGTCGCCGGGCTCTCGTATGAGGTGATCAGGTACGCCGCGAAGAAAGAATCGGGGCCGATCTTCAAATTCATGACGCTTCCGGGGCTCTGGCTCCAGAATATTACGACCCAGGACCCGGACGCCGAACAACTTGAGGTCGCGATCAGGGCCCTCGACGAGTCATTGAAATTGGAGCCGGTGACGGCCTGATCCGCGGTTCTGACCGCAAATATTAACGATATATGTTTGAAAAACTTGCACAGATCGAAAAAAGCTACGATGAGCTGACGGAACAGATCTCCCAACCGGAGTTCATGTCCGATATGTCGGTTTACGCAAAGCTGATGAAACAGCACCGCAGCTTGGGCGAGATCGTCGGGAAATACCGCGAAGTGCGAAAGATGACAGAGGATCTGCAAGGAGCCAGAGACCTCGCCGAAATGGCCGACGACGATGAGATGCGCGAAATGGCTGCTCTCGAGATCGCGTCGATCGAAGAGAAACTGCCTGCGGCCGAAGAGGAGCTCAAGATGCTCCTGCTGCCTAAGGACCCGAATGACGAAAAGAACGTCATTCTTGAGATCCGGGCCGGCACTGGCGGCGACGAGGCGACACTGTTCGCTGCCGAGGTGCTGCGGATGTACGCCCGCTACGCCGAGCGTCAGGGTTGGAAAATGGACATTCTTGAGGCGTCCGATACGGGCGTCGGCGGTATCAAGGACGCGGTCGCGGTGATCGAGGGCGATAACGTCTATTCGAAACTCCGCTTCGAGTCCGGCGTGCACCGTGTACAGCGTGTGCCGCAGACCGAGACTCAGGGCCGTATCCACACCTCGGCGATCACGGTCGCCGTTTTGCCCGAGGCCGAGGAGGTCGACGTCCAGATCAATCAAAACGACCTCAGGATCGATACATTTTGCTCGTCGGGGCCGGGCGGCCAGTCGGTGAATACGACGTATTCGGCCGTTCGCATCACCCATATGCCGACGGGCGTCGTCGTTTCGATGCAGGACGAAAAATCGCAGATCAAGAACCGCGAAAAGGCCATGCGGGTCCTCCGTGCGCGGCTCCAGGAGATCGAGGAGCAGAAACAGCACGACGCCCTGTCGGCGGAACGCAAATCAATGGTCGGGAGCGGTGACCGCTCGGAAAAGATCCGGACTTACAACTTCAAGGAAAACCGCGTCACCGATCACCGTATCGGGCTCACGGTTCACCAGCTTGACCTTGTAATGGAGGGCCAGTTGGATGAGTTTATCGAAACGCTGCGTACCCATTATCAAACCGAGAAACTGAAGGCCGAGGCGGTCGGAGCATAAGCCCCGGCCCTTTTACGATCGAACCACGATGCAGCCAACGCGATTATATCTGATAAGGCATGGCCAGTCGGCCGGTAACGCCGAAGGGCGCTTCGGCGGCCACGGCCCGACGCCGTTGTCAGATCTGGGCCGTCGTCAGGCCGAAATGACCGCAAAGGCGCTGGCCAGAGAAGGCATTTCGGCGATCTATTCGAGCGACCTGACGCGTGCGGTCGAAACGGCTGAGCCGCTGGCTCGTCTGCTCGGCCTGCCGATACATCAGTCGCCGGCATTTCGCGAACGGCACGTCGGCGTACTCGAAGGGCTGACCTTTGACGAGTCAAAAGAGGCTTATCCCAAAGACTATTACGCCCTCGTCAATCGGAACATACATCACGTCATCACCAAGGGCGAAAGCTACCGGCATCTGCTTCGCCGAATAACCCAAAAGGTGAACGAGGTCCTGCGGGTCCATCAGGGCGAGCGGGTCGCGATCTTTTCACACACGGGTGCGATCTGTTTTCTCACGCTGCACCTTCTCGGAGCGATCCATCGCGGGACAAAACAGACGCCATGGCTGATCACATCTAATTGCGGCATCAACCGCTTCGAGATCCGCAATCGGAGCAACATTCGCGTTCTGGCGATCAACGACACCCGTCATTTGGCGGCTGTGACCGGCAATGACTCGTTTGCCGCACGCTGACCTTCCCGGCAAATTCTTGACTTTCTGACCTGATTGAAATCTACTTGCAGTTGACCGTTATTTCGGGCGAGGCAAGTATGAATAAGATTATCGGGTCGATCTCCCTTTGCGCATTTGCACTGACGGCTGTTATCACGGTCGCGGCACAGGATGACGAGACACGTCAGGGCACCGGACTGCCGACGTTGGTCGGTGAAAACGCCGGCCGCGGCAACCGTATGAACGTATCCGGCAAGGTGACCCTGATGGGCACCGATCAGCCCAAGCGGCGGCCCGTGATCACCGTCTCGGTGCTTATGTCGGGAGCGGTCCTCGACCGCACGACCGCCAACGACAAGGGCTTTTTCATTATCCGCAATGTCCCGCGAGAGACCGTCACCGTTCTCGTCGAGGTCGACGGCAATGAGGCCGCACGGCAGGTTGTCGCGGCCTTGCCGATGGGAAACTCGACACTTGAGATCTCGATCCCCTGGCCGTCGCTTGCTCCGCCGGCAAAGCCCGGCGTGATCTCGGCCGACCAGATATACGACCGTTCCGCGAGTAACCAGGCGTTATTCGCCAAGGCACTTGACGCGGCTAAGGGCAATCAAAAGGCACAGGCGATCACCTTTTTTAACGAATTGCTGACCGCCGACCCGAAGGACTATATCGCCTGGACCGAGCTCGGTACAGTCTATTTCAAACACGATGATCTCGACAATGCCGAAGCCTGTTACTTTAAGGCGATCGAACTCAAGCGCGACTACTTTATGGCACTGCTCAATCTCGGCAAGCTGTACTTCGGGCGCAAGCAGTTTGATGATTCGGTCCTGGTGCTGACAAACGCCGTAAAGGCCCGGCCCGATTCGCCCGACGCCCACATATTTTTGGCCGAGGCGTATCTTCAGACCAAAAAGGGAAATTCGGCCGTTTACCACTACCACGAGGCCCTTAAACTCGCTCCGATCGAGAAAGCCGAGGTCCACCTGCGGCTCGCGTCGCTCTATGACGCGGCAGGCATGAAGAACAAGGCGTCGAGCGAATATAAGCTGTTCCTGAATAAGCAGCCGGGATACGCTGAAAAGGAACGGCTCGAAAAGTACATAAAGGAAAATCCGCCCAAATAATCAACACAAAAAAGGCCGGGCTTGAGCCCGGCCTTTTCATTTCGGTCAGATAGACTCCGTTAGAAATCGTACCTGAGAGCAAATTGCATGATACGCGGTGAATTAGCCATCGCCGTGTATCTTCCGAATGCGCCGTCTGCCGGTGTACCTGTGTAACCAAGCGTCGTGATCGATTGTCCGGCAAAGTAAGGTGTATTCGCCACGTTGAAAACGTCCCAGCGGAATGTCACCTTATGGCCTTCTCTCCACGGCATATCAAACGACTTCGACAAGCTCGCGTCGAGATTGATCGACGGCGAGTACCGGAGCGGATTACGGCTGCCGGTTTCACCCGGATGGGGCGTGCGGAATGCCGCGTTTGCGTCGTTCGGATTGGCGAACATATTCGGGATGTCGCAGCCCGAGGTGCAGGTGGACGATGCCGAATTATAGAACGTACCCGATTTTACCTTGCGGATATTCGTCATATAGCTTCGGATGTTCCAGTTGGTCTGCCAACCGGTCGCATCGTAAAAGCCGTCAAACGGATAACCCGAATCCCATCTGAACACGGCAGCCAGTGACCAGCCGCCGACTATGGCATCCGCGAACTTATTCATTCCGTTCCACAGTTTCCGGCCCTTGCCGACCGGGATGTCCCAGACGCCGTTGAAGTTGATCTGATGACGCAGGTCGAAATCCGAGTACGATTTCTGGTCACCCAACTTAAACGCGTTCAGGACGAACGCCGAACCGAACAGACCGCCGGTCTGCAGGCCCGAGGCCTCGTCCAGCGATTTTGAATATGTGTAGTTAAGGTCCCAGGTCGTTCCGGCAAGCCGCTGACGCAGCGAGACGGTCGCACCGTGATAGTCCGATTTACCTACCGTGCTGAACGCCGACAGCGAATCGTACTGGCCCTGGAAGAAGTATCTTGTACCCGTGAACTGGTCGAGCTGCTGCATGAAGTAGGTCCAGTCACCTGCATTCGGCTGAGCAAGATAGACAGCCTGGGTGTTGGTCGTACCTGCCGGCAAGCTAAACGCCGCGGCGAGGCTGCCCGGAGCCCACATGTTGTTGTAAAACGCCAAATTCGGGACCGAGCTCAACGGGGCACCTGCCTGAAGCAGACGATCGAGGATCGTTCCGGCCTCGTTATAGCTCATTCCTGATACAGGGTCGCGAATATCACGCAGCATCATCGCGTCGCGTCCGACCAGCAGATTGCGGGCGAGGCGGCCGATGTAGGCGACGTCGAGCCAGATCTTGCCCGGCAGCTGTCGGCCGTAGCTGACGTTCCAGGTGTAGTTGATCGGCGAGATCAGGTTCTGGTCGAGCGAGGTTTCGATCTTGCCCTGTCCGGGATTATTGAACGGAGCGGTCTGCGGAAATGACAGTCCGGTCGGGATCGTCAGATTCGGCAGATTGCGGATCGTCATATTCGGCCCCGTATAGAGCGGTGCCGGATTGTTCGTGATGTTGTAGGTATTTACGTTGATCGATGCCGACGACGCAAATCCAAGCGTGTTCGAACCGTCCCAGTTGGTTGCCAACTGCTGGCCGAAATAGTCGTTGGTGATCGCGAAACCGGCCCTGAAGACCGACTCAGAATCCTTACCGAACAGCTTCGAAAGGAACCCTTTCTCAAATTCCGGCGACCACGCGATCGAGACGCGGGGCTGGACGTTGTTCTTGTCGAGCGGATAGATGCTGTCGAGGCCGTTCGCCTTGCCGGCCAAACGAACCGATAGCGGCTCGCGGTAGTTCTGGCCGCGATTCATCGCATCGATCGTGTTCTGAAGATAGGTCGACAGGACGATGCTCGGCACCGTCTCATAACCCTGAGTTTCCGTCACCGGCATGCTCAGCCCGTAACGAACGCCCGCGGTCAGCGTCAGATTCGATCTCATCTTCCAAGTGTCCTGGAAATAGAAATCGTATTCCTCGGTCTTAAATTCACGAACGATCCCGGTGTTGGCCGGAATAAGCTGGCCTTTGGTGTCGAAATTGAAGTTAGCTCCATAACCGCTCAGGCGGCCGAGCAGTGCGACAAGAGCTCCCTGTGCCGGCGTGCTCCACGCGGTGCCCGAGATCGTTCTGGGCGATCCGGCGGTTGCCGTGATGTAGTTGTTGATCGCCGTTCGGGCGACGTTGCTCGGGTATGCGCTCGGGTTGGTGATACCGTTATCAAAGGCGCGGGCGAAATTCTCACGCGTGTTCTTGATCAAACGGATGTTGGTTCCGAACTGGAGCGAGTGATTGCCCTTGATCCAGGTAAAATCGTCCGTAATGTTCTGGGTCGGATTGACACGGCTGAACGTACGTGCGAATCCCACCGGCTGGAAGATATAGCGGAACGTGATCGCCGGTGCGTCAGAATCGCCCTGGTTGCTGAATGCGATACGGGTCAATCCGTAGCTGAGGCGGTTCGTCATGTTGCTGTTGATCAGCCAAGTGTGGGTCAACGCCATTCCGAGCGGGTGGCTCCACGTATTGGTCGGCGGAGTGTCCGGGAAGAACGACGGAGCACCGGTCAGGTCTTGCTGATAGTTGCCGCGGAAAGACAGCTGGTGCTTCTGGTCCTTGGTCACGTTCCAGTCAAAACGGACCGTATGGGCGTTCTGTTTGACCGGCGTCGAAGAATTGAATCGGAAGCCGCCCGAGTTCAGGCCGTCACCGACGGTGTTGTCATTAACCGGATAACGTGACGCTGCCGAAGCAAAAAGGCTAGCCGCAACCGGATTGACATCGACGACCGGCAGGCCGCCGACCGTAAACGTATTGATCTGTGCCGTCGAGATCGTCCACGGCTGGCCGGTATTGTCAACGAACTTGATATTTCCCTGCCCAAGGCTGGCGGTCGGCACGACTTGTACGACCGACGTACCCTTTGCTTCTCTCATTCCCTCGTAGTTGTAGAAGAAGAAAAGTCTGTCCTTGATGATCGGGCCGCCGAGACGGCCGCCGAACAGGTTTCGGATCAGTTTCGGACGCTCGACGCCTGAACGGTTATTGAACCAGTCGTTAGCGGTCGTTGCCGTATTGCGATGATATTCGTACAGGGCTCCGCGAAAGTCATTTGATCCGCTCTTGGTGATCAGCGAGATCTGGGCGCCTGACGAACGTCCTTTGCTGGCGTCGGGGTTGAGAGTCGTCACGCGAAACTCGTCCACCGAGTCGGGATTGACGCGCAGCACCGACTCAAAAGCTCCCGCATTCTGTTGGTTATTGACGTCGATACCGTCGAGCGTGATATTTGCCTGATCGGCACGTCCGCCGGCGACCGAGCCGTCCGGCGTCACCGCAGCCTGAAGGCTCAGGAGGTTGGCAACGTTTCTGCCCTGCAGAGGAAGCTGGAGGATCTGGCGGGAAACAAAGTTATTTCCCAAGCTGGCGTCCTGCGTATTAACGATGCTTTCCAGTCCGTCCGCGGCCACATTTACGACCTCGGAAACCGCACCCGGCTCGAGCATCGCGTCGATCGACGTGGTCTTGTCCACGAGAGCGGTGACGGTTGACTGAACAAGCTTCTTAAATCCGTTTGCCTCGATCGAAAGCTGATAAGTATCGGGCGGGACGCTCGAAAACGAATAGGCTCCCGAACTGCTGGTAACGACTGTACGGCTAAATCCGCGCGACTCGTTTACCAACTTAACTGTCGCACCGGCCACAACGGCCCCCTGCTGATCAGTTACGGTGCCTTGAATAGTTGCCGAACCCGTCTGTGCGGTTGCCGAGCCGGCTAATACGATCGATAGTACGACCGCAAAAACAGCAAGTAATCCCTTGCCTTTGCAATTGCCAAATGTCATAGCTCCTCCTGAGTGTTACTACGGTATCGTCGAAAAATGTTAAAGGAATCCTCATTCACGCACGTATCGTGCCGAAAGTCAGAAATCCAATACCGACCTTTATAATCAGCGATTTATACGGAGCGGCCTGTACAGCCAAATACGCCATTTTCGATGAGAATATGAATTTGATTCAAAATCTCGTCGGACTTTCCGCTGATCGTAAATTTTTAGTGCTTCAAAAAAGAATTGACGGTAATTTAACACAAAACGGCAAAAAGAGAAGTGCAGTTTTAAGGTTTTTCCGTATTTTATGCGTTCGACGGTCAAAAAGGCGGTCGTTTGCCGAATGTAAGCGGGTTTTCGGGTCCCTTAAAGGTGATCTTGAAGTCAGTTCGAACCGCTTTTTACCGGCCGATCACCGGCGAGTTGCTGATAGATGGCCTTGACGGCCGTCGCCGCCTGGCCGACCGCACCGGCGATGGTCGGAGCGGTATGGTTTACGACATCGCCGATCGCGAAAATTCGCCCGACGTTTGTACGGCCGACGGCGTCAGTGACGATGTAGCCGTCAGGAGTTTTCTCAATATTTTCGAACGGCCGGGAGTTCGGTTCGACGCCGATCCGGATCAAGAGCCGGTCAATTTCCAAACGCCTTACCTCATCTGAACCCGCGATCTTTATCTCCAATGAACGCAGCTGCTCATCGCCCGCGATCCTGCTTGCGGTGGCGTCGAACACAAATTCGACATTGTCGAGTGCGGCCGCAGCCTCGATCAACTCATGCCTTGCCGAAAATTGACCTCGCCGATGGATCACATAGACCTTTTTTGCAAAGCGGCCGAGGATCGCGGCGTTTTCGATAGCGGCGTCGCCGCCGCCGATTATCGCTACCGCCAGACCTGTGACCTCGCTTCCCGCCTTGGCTCCCGATTCGAGAATGCCGCGGCCGATAAAGTCGCCTTCGCCCGGTATCCCGGACTTTCGGCGGCTGACGCCGGTCGCGATGATCGCAGCCCTGGAAATGACCGTGTCGCCGCCGGCAAGTTCGATCCGAACTAAGTTTTCGGTCTCGGAGATCGCCGAAACCTCGCCCGGACGCATTTCCGTGCCCGAACGCCGTTCGGCCTGAGCGATCATCAGTTCGGCCAGTTCGGACCCGTTGGGCGTTTCGATACCGGGATATTTCACGACCGGATTATATATTTTGCGGAGTTGGCCGCCGGGCTGGCCGCTGCGTTCGAAGAGCACCGATGTCAGGCCGAGATCGCCGCACCATAATGCGGCGGCCAGACCGCCCGGGCCGCCTCCTATAATGGCTACGTCAAACACGTTTTCTGAACTGGTCATTTCGATCCGGAACTTATCAGTCCGTTGCCTCATTTTGTCAACGGAATGTGACACATTATGTCACTTTCGCCTAAATTATCGCGATCTTACGCAAGCGTGATCATCGACGAAATGTGGTCAACTTCCCTAGTTTAGGCGTATTTACGGCTATTAACAACGGAGCAAGGCGATTGTCGATGTGGCATCCATTTTGCATAACCCTTTACTCGGGATAATGGCGCCTTTGTCATAGGGCCGCACTTTTCCACACTCTAGTTGTCAAAGTTCACTACGTCACCCAGTGCAAAATATGAGATTAGAAATCGAGCAATCCATCGACTCCACAACCACAAATTACTATCGCCAGCCCGTCGAAGAAGCAGCTTCGAACGGTGTTGACGTTTCGCGGCTCCTCAAACAGGGGGTTTCGGCTGCTCAAAGCGGCGAACGTGCCCTTGCCCGCACCCTTTTATTTCGGGTGACCGAGGCCGAACCGCAAAATACCGACGCATGGCTCTGGCTGGCGTCGATCAGCGAATATCCCGAGGAACTTCTCGGCTTTTTGGAAAACGTACTGAGTGTCGACCCCGACAATTTTCGAGCCCGCCAGTGGAAAGCGGCCACACGGTCGCTCCTCGCCAAGACATTTGTCCAGCGGGGCATTTCGGCCAATGAAGACGGCCAGACGCAGTTTGCGGTCGACTGTTTTGACAAGGCCCTTGAGCACGACGAACAGTGCGAATCAGCCCTTGTGTGGAAAGCCTCGCTGATGGACTCCGAGAGTGACCGCGAAGACCTCCTTGTGCGTGCTCTGGAGATCAATCCGGACAATGACGACGCCAGGACGGCACTCGCCGCCATCACCGGCCGGCGTGAGCAGCAGCAGCTCAACGCCGCCAGGTCGGCCGCCGTCAGCGGTGACCTTAGCGGTGCCGAGTTGATCCTGCACCAGGTTTTGGCCAATGACGCCGACTCGATCGACGCCTGGCTGCTGATGTCGCAGGTCGCAGCCCCGTTCAGCGAAAAGATGCTCGCCTACCGCCGTATCCTCGAACTGGATCCGTCAAACGCTCTCGCCAACGCGGGCCACGATTTTATCTCGGACATGCTCGATGCTGTCCAGCCCGAATCTCCGGTTGCCGCAAACGAACCCGCGGACGAGAGCCCCGAGCAATTTGCCGCAGACAATTTTGACGAGGCAACTTCTGAAGAAGCAGATTTTGACGAAGTCTCGCACGAAGATGAACCCGCCGCTTCGGCCGCAGCTGAAGAGTTTCAGGAGACCGGCTATTACGATCACGCCATCGAGCCCGTAATGAACGAGCCGGCCGAATCCTACAATTTTCTCGACAACACCGAGGATGAACCCGCCGAAATGGAAACCGCCATGATCGACGAGGCTACCGAGGTCCAATATCAGCCTGCCGTATCTGACGATCAGAACGGATCGTATTACGGCGATGACGAATTCGAGCCCGCCCGAGCGGAAACGGCCATGGAAACGGCCGAGTTCGACAATGCACCGGAAATGGCCGAGGACCGCGGCGGCGACGACCACTCAGCTGAGGCCGCATCGGTTTACCAATTTGAGCAGGCTCCGGTTTACGCCCGCGATGAGGCCGAAGCTCCGGCATTTGAGGAGGTCGCAGAACAGCCTGAATGGCCCGCCGAACAACCCGCTGAGGCAGCCGACCATTACGCCGGAATGGACTTTTCGGACGATCACCAGATGCCGGACGACGTCCCGGCACAGGACGCGTGCCCGTACTGCAATGCGGCAAATGAACCGCATGCTTTCGAATGCACGTCGTGCATGGCGGTGCTTTCGCTGTCGGATCTCGAGCGGCTCCTGGCCAACTCAAACTCCAACGTTGAGCCCATCCAGGAAGCCGTCACGCGAATGGAATCCGAGTGGAATACGCGCGAATTCTCGGAGCAGGAACTGACCGTGCTCGGTATCGGGCAGCTCAACCTGAACAATCCGGATGCCGGATTCGCATACCTGCAGGAAGCCTCGCGGCTCAACCCGAACAACGTTATTCTGGCCAGCCAGGTCAACGCCCTCGCGATCCGCCTGGACGAGATCCGCCGGCAGAACGAGGTCCACGACGCCATGCCCAAAGGCAAGACGATCCTCGTCGTTGACGACAGTGCGACCGTGCGAAAACTGATCTCGAGCAAGCTCGAAAAATCGGGCCACAACGTGGTCTGCGCCGAAGACGGTGTCGACGCGATGTCGGTTCTCGAATCGACGGTCCCCGACCTCGTCCTGCTCGATATCGCGATGCCGCGGATGGACGGATATTCGGTCTGCAAACTGATCCGTGCCAACGACGCGACCAAGGATGTACCGGTCGTGATGATCTCAGGCAAAGACGGTTTCTTCGACAAGGTGCGCGGCCGCATGGCCGGGACGACCGGCTATATCACCAAGCCCTTCGGCCCGGAAACGCTGATGCGTGCCCTTGAGACCTACCTGCTTCCGGAAACGGCCGAAAACGTTTGATCTCTCCCCTTTCTCTGTAAATGACCCCCACTCAACCCGAACTTACCGCAGTTGATAAGTCGGCCCTGAATGCCTTCGTCGAAAGAGCATCGGGCCGGCTTGTCGGCATTCGAAACGGACTGCTCATTTTTGATCAGAACCGTAAGTCCGACGGCGACATCGACGTTTCGCTCCGCGGACTCGAACTGCTGCGCCGTGATGCACTCGACCATCAGTTGGACTCGATCGCCGAGCTCATAGACGAATGCGAGGCCTCGATCCGCCTGGCTATCGGGCCTGAACCGCCGCCTTCGCTGATCGGACAGTCGTTGGACATCGTCGCCCGTATCGAAGAAGCTCTCCTGACGATCTCGCTCAGATCGGAGGAGTTTCTGCCGGATGTATCTGATTTTATTGACGATTCGTTTCGCTCGCTGTGGGGCGAAGAGTTTGAGTCCGAGCCCGAGCCTGAGGCCGATACCTGGGCCGAAGAGTTTGAGGTCGACGAAGAGACGCTCGAGATATTTCGCTCCGAGGCGTCCGAATTGCTGAGGAGCATCGCTAACAGCATTGACGCTCTCAGATCGCACGCCGACAACCGCGAAGCTCTTTGGGAAGTCCGCCGTTCTGCTCACACATTCAAAGGTGCGGCCGGGATCGTCGGCATTCGTGAAGCGTCCGAATTGGCTCACCGCGTCGAAGACCTGCTCGACCTGATGGTCGAAAAAGGCTCGATGCCCGACGTCGAGATCCTGGATATTTTGTCGAGGGCCGCCGAGCGGCTCGATCGTGCGACATTTGGATCATCAGCCATCGTCCCCGCCGGCGGCGACACTATTTACACCGAGTTTGATCGTGTTATCGAGCGGGTCAAAAATGGCAGTTCGCAGGCGAGCGATGCCCCGGCAACAGCCGCGGCCGATCCGCCAAAGCCGTCGGCTCCGGCGATCGAGCGGCCGGCATCGTCGCCGATAGTTCGTGTTTCACTCGACCGTCTGGACGATCTGATCGGATTGTCAGGTGAAATGGCCGCCAACCGCAGATCGGTCGCCGACGAGTTTGTAAAGCTGCTCGACAATAACGATCCCGGTTCGCGGACCGCCTTGATCGACACCATCGCGTCGCTGCTCGACGCTCAGCGGCATCTGACGACCGAACTTCAGGAAAAGTTGTTCGGCATCAGGCTGGTAAGGTTCGGCACGCTTGAGACGCGGCTTTCGCGAGCGGTCAACGTCACCGGCGAGGAAGAGAATAAGAGCGTCGGTATAGCGCTCGAAAATGGCGATACCGAGATCGATACTCAGATAATCGACGCCCTGATCGAGCCTCTGCTCCATTTATTAAAGAATGCCGTCGTTCACGGCATCGAACACGCCGATACGCGTCGATTGATAGGAAAGCCTGAAAAAGGGCTGATCCGCATTCGTGTCGATTCTGACGCCGACGGCATCACGCTGATCGTGGCCGACGACGGCCGCGGGATCTCGGCCGCAAAACTGATCGAAAAAGCCGTCAAGAACCAGATCATTACGCCCGAGGCGGCTGACGCTCTGGTCGACGAAGCCGCGTTCCAATTGATGTTCGAACGCGGCCTGACGACCGCCGATACATTAAACCTCAATGCCGGCCGCGGTATCGGCATGAGCATCGTCAAGGAAAGTGTCGAGAAATGCGGCGGCCGGCTCACCATCACCTCTGAACCGCAGGTCGGCACGACCTTTACCATTCGAATGCCGCTGACGATCCCCAAAGCCGATACGTCAAAGCCGGTTCGCGAAAAGGCGGCGGACGCACCTGACGCGGCAAAGGCCCGAAAGGTCGTTCTTATAGTCGACGACAGCCCGAGCGTCAGACGTCAGACCTGCAAGATCGTCGAATCGTGCGGCCATCGCGTAATCACGGCCCAAAACGGCGCCGAGGCTCTCGAACTGCTCCTCTCGGGCGTTTGGCACCCCGATATTATACTTTCTGATGTGGAGATGCCCGTGATGGACGGCTGGGCGTTTTTGGAGTACGTCAAGACTGACGACCATTTCGGGACGATCCCGGTGGTCATGATCACCTCGCTCGACGACCGCGAGCATCGCGACCGGGCGGCCGCCCTCGGTGCGGCGGACTATCACATCAAGCCCGTTGACCGTGCCCGCCTTTCGGCCACGATCGCCGAACAGCTAAGTAAAGCCGAGGCTTAGCGAACCGGTGGCTTACTTGGCCGGATCTCGATCTTGCTGGGCAAGGCCCTCGGGTCCATTTCGAGCAGCGAGATCACGGTCCGAGCGATGTCCTCGGGCTGCAGTTGCCACGCCTTGTCATCCGACGGCGTATCGCCGCCAAAATACGTATTCACACTGCCCGGACAGATATAACTGACCTTGATATTGTCCTGCCTGACCTCCTGCATCAGCGCTTCCGAAAATCCGTTCAATCCGAATTTCGAGGCGTTGTAAGCCGCCATTTTCGGATGCGCGTTCTGGCCGGCAAGGCTCGAAATATTAAAGATATAGCCGCCGCCCCGCCGTTTCATCATCGGTATCGCGTGATGACAGGCGTAAAATACGCCGAGCAGATTGGTCTCGATCGTCTGTCGAAATTCGTCGCCCGAAATTTCCTCGACCGTCTTTCCCATGATGCCGATACCGGCGTTATTGACCAGAATATCGACCCCGCCGAAAACACGTTCCGCCTCCTCTAACATCTGCCGGACCTGATCCTCGCTGCGAACGTCGCACGTTTCGCCGGCGGCGTCGCCGATCGCCCGAAGCCGTTCGAGAGCAGCCGCAACGTCCCGCTTGCCGCGGCCGCAAATAAAGACGCTCGACCCGTTACGCACGAGCGACTCGGCGATCGCCAGCCCGATGCCCTTAGATCCGCCTGTAACTACTGCGACGGAGCCCTTTGAGATCATAATTTCTGCCTCAAGATTTCATTGACAACCTTCGGATTTGCTTTTCCCTGCGAGGCTTTCATCACCTGGCCGACAAAAAAGCCAAAGAGTTTCTCGTTTCCGGCGCGATACGCCTCGACGTTTGCCTGACTGGCGGCGATCACTTCGTCAACGATCTTGCCGATCGCGTCGGCATCCGAAACCTGCTCAAATCCCTTGTCGGTGATGACCTCGGGCGCGGACTTGCCGGTCGCAAACATTTCCGCCAGGACCTCTTTTGCCTGATTATTGTTGATCTTGCCGGCCTCGACGGTCTTGATGAGTTCGGCGAGGTCCTCAGCGGTCAGGAGGCTCTCGCTGATCGGTTTGCCTGAGTTATTGAGTTCCCGGGTCAGTTCGCCGAGGATCCAGTTCGCCGACGATCTCGGATTTGCGGTAAATCGGGCCGTCGTTTCGAAATATTCGGCCAGATGTTTGTCCGAAACGATCTGCGACGCATCCGCGAAACTCAATCCGTAAACCTCCATGAACCGGTCGCGCATCGCATCCGGCAGTTCGGGCATCTCACGCCTGACCTGCTCGATAAACTCGGCCGAAACGACCAGCGGCTGCAGATCGGGCTCCGGGAAATAGCGGTAATCGTGGGCGTCCTCTTTCGACCGCATCACCCGCGTGCAATTGTTCTTTTCGTCCCACAGGCGGGTTTCCTGATTTACTTCCTCGCCGGCCTCATGAGCGGCGATCTGGCGTTCGATCTCAAACTCGATCGCACGCTGCATAAATCTGACCGAATTGAGATTCTTGAGCTCGACCTTGTTTCGAAAACCGGTCTCACCGACCTTTCGGACCGAAACATTTGCCTCGCAGCGGAGGTTTCCCTTTTCCATATCCGCGTCGCTGGCGCCGACCCACTGGAGCACGCGCCGGACGTGGTTGACATAGTCATACGCCTGCCATGACGAGCGAAAATCGGGCGAGGTCACGATCTCGCCGAGCGGCGTTCCGGCCCGGTTGAGATCGATGTATGAGTATTTATCGACCTCGGGCAAACCCTCGTGAACGTTCTTGCCGGCATCTTCCTCAAGGTGCATCCGCTGAACGTGAATGGTCATCGGCCGCCAATCCTCGGCGCGCCCGTGTTCGTCGCGTTCGGCGGTCATTATCGTCAGATGGCCGTTTGCCGAAAACGGCTTGTCGTACTGCGATATCTGATAACCCTTCGGCAGGTCGGGATAAAAGTAGTTCTTTCGGGCAAAGATCGATGTTTCCTGCACCTCGAGGCCAAGCGCCAGAGCGGCCCGCGTACCGAGTTCGATAACGCGTCGATTCAGGACCGGCAGAGCACCCGGCAGCCCGAGGCACGTCGGACACGTGTTAGAGTTCGGCTCGCCGCCCGTTTCGACCGAACAACCGCAAAATATCTTTGTCTTGGTGGCCAACTGCGCATGTATCTCCATGCCGATGACCGCTTCCCAACCTTGCTTCATATTGATCCTGGTTTCTACCGCTTCTTGATCCACATCGGACGCGTCCGCGTCGCCGATCCTGTCGGCCAAAACTGCCCGCCGGCAAAATAGCCCGGCTGCTGGAACGCCCGCCGCCCTCGCCCGTTTGAATAAAAGGGCTCGGTGTAAAAGTATGTTTGATACCCGTCTATCAAGATCACCTCGGTCTGCGGCCGCTGCGGATAGACGCCGATGATCCTGTTTTCGGACTCGCGCCGCTCACGCTCGGTTCGCTCGGCACGCATTTTGGCCGAAAGCTCAGCCGACTCTTTCCGGTCGCGTTCGTTTCGCCGGTCGAGTTCCTCCGGCGAAGGCATTCCCCGCTTGGCGTAATTCGAAAGGTAATCTGCCACCGCTTTTTCGCGTTCCACACGATATTTGTCGAGATCGGTGTTGGTCACGACCTTTGCCTGAGCGTTGGCGGCGTGCCAACCCGACAACAGGACGCAAACAAAAAACAGGGTCTTCATGGCAGATAACCTCCGGGTTGCCGAATTTCTCGATTTTAACACGATATAGATTTCGCGGGAATAGGCGTGGCTTTCGACCGGTCACGATCGTTATCGAAAGTTCGGCAAATGCGGCCCGGCCTACCTAAAATCCGAGCGACAACCCGATCCTGCCCGAGGCCTTGGCCGTCCGAAATCCGTTCTCGTAGTATTCGCGGTCGAGGACGTTCTCAACCGTGCCGAACAGACGCAAGGTCACCTTTTCTTTCCTAAGTCCGAACGTGTATCCGGCGGTCAGATCGGCCTTTCGGTTCCCGGCAAAGCGATAAACGTACGTCGAAAACGCCGAACTGCTGAATATCGGTGCCAGATGGTCCGATGTCACAAGCAGGTCGAGATTTACCCAAAAACGCCTGAACCGCTGCGTGGCGACGAGAGTAAATTGCTGCGCCGGCACCCCGAGCGTCGTGTTGATCCTGCTGCCGGTCACCTGCGGGGCCGCTTGATCGCTGTTGGTGTAGGTGTATGACGTAAAGATGTCGGTCGACGCCGTCGGTTTGATCGATGCGCTAAACTCGCCGCCGCGGGCGATGCCGCCTTTCTGATTGAGATAGCCGCCAAAGGGCCGCGTCGTCGCTCCGATGTTCGGCACAATGTTGCCATAGCCGATCACGTCCGTCAGCCTCGTTTAAAAATACGTGGCGGTCCGCCGAATTTTGTCATTTCCCTGGCCCTGTTCGACGCCGGCATCGACCGCGATCGACCGCTCGGGCTTCAGGAAAGGATCACCCAGTGCGATAAAGCCGGGCGTGCCGAACGAAGTAAAGAATGTCCCGAACCGCTCATACAGCGAAGGCACGCGATAGCCGTTGCCGACATGGGCGCGAAACTTCGTCCCTGTTGCGGATAAAAGGTACGACACCGAACCGTCGAACGTATACGCGGTCGGCGGATTATCGAGCACTAGATCGCCGTACGGGGCATTGTTGCGGCTAAATTCCGGCCGGTCGAGGCCGTATCGCTGCACGCGAACGCCGCCGGCAAATTGCAGTTTGTCATCAAACAGGCGGACGAGGTCCTGGACGTAAAAGGTGTTGCTCGACTGGCCGCCCTTTGTAAAAAAGTTGCCGCTTCCGGACGGCGTCCGGCCGGAACCGCCATATTTTTCGAGTTCAAACTCATAGCCCGCGGTCAGCTGATTTTCCCTGGCCGGTATCCAGTTCACCTTGATATTCCCGGTGTGGATACGGCCATCGAATATGCTCGTCGAGGCGCTCTGAAAGCCCGCTCCGAGCGCGCCGTTGTCGTTGGTCCGCTTTGTCGCCGAGCCGTGATAATAGCCGCTGACGACGAGTTTTTGGTTCACGACCTGAGTGACGGCCAGTTGCCCACTAAAGAACCTCGACCTCTGAAAACTGTCCGGATCGTTGGCGTCGGCGGCAAAATTCACGCCTGCAGCGGCGTTGATGATCGCCGCGTTCGACACGGGCAGAGTGCCAAACGTATCTGGGCTCGAATTCAGCCTGACACGTGCGTCCGAGGCGAAAATTCGGCCCGAGATACTCGTTTTCGAAAATGGCTTGAACTCGACCCGCGATTGAATATTCGTATTGCCGGCGTTGTCCTGCCCGTCGATGCCCTTGGTGTACGCGGTCCGGGAAAGGGCTCCCGTGATGCCAAATTTTCCGTTCTTAAGCCCGTGCGAGATGTTTCCGCGAAATCGCCCGAGCCCCATGCCGCCAAAGGCTCCCGAGATCTGTCCGTGTGTGCCGGCGGCCGCCCGCGGCGTCTGAAAATCCACGGTTCCGCCGATCGCGTTCGTGCCGTAGAGCGACGAACCCGAGCCGCGAAGCACCTCGATCTTGCTCACGCTGGTCAACGTTATGTCGCTCAGAAACGGCGATGCGTCGCCGGTGATCGCCGCCGGGTCACGCAGCCGGATGCCGTCCAGCAGCAGTGCCGTATCCTGATTGCGAAGCCCGCGTGTCTTGATCGTCGCCGTTCTCCCAAAACCGCCGAGCTGCTGCACGCTGAACCCGGGAATGGTCCGCAGGCTCTCGATCATCGAAAAATCGGCCCGGTCGCGCATCTCCTGACCGCTGATGACGTTGACCGTTTTCGAAACCTCATCGACCGGTTGGCCGAGCCCGGCCGAGACCGTCACGCTCTCGACGATCTTCATCGACGAGACGAAAACGGCGTAATCCGCCATCCCGAGAGCGAGGTTGAGCTCCGTCTCGCGGCCCGCGGCGACGATCACCGACGCCCGATAGGCGATGCCCTTGCCCGGTTCGCCCTCGGCGATCAGCATATAACTGCCCGGTGCGAGGCCGGCAAATCGGTAATTGCCGTGCTCATCGGTCGTGGTCTTGGTCGTTTTGTTGCCCGCGGGGTCGTGGATCGTGATCTCGACCCGTGCGCCGGCGACCGCCTCGCCCTTCTGTGTGACCTTGCCCGTAAGGCCGCCGACGGACTGGGCAAATACCGCCGCACCGCAAAATAAGATGGTTAATACTAGCTTCATTACTTTCAACGCGGGCATGTACCCAGATCCGCCTAAAAAACGTTCGTCACCCGCACGTTGCCACTCGCCGGATTTTCATCCAGCAAAACATTCACACCAAAACCGCCCTTGATATTTTCAGCGGTCAAAACCTCGGCCGGCGTTCCCTTTGCGGCGATCTTTCCGTCCTTCAACATTACGATCTCATCCGCGAATTCGGCCGCCAGATTGAGGTCGTGCGTGATCACGACCGCCGAACACCCGCAGTCGGCACAGCGCTTTCTGACAAGGCTGAACATCATCGCCTGATGCGAAAGGTCGAGGTTAGCCGTCGGTTCGTCCAGCAGCAGCGTCATCGAGCCCGCCGCGAGTGCCCTCGCCAGCACCACCCGCTGACGTTCGCCGCCCGAGAGATGATCCATCAATCGATCGCGATATCCGTCAAGGTCGCAGCTTTGCAGGGCGTTTTCGGCAAACTCGAGGTCCCTCGCCGTCTCCCAGCCAAACGCCTTGCCCGAGGCGAATCTGCCGGCGAGCACAAAATCGATGACCGTCACGGGAAAGCGTGTTTCGTTCTCCTGAGCGACGACCGCGATCCGCTGCGCGATCTCGCGTCTCGAAAGCCCCGCGATCGGGCGTCCGTCCAGGTCTATCCGGCCCGCCGACAGCGGCAGCGTTCCGTTCATCGCCCTGATCAGCGTCGTCTTGCCGGCACCGTTGGCGCCGACAAGGGCGATGATCTGCCCGGCATGCAGGGTCAGCGACACGTCACGCAGTATCTCGCGTGTGTCGTACCTGACCGTTATGTCCCGAACCTCAAGCATTTCTTATTCGCGGCTAATTTTTCCTAAGCAAATATATGAACAGCGGCGCACCGATCAGTGCGGTTATCGCTCCGACGGGCAATTCACGCGGTGCGATCGCCGTGCGGGCGATCGTATCGGCAAAAACGACAAATATCCCGCCGACGATCGCCGAAAACGGTATGACGTAACGGTTATCGGTGCCGACCGTCAGTCTGACAAGATGCGGCACGATCAGGCCGACATATCCAACCGAACCGCTCGCGGCAACCGCCGCCCCGACGACCAGGCTCGCCGCACCGAAAACCAGCAGCCGGACCCGGCCGACCTCGACGCCAAAATCAAACGCGTCACGCTCGCCGACCATCATCAGATTGAGCGCCTTGGCCTGCGAGGCCAGCACCAGCGTCCCGACGAGCAATGCCCCGCAGCTGATGTAAACGCCGTTCATCGTCGATTGCGACAGGTCGCCGAGCAGCCAGAACGTAAAGCTCCGCAGTTTCGCCGCGTCGAGCAATGTGGTCAGCATCACGATCACCGACGATAGAAATGTCGTGACGATCACGCCCGACAGCACCAGCCGCTCGACGTTCATCCCCGTGCGGCTCTTCGCCATCCGGTACACGGCGACCGACGCGGCACCGGCTCCGGCGAAAGCGAGCAGCGGCCTCGCCCATTCAAAGCTCTGAAAGTAAACGAACGCCAGCATCGTGCCGAGTGCCGCACCGTTCGAAACGCCGAGCAGATACGGTTCGGCCAGCGGATTTCGAAGCAGCGACTGCAGGCCGGCACCGGCGACCGCTAAACTCGCCCCGACGCACGCCCCAAGCAGTATTCGCGGCAGGCGGATATCAAACAAGATCGAACGCTGCTGCTCGGTCAGGTCAAACAGCGGCAGACGCTCGGCCCCGAGCATCGCCGCTCCGATCAGTACAACGACCAGAGCGACGAGCAACATGCCGCCGAGACGCAGCGACGTCGCAAGAGATCTGATCGTTGTCTTAGTTCCGGCCATCGTCATTTAGTCGTATCTTCTCCGCGTACTCTGCGGTTTCCGCGTTAAGGTCATTACTTGAACTTCTCCGGATGCAGGTCGCGGGCGATCTGCTCCAGTGCGTCGATGAGCCGCGGCCCGGGCCGCGAGATCAGATCGGCGTTGACCCTGTAAACGCGTCCGTTCCTGACGGCCGGCGAGTTTTTGAACGCGTCGTTCGGCTCCCTGTTATCCTCTGAATCGGACAGGATCAGAACTTCCGGGTTGAGCGCCGAAGCGGTTTCCTTGCTTAATTTCGGAAATGCCGTTTCGACGTCCTCGGTCACCAGGATGCCGCCGGCGTCGCGGATAACCTGCCTTAGGAACGAACTCTTGCCGACCGTGAACAAAGGCTCTCGCGACACCTGCACAAAGACGCGGACCGCGGCCGGGCCGCCCTCTGCCTGATCGGCACAGCCGTTAGTGATGCGGCAAATTTCCCGGTGCCGCCGCTCGAGCGAATCGGCCAATCGCGAAGCGTCGTCGTTTTTGCCAAAGAGCGTCCCGAGTTGCCTGAGGCTCTTTCCGTACAGATCGGGCAAACTTTGCGGATCGATCACGTAAACGGCGATCCCGTTCTGCTCGAGCAGCCTTGTAAACCCCTCAAGCTGCGATGCACTCGACACGAATACGACGTCCGGTCTCAGTGCGACGATGGCCTCCATATTTGGCGTCATCGTATCGCCGATCTTGGCGATCGACCTGGCCTGCTCGGGGTAATTGCAAAATGTGGTGACGCCCACCAGACGGTCGCCGGCACCGACGGCAAAGATAATCTCGGTCACGCTCGGCGCCAGCGACACGACCCGCGTCACCGCGGCCGGCACCGTTACACGGCGGCCCAGATCGTCCGTCACGGCCCGCGGCTCGGGTTTCGGTGCATCTGCCGCGTTCGGCGCGACGGCACTGCCGCGGCACGCTCCCATTATGGCCGCGGCCAGGATCAATATTGCTGATAATTTAAGACTCTTCCGCATCTGTTGCTTATATCCGGACACCAAAAGAAAAACGCCGCACTTTTCTCGCGTCGAAACATATCGACCAGAAAAACACGGCGTTCCAAAATATCGGATTGAAAAACGATGTCTGCCGGCGATGTTTTGACGCGAAACATCAGTTTGGCAATAACTTATGAGGCAGGCGTTCTGACTTATTTATTCACAGTGACGCGATCGTGCGGGAGTCTCACCCGGCTTTCCCTTTTATGCAGATCCTTGAAAGATCGGCACCTCAAAGCTATAGATTGTTAAAGACCAAGCGGCAGATTATTGCCTTTAATAAGCAGAAAGTCAATGTCCGGCAAAAAGGCCGAGCCTATCGCTCGCCCGTGTCGCCGCGTTTCGGCAGCGGCCGGGCGTAACCCTTTCGGGCCGTAAGTATCACGGCCAGCAATCGGGACCGGCGGCCGCCGGCCGGCGAACCGGCATCTGCCTTTTCAAACTCGAACGAATAAGTATAGTGGCCCGCCGACAACTTTTTACACGTTTCCTCGGTCAGGTGAAAGAGAAACGCGTCAGCGTACTTTCCCATACTCTCGTCGACGCGGCCGAGCACCTCGCCGTCGATGTCGTTCAGATAGACCGGGACGCTCTCGATCGCCTCGCAACGCAAATAATGTTCGCCCAGCACATGCCGGCGGGAAAGAGCCAGTGGTCCGTAAGCCATACAGTCAGTCTAACACGTACAAACCGATCAGCGGTGAAATAAAAAAGCTGCCCGGAACTATTGATTCAACGGGCAGCCTTGCATTTGTCGGAAAGGGGCCTGGGACTACCAGCGGCCGCCGCCGCCATAGCCTCCGCCGCCACCGCGATTTCCACCGCCGTAGCCGCCACCGCCGCCGCGGTTACCGCCGCCGTAGCCGCCGCGTCCGCCGCCGCCGCTGCGATTCTCCTGCGGTTTTGCCTCGTTGACCTTCAGCGCACGGCCGTCAACTTCCTTGCCGTTGAGCTGTGCGATAGCATTTTCGCCCTCGGCCTGCGAAGCCATTTCGACAAAACCGAAACCGCGCGAACGGCCCGTTTCACGGTCCTCGATGATATTGGCCGACTCAACCGTGCCGATGGCACCGAAAAGGTCGTTAAGGTCCTGGTTTGATGTGTTAAAGGAAATGTTTCCTACGTATAGTTTCATTGACATTGTTGGATATACCTTGCCTCTTTTCGAGGCTTCTAAAGAAGTGTCGAACCGGTCCCGGCGTCAAATAGAAACTATTCTGCGGCGAAGATAACGGATCTCGGATACTCAAAAAACTGAGAGCAACTTCTGATTAACTAATAGGGCCCGCTCTCAAACTTATCCAGAAATCGTTAAAGACGAAGCGCACCATAAACGGCGCGAGAGAAGGATTACATAAATGAGTATGACCGCACCGGCAATAAATAGCAATACCTATTTTTGTAAACCACCCGCAACCCCGGGCCAAACTGCGATCGCCGGGCGCTTCGTCGCCGCCAAAGACCCGCTCCGCGCCGCCGCCCTAAAACTGACCGACACCCTCGCCGTCATGCCGAGGTAAGTGGTTGGCGGTCCGCGGTCCGTGGTCCGTGGTTGGTGGTTGGTGGTTGGTGGTTGGTGGTTGGTGGTTGGTGGTCGGTGGTTGGTGGTTGGTGGTCGGTGGTTGGTGGTCCGTGGTCGGTGGTTGGTGGTTCGTGGTTCGTGGTCGGTGGTCCGTGGTTCGTGGTCGGTGGTTCGTGGTCCGTGGTTGGTGGTTGGTGGTTCGTGGTTCGTGGTCGGTGGTCCGTGGTTCGTGGTCGGTGGTTGGCGATCGTTGATTGCAGATCCCTGAACGGGCTTCGCCCGTATCGCAGTGCGGCGACGGCTTGCCTCGCCGTCAGTCTCCCCCCAAGCCCCAAGGAGCCCGCGAGGGCGGGCGACAGATCTTCCCGAACGAATCGCTCCTAAACCGTAATATCGTAGGCCAGGCCCCATCTTCCTCAATTACAAAGAAAGTTCGAGCAGGTGAAACTGCTGCCGCGAGAAAAGCAAAAGTTTATTATTCAGTTTCTCGATACGGTTTTAGACAGCCAACAAAAGCAAAAGGCGTGAGTTTCCTCACGCCTTTTCTCAGTTTTTGAAGAGATTAGTTTGTTTTTGTTTGAACATAATGCAGTAGTGCTAGATTATTTGCCAATACAAAAGTAGCGCACCAAACATTGCTCATTCCTTCAATTAAACAAGGCTCTTCAAGTTTTGTATCTTTTATTAGTTGTTCCTTTGTCTTTTCCCCCAAACCCTTTATTTCTTTAACGCTGAGAGATTCACTCCATTTTGTCAGAGCATTTTGGGGTGATTCAGCTTTTATCTGCGAAAGATAAGTTCCACCTTTGTATTCTAGAAGAAAAGTATAAACATTATTTTTATTCATAGATTAAGTTCCTTTGCCCTTTTGTCCGTGAGTTTCTGATTTCTTCTGTCTTGATTGTTCTTTTTTGATTACGTTTTCCAACCGTTGAATTTCTTTTTTATCGGCTGGTGTTTTATTGGGCTTAGATTTTAGCGGGAATTGGGGTCAGGCTTGCTATTTTGTCGATTCTCATTACTTACCGACGACATTCGCCAAGTAATTATCACACACGTTGTCAATGACCTTTTGAAATTCCTCGTCCGTAGCGGAGCGTTTTGCGGCCGCATCGGTGCGGCGGCTGACGTTGGAAATGGTCATTCCGGTCAGTTTGGCGAGTTCTGTGACGCTGGCTCCGCACAAAAAAATGGGGTCTGACCTGCGATTCTGCGATTCCCATTCGATCTCACTTTGGTGCCCCTCGCAGGCATTTCAAAGGCCGTTTTCATATCGATATCATTCTCCATTTTTCGCCGGGCGAGGTCATAGCGGCGTCGCAGCGGCGGCTGACGTTGCACATTGCCGTTCCGGTCAGTTTGTGCCTGTAGCCGGTCTTTGTCAACACTCATTTGGGTGATGGGTGACTACTTACCATTCACCATTCACGATCCACGATTCACGCCTGAGCGTTGCAGAAATGAGATATTGCCGTATCGCTGCAATATATGTTAGACTAAAGGTTTGATCAGATCTTTGAAAATTCATAAAACACGGTCAGGACAGTCGAGAGAGTCGAGAGAGTCTGGCGAGTCTATCGAGTCGATTGAGTCTAGCGAGTCGAGTGAGTCTATCGAGTCGGGTGAGTCTTGTGAGTCTATCGAGTCGAGAGCGTCAGGACACGCAGGACAGCGTGGACATGCAGGACAGTAAGGACAGCCGGGACAGCGTGGACAGTCGGTATTTACTGGGTTTTGAGCAAATGGGTTTGGATCTGTTGCTGGTTCACGACGGCATTGAGTCTGCCGCCCGAAACGTTTGCCGGGGCGATCGCGGTTTCGACGTGCGTGACGCGGTCGGCCGATGTGACCGGCCTTGCCAGCGTGAGCGAGTACGTCACCGGCGTCGCGGCCTGATTCCAGACGCGTACGGCGACACCGCGGTCGATGCCGTCCTCGGCCGGCTTGAGCGCCCAGAGCAGGACATTCGGGTCCGAGATCTGCAGGAACGAATAGTTGAGCGCCGGGTACGGCCGCGTGACGTCGCCGGTACCGCCGACCCAGCCGGTAACGAACGGGTTTTGGTGTTCGAGTGAGAACCGCATCGCCGACGCCTGGTCAAAGCCGCTGTGGGTCCTGAGGGCGAACCGCTGCATAAAGTACGCGTCGCCGTCCTGATCGCGAATGCCGAGGTTAGGGCCGTCGACCTGTCCGCCGGCCAGCACGTTGATCTGCGGCGTCGTGGTGTCAAGGACACGCGTTCCGCTCGAGCCCAACTGCATGAACGAGTCGTCCCAGTTCGAGAGCGTTACGCCGAACGCATTGCCGCCGCCGTCCGAAATATCGGCGAAATGATTGAGCGACAGCCAATCGTATCGGGCGTTTCGCGGCGAATAGTGGCCGCCGTTCGCCAGCAGTTTGCCGCGGATGACGGCGCCGACCTCTTCGTGCCAGACGTCGGGCGAATTTACGTTGAACGAGTAACTCCAGGTTTTGACGTCGCCGAAATTTTCGGTTATCTCATTGCGGACATCCACGCGGTCGAGGTCGCGAAAGAGCGTGACGCGGGTGGTGTGACGGACCGGGCTCGACGACACGGCCCGCAGCGTGACGCTCACCGGACCGGCGTTTTCGATCGTGACGGTTCCCGTGCGGTCGCCGCCGAGGTCGTTGAGCAGACGGCCGCCGATATTGCGTACGGTCTCGCGGTCGCCTCGCGACTTGTCGATAAGGCTCGATATCGCCCCGTCGGGTGCGAGCGTGACACGGTAACGGGCGTTTTCGATCGTCGCACCGTTTTGCGACGCGGCGTTTGGCAGCACGGACGGTGCTCCGCTTCGCAGTTCGATGACCTTGTAGCCGACCGACGGCACGTTTGCCGCCAGTACGCGGAGTATCCGCTGCGTGCCGAATGTCAGTATTTGTGAGGGCAGTTCGGCACCCGTCGCGGCATCGACGGCCTTTACCTTTCGGTAGCCGCGAAGCGGAATGTCGGCAATGTCGGTTCGGGCCCAGCTCAGCGGGTTAAAGACAAAGTAGCGTTCGGCGTTGCCTGTGCGCGAGATCATCCGGCCAAGTTCGTATTTGGCATCGTCGTACAGTTTGTCGACATAGTCGGTGATCTCTTTTTCGACCTTGCGGTGCCACGCCGCCCGCTGGGACCGCGGCACGGCTCCGTCGGCGGTCCAGTCGTGCTCGTAATAGAGCCCGAGGTTGAGCATCGCCCGGTCGCGCTCGGCGATCCGCGACGCCATGAACGACGGCTGTTCGAGGGCGACGAGCGTGGCCATCGCCTCGGCACTGCGGAGCTTTTCCGAGGCTCGTTTGACCCGTGCCGAGGCCGTCAAAACGTCCCATTCGTTGCCGAATGCGGCCGAAAACGTCTCGAGGCCGGCACCGTGATCGGCCTCGAAATCCCGGAAGAAATCTTCCTGGTTTGAGATGATGACGCGGCGGTCCGGCGTCGATTGCTGTTGGGCGACAGCTATGAACTCGTCGCTCGTGTACTGAAGGTCGTCGCCGCCGCGGCCGAAAGCCCCGATCACGGGGTACGGGTATTTTGCCTGAAAGATCGGGCTGTAGTCGGCAAAATCGATCGTTTCGACCGGGTCGTGGGCCTCGATATAGCTGCCGAACATCTTGTTGGTCGTGTACTGTGACTGCCATTTCATCAGCACGCGGCTGCCGTCGCGGCCGCCCGAATAATAGATCTCGCGGTCGCGGTCGTTGAGCCCCGTGACCTCGGTCGCACAGTTGCAGACGCCTTTCCAGGAGTATTTGGCACCTGCTCCGGCCCACAGCGACGAGAGGCCGAACGGCTGGGTCTGATTTTCCATGGCGACCGCCATCGGGAACCTCAGGCCGTAGCGGCGTTCGATGCGTCCGGAATAGTACATCGCGCGGAGCACGCTTTCGGCGTTTGAACCGCCCTGTGCGACGACCAGCGGATTCATCGGCACGCTCATATGGCCGTCGCGGATACGCTCGATAAAGCGGTCGAACTGTGCCGGGCTGCGATTGCGTTCAAACTCCCACATCCAGAGGCTGCCGTCGCAGCTCCAACGCATTTGCGAGTCGGGAGGATTGGACTGCGTTTCGTCCATTTTGTTGAGGTAATAGTCGATCATCGTCAGGAACGCCTGGCGATAAGTCGCCTCATCGGCGATCCAGTAATAATCGGTGTGGTCGTCAGGCGCGATGTAAAACCGCTTTTGGGCGTGTGAGACGGCCGACACCGCGAGGATGATCGCCGTCAGGCACATTGCCCTTGTGATTTGTCGAAATGATGATCGGATCATAGATCGGCCTGAACGCCCGGCGGCGAAACACTGGTGTTATAAAAAGCCAAAAGCGAATGTTTTCCAACATTCGCTTCGCTGCGGCTGATCAAATTCTGACGTTTTCTCAGGATCACTCGTAACCGAGTGCCTCGACCGGGTCGAGCCGGGCGGCCCGCAGTCCCGGATAGAGTGCCCCGACGATGCTGCTGAGGATGCCGACGATGAGAATACTCACGACGATAGACGGTTCGATCTGGACCGTGAGCGATGTCCATTTGGTCAATGCGACGCTGAGCAGAAACGTCGCGACCACGCCGAACAGCACGCCTCCGGTGCTGATCAGCAGAGCCTCCTGGACGATGGTGAACGCGATGCTGAAATTGGACATACCCAGCGATTTAAGCACGCCGATCTGTCGCGTGCGTTCGGTAACGGTCGTGTACATCGTCAAGAGGATGATCAGGGCCGAGATCGCACCGGCAACGCCGACGACGACGTTCAGAAAGACGTTCAATGCGGGAAAGCCCTGCATATACAGTTCTTCGAGGTCGCGGGTGAGTATGATCTGGTCGTCCGGAAACTTGGCCTGGATGCTCTGTGCGACCGTGTCGGGCGAGAAACCGTCCTTGACCTTGATGAGCAGTGCCGATACCTTGCCCTCGGCCCCGAGCTGCTTTTGCATCGTACCGAGCGGTATCTTGATACGGCCGCCTGCGCTCGGCTCGTACGATCCGACGAGCGTGAAATCACGGTCGTAAATGCTCATCTTGCCGCCGATGACAAGGTTCTTTTGCTGGACCCAGGCGACATCGGCGATGACCTCGTCGGCACCGTCGGCGGGCTTTCGCCCCTTGGCGATCTGGACGCCGGAAACCGACGCGTACTCGTCAAAATTGATGCCGTCAACCAGCCGGCTGCCGGTATTGGCGTCCGAGACCGAAATGCTGTTTTGTGCGATCGGCACCGCGGTCGCGACACCGTCGACCTTCTTAACGTCCTCGGCCAGGCTGACCGGCAGACGCAGGGCCTCGGAACCGCTGAGGCCGAGGCTGCCCGAGGCACGCAGCATTATCTCGGCGCCGACATTCGCCTCACGCTGAGCACGCTCGCGCAGACTGCCGTTGGCCAGACCGACCGTGAATACGATCAGCAAAATGCCGATACCGATGCCTATAATGCTGACCGCCGTCCGGGCCGGCCGGTGCAGCATATTTGAAAATACGAGGCTGTTCATCAATAAATCGCCCCTGACTTTGGCCAGGGGTCACGTGTCTAAACGGGTGCGAGTGTAAAACGCCCTAATAAACACGGTATTTTAGCAAAATTTTGAAGTGTCGGCGAATTACGGATCAGCACATCCGTCCGTGAGGATCGTTGGCGGGCAAAGACGAAAGACGTGAAGCATTGGTACTCGGCGGCCTCGGTCACACGCTTGTCAGACGTATCCGAGCACCGGTATCACCGAGACAAGGTGCACGATGCGAAGGGTGATGCGTTTTGTGCTTGGTTTCATTTTTGTTTTCGAGGAGTCTTCTTATCGACAAAGCTGCAAGAATCAATTCCTTGCGCACGCATATGGACAACGAGTCTGGATGGGCGGCCTTTCTTTGTGATCAGAAGCATAACGTTTGCCGGACAAAAAGCGCCTTGCGGATCACGAACTACTAGGCGGTAACGGCCGGGCCTAATCTTACCAAACACGAAATAGCCATTTTCGTTCGCAGTCGACCGTGCAACTAGTCGGTGACTTTTTTCCGTGAATAGAGCAATGCATCCCGGAATCGATCCGAGTACCGTGCCGTCGTTCTGTTCCATGAACACTTTGCCGCGGATACTCTTCACTCGAATCGGGCCGTAATCTACCTGATTGCGGTTTATATAGCTCGGATGGCTTTCGCAATCCCCAGACTGCGCGGCGACAGTGAACACGCTGGCGAGGATCAGAGCAGCAGACCCAATTATTGTGCGTAGTGCAAAGTTCATGGCGTCGCCGCCGCCTTCCGCAAAATCTTCTCCATCTTCTTACCTTTCGCGAGCTCATCGACGAGCTTGTCGAGGTATCGGAGTTTTTGCATGAGCGGGTCTTCGATATTTTCGACGCGGATGCCGCAGACGGTGCCGGTGATGAGGTGGGCGTTTGGGTTCCACTTCGGGGCCTTTTCGTAAAAATCGCGAAACGTCGTCCGCTTCTCGATCTGTTTCGCGAGGCCCGCCCTGGTATAACCCGTCAGCCAACGGATGATCTCATCAAGTTCCTCCTTGGTCCGGCCCTTCGCCTCGGCCTTTTTAACGTAGTGCGGATAAACGCTCGCGAATGGTGTTGAGTAGATCCTATGTTCCGGCATAGAGCAGTTATTGTGGCGGCGATAGCCGTCTTTCCCGCGTCTCGCGGCAATTAGCCACGCCCTTTAGGGTGTGGGCCAGTATCAATACGATGAACAGAAGGGCGTTTTAACGTCCTTCTCCAACAGCTTTAGCGTCATCGTCGTTCGCGATTCGCTCTAAGCGGTCGTGGATGTTTCCGCTACGGTGATGTTCCTTCTGATTGTTAATATACTCCACAACCCATTTCAAATCTCGCGTGCCAAAGGCAACGATGCCGTATCCGCGCTGCCATTCCAAAGCTTTTGGCTGAACCTCGTGATTAATGTAATGCGAACTACCGCCCTTTAGCTTGCCGATCCAATCGGAGATCAATAGGTTCGGCGGAGAGCTCAGGCCAATGTGAACGTGCGTTTCGATACCGCCAATAGCGTGAAGATAGACTCCCGGTGTATCGATTATTTTGTGGGTCAAATAGTGATAGAGCCGGTCTCGTATTCGCTCGGTAATCATCGGCAGACTATTTTTGGTATGCCAGGTGATGTGGAAATTGATTTCTGAGTAGACGGTGGCTGACATCGTTCGTTTCGGTTTTAGTAAGGACGTTGAAACGCCCTGTGAGATCATCTTCGCTATCTGACCACGCCCTAAAGGACGTGGCTAATTGCCCTTCGGGAAAAATAGATAGAACTTCAACTAACGTTTTTACTACGCGGTGCCCAAATTAAGTGGATGTTAGCACAGTTTTATTCAAACGCTTCGAGATATTTGATGCCGGAGCCGGTGTTAAAGATGACGACGGACTCGCCGCCGCGTACGAGATTCTGGTCGATCAGCTTGCGAAGAGCGGGCAGGCAGGCGGCGCCTTCGGGAGCGGCGAAGATGCCTGTCAGCGCCCCGATCTCGGCGACGGCGGCAACGAGTTCGGCGTCGGTGACCGTGATCGCCGTGCCGCCCGAGGCACGAATAGCGTCGAGTATGAGGAAATCGCCGATCGCCTTTGGCACGCGAAGGCCCGAGGCGACCGTCGCGGCGTTCTCAAACTCGTCGGCAAAACGCTCGCCAGCGTGGAATGCCCGCACGATCGGCGCACACGTCTCCGATTGCACACTCACCATCCGCGGCCGCTTACTGTCGATCCAGCCCATCTGCTCCATCTCGTCAAACGCCTTCCACATCCCGATCAAGCCGGTTCCGCCGCCGGTCGGGTAGAGGATGACGTCAGGCAGCGGAGAGCGGACACTCCTGTCCGCAACGAGCGACGCTTCGTCGGTCGTGAATGGTCGCGACGATCGACCCGCCGGAGGAACCGACGGTGCGGACAAGAGTGTCCGCGCTCCAAATTGTTCAAACAATTCATAGCCCATCGTCTTTTTGCCTTCGACGCGGTAGGGCTCTTTGAGGGTCGAGACGTCGAACCAGCCCATCTCGTCTTTGCGCTTCGCCACGATCGCTCCGCAGTCGGTGATCAGGCCGTCGATTAGCGTGACGCGTGCTCCGGTCTGCCGGCACTCGACGATGTTTGCGTGCGGCGTGTCGGCGGGCATGAAGATGTTGGCTTCCATACCGGCGAGTGCGGCGTACGCTGCCATTGCCCCGGCAGCATTGCCGGCGGACGGTACCGCGAGCTTTGTCACGCCGAGTTCCTTTGCCATCGAGATCGCCGCCGTCATACCGCGAGCCTTGAACGACTGCGTCGGATTTTGGCCTTCGTCCTTGATGTATAGGTCGAGTTTTACGGGCAACGTCGCCGCGAGGCGGTCGGTCTTGAACAGCGGCGTCATACCTTCGCCGAGTGAGACGATGTTGGTTTCGTCGACAATGGGCAGAACCTCGCGGTATCGCCATAAGGTCGATTCTCTCGCTGCCAGCGATTCCGGCGTCAGCGTCTTCGCCGCTTCAGCGAGATCGTAACGGACGAGCAAGGGCTTGCCGCACTCACGGCAGAGATTATGCAGAGCGTTGGCTTTGTGCCGCAGCCCGCAGAGGGCACATTCGAGGTGTGTGACGTTCATAAAGTTTATCTAAATTCCCCGCATCGCCTCGACCGGGTCGAGCCGCGACGCTCTAAGAGCGGGATAAAACCCGGCGATCAACCCGACCAATACCGACGCCCCGAATCCGGCGGCGATCGCCCAGAACGGTACGGCCGCGGGAAAGCTGACGATCTTTCGGACCGCAAAAGCGAGAAACAGCCCGGCCGCGATCCCGGTGAGCCCGCCGAGCCCGGTCAAGGTAATGGCCTCGATCAAAAACTGGGTCAATATCTCGCCCCGCGTCGCCCCGAGCGCACGGCGGATGCCGATCTCGGGCGTTCGCTCCTTTACCGACACGAGCATTATATTCATAACGCCGACCCCGCCGACAAACAAGCTGGCAAGTGCGATCGGCACGACGATGACACCCAGGCCGCTGATCACGTCATTGACGAGTTCGAAGACCTGCTCCGAGCGATTTACGCCAAAATTATTGGCGTCTGACGACTTGAGGCCGCGTCTCTGCCGCAGCAGAAAGGTCACCTCGTCGGTTACTTCGTCGACCCGGCCGTTCGGGGCCCGCACCGCGATCAGCGTTTCTTCGATCTCAGGATAAAATTTTTCGGCCGTCTCGAACGGAATGTACACGGTCCGCTCGTCGAGTTCATCGCTCCCGATCACGCCCTCGCCGCTCGACCGGGCGAGTACGCCGATCACCCGAAACAGCTTGCCGTCGATCTTGACGTCCTCGCCGACCGGATCAAACTCCTCGAACACCTGCTTGGCGATCCCGTAGCCGATGACCGCGACCGACGCCCGGCCGCGACGCTCGGCCTCGGTAAAAAAGCGGCCCCGCTCGAGCGGAACATTGATCACCTCAGGGTAATTTTCCCAAACGCCGAGGATCAGCGGATTGATGCCCTCACGCGATCGGGCGGTAAGTTTGGGAATGTTGGCGGACGGGCCGTAACTGCCGCGGACCTTTTGCGGCGAAACGGCCTGCGGCGAACTCAACTCGGAAACGGCGATCGCGTCATCAAGCGTAAAGTCTTTTCGCTGCCTTTCCTCAGCCGTTAGCTGCTGGAGCGACGGGCCGATACGAGGCTGTTTGGTGAAATAGATAACGTTCGGAGCGCTTTTATCCGAAACCTCCTGGACCCGCTGCGACAGGCCCGTCAACACCGCGCCGACCAGGGCCACGACCGCCGTACCGATGATGACGCCGGTCAGCGTCAGCCCCGCCCTCAGCTTATTGCTGTGGATCGAGTCTATGACCGTTCTCCAGGTGTCATGTAGGCGTTGAAAATTCACTTTGTTCCACCAAAAAGCGTCATTCCGAGCGAAGCGCTTCGATCGGGTCGAGTGCGGCCGCCTGACGTGCCGGCACCACCCCAAATATGATCCCGACCGCACACGAGACGCCGATCGCCGCAAATACGGCCCACACCGGAAGGCCTAACGGCAAATTCGTCACTGCCGCCAGCAGCCACACGATACCGGCGGCAAAAAGCACGCCGATCGCCCCGCCGATCACCGTCAACGTCGTCGTCTCGATCAAAAACTGGATCAGGATGTCGCGGCGCCTCGCTCCGACCGCGATCCGCACGCCGATCTCGCGTGTCCGCTCCGTGACCGACGAGAGCATCATATTCATCACGACGATCCCGCCGACAAACAGCGATATGCCCGTCAGCGGGTAAACGATAGTCCCGACGATGCCGGTCAGCGACGCCGAAAACGCCTGTACGCTCTTGGCCGTCACAACGCTGAAATCATCCGCGTTGTCCGTGCCTACCAGTTTTCTTTGTATGCGCAGTGCCACGCGGACCTGCTCCTCGACATCGGCGAGAGACAGCCGCTCAGCATTCTTCGATTTGGCGAGGATCGCAAGCGAACGTGAACGAGAGCCGAAAACGCGTGTAAATGTTCCGAGCGGTATCTGGACAAATCCGTCCTGTGACGAACCGAACGATGCGCCGCGTGGTTCGGCCACCCCGACGACCGTATAACGCATTTGCCCGAGTTGGATCTCCTCGCCGAGCGGCCCGGTGGTCGGAAAGAGTTCATCGACTATGTCCTGCCCGATGACGCAGACATTTCGCCGATATGTGTCGTCGGCCGAGGCAAAGCCGCGGCCATACGCGATCTTGATGTTTGATAGTTCGGTGATGTTCGGCGTCACGCCCTGAATAGCGACGCCGGTCAGGGTCTTGGCGCCGCGGCGAGCCGGCAAAACGGCGGTGCCCTCGGCACCAAATAAGATATCGCCGCCCAGACGCTCATTCAGGTAAATGAGATCGTCCACAAATATGTCGGGACGCTTGGCCTGAGCCTCGACAAAGGCCTGTCCGTCGGACCCGAAGTCCTGGAACGAGGCCTTTTCGATGCGAAGCACGTCCGGGGCAAATCCGGCGGTCGCGTTAACGACAAACGTCTGTGCTCCCTGCAGCAGAGCGGCGACCACCACGACCACCGCGACGCCGACCACGATGCCTATCACCGTCAGCGCCGAACGAGTCCGATTGGCACGAACCGAATCCCATGCCAGGGAAATCGATTCGCGAAACAGGTTCAATCTGGCTCTAAGGGTAAGCTGCACGGTGTAATCCGGTCAGGCTCGTCCGCTCTCAAGCATCGACGGCCCGTCGGCAACTCTATTCTAACGCCCGATCCGTGCAAAACGAATCATGTGCCGACGCGTTCTGTCAGTTCAGTGAACTATTTCTTGAATATGAATTCCTTGACCAGGTTGAACATCGCATTGACGCCGAGCGAGATGCCGCCGCGTTTCATGCCGTCCTTCCAATCGTAACGTGCGGGATACCACATCTCATTGGCGGCGACATTTGCCGTAAATGTTCCGACGATACGCGGAACGCCGACCGTACGTTTGCCGTTCGCTTTGCGGGCCGTCACGGTCGAGAGCAGAGCGTTGCCGATCCGCGAACCGACATCACGTTTGGTACTGCGGTAATAGCCGCTGTCGAGTTTGAAGGCCTCGTCGAGTCCGTAAATGATGGTATTTCGCATCACATTCTTGCCGAGATTCGACGCCACACGACGGCCGAACCCCTCGCCGGTACGTCCCCATTCTTTGGGGCTGTCGGACGCCGTGGCAAATGCAGCACCGGCACCGATGCCGATCCAAGCGGTCGGGCCGACTGTATCTTTGACGAAGCGTTTGAACCGCTTTTCGGCATTCGGCCGGACATATGTCGATTGATTTACAGCCGCCGGAGCCGGATCCGGGGCCTGAGCCGCTATCGTAAATGCGCTGACCGAGGTCAGCAGGAGGGTAAATAACAATTTTTTCATACAAATACTCTTTCGAAGAGTAAACGATAGCAGATTCACTTCGCCAGCATTGGTTTCAGCGCTTTATAGACATTTTCGGTCATCAACCGCTCGCCCTCGGCGTTCGGATGGATGCCGTCGGCCTGATTCAATTCCTTTTTCATCGCGATGCCGTCAAGCAGGAACGGAAGGAAATCGAGTTTGTGCACGGTAGCGAGGTCGGGGAAAAGATTAATAAAATCTCTCGAATAGTCGCTTCCTCCCGTCGGAGGAGCGAGCATGCCGCACAAGAGAACACGGACGTTCTTCGCCTTTGCCTTGCGGATGATCGTATCGAGATTGGACTTTACCTTTGCCGGCGGCACTCCGCGCATCAGGTCGTTAGCCCCGAGTTCGAGGATGAGGATCTTGATATTCTCCATTTCCAGGACCCAATCTATCCGTTCGAGGCCGCCCAGCGTGGTGTCGCCCGAAACGCCGGCGTTGATCACCTCGAAGTCGAACCCGTCGGCCGCCAACTTCTGCTGCAGCAGATAAGGATACGATTCCTTTTCGAGCAGCCCGAAGCCCGCTGTCAGACTATCGCCAAATGCGACGATCTTCGGCCGGTCAGCCCTGATCGCAGGCGTGGCCAGCGGTTTGGCAGACGCCGCCGGGCTCTGCGGCCCGCCCGCCGACGCACACCCGGTGCCGAGCATTGCCAAAAGAATGAAACTTACCAGCAAATAAGATCGAATAACAATCCGCATAGTTTAATGTTGCTTATACGTGCCCGCAGCAATTTTCGATGCAAAATAATTGAAACTTGTCCGGCTAATTTTCGCAAGTTAATATTCAACGTGGGCCGCAGCGGCTAAATTTCGCAATATGATCCAACTCAAAAACGTCACCAAGACCGTTCGATCCGGCTCCGACGACCTGACTATTCTAAATGACGTGTCACTGTCGATCCCTGATGGGCAGTTCGTCTCGATAACCGGTGCTTCCGGCAGCGGCAAATCGACATTGCTCGGGCTGATCGCTGGCCTCGACGAACCGAGTTCAGGCACGATAACGGTTGACGGCGATGAGGTCACCGCCCAAACGGACGACAAACTTGCGCAGATACGCAGCGAGAAGATCGGATTTGTCTTTCAGTCGTTTCACCTGATTCCGAGTTTGACCGCCTACGAGAATATTTTGATCCCGATGGAGATACTTGGGCTCAAGGACGCTCGCGGCCGTGCTGCCCGCCTGCTCGAGGACGTTGACCTCACCAATCGCGGACATCATTATCCGCCGGAGCTTTCGGGCGGCGAACAGCAGCGTGTCGCGATCGCACGGGCGTTCGCCAATTCGCCAAAGTACCTCTTGGCGGACGAACCGACCGGTAACCTCGACTCGAAGAACGGCCAGCACATTTTCGAACTGATGACCGAACTTCACCGCCAGAGCAATGTGACATTGGTGCTCGTGACCCACGATCACGCCCTCGCCGCACGGGCTCAGCGGCAGGTCGTATTAAAGGATGGACGGGTGATCTCGGACACATTAAATAGCGACGGCACGGACTTTGCCAAAGATCAGACGGACAACCCGGATCAAATAGCCGAATAGGCCGCGAACCAAACGATGAGATTCATCCTTAACCTGACAATCCGCGAGATCCGGTCCTCCTGGCGGCGTCTTCTGTTCTTTTTTCTGTGCATCGCTCTCGGAGTCGGGTCGGTCGTCGCCCTGCGTTCGCTCATTCAGAACCTGACCAGGGCGGTCGGGACCGACGCCCGTGCCCTTTTGACCGCGGACGTCGAATTGAGCTCGACCAATGATTTCTCGCCGGCTGAGATCGCCAAGATCGAGGGCGTGATCGGCAATTCGACGATCGTCGAGGCCCGCAACGAATCCATCACCACCGCCTCGATGGTGCGGCCCGCCGACCCGGCGAACGAGTCCGTGAAGTTTGTCGAACTCAAGGGCATCGAGCCGCCGTTCCCGCTCGTCGGACAATTTACGGTCTCAGGCGGCCAACCGTTCGATTTTGCACTGCTCCGCGACAACGGTGCCGTGATCGCCGAGATCCTTCTTGAGGACCTTAAGGTCAAGATCGGCGACAAGTTGAAGATCGGCGAAGGCGAATTCACCATTCGCGCGACTTTTGACGAAGAGCCCGGCGGGACCAATGGTTTCAGGCTGGGCGGCCGCGTCTTTATCGAAAAAAAGGCGTTTGACTCGGCCGGCATCACCCGCAACACGGGCCGCATCCGCCGCCGCATCCTGTTTCGCACCTCCGAAAATCCAGGCGAATTGGTCCGCCAGCTCCGCGACGCCCTCAAGGGCACGACGATCACCACCGTTTCCTATCGCGAACAGCAGGAGAATATGGGTGAGCAGTTCACACGCACCGAGAACTATCTTGCCCTGACCGGACTTTTGATACTCGTTCTGGGCGGAGTCGGCGTTTGGAATGTCGCCCGGGCGTTCGTCGAACAAAAACGCAAGACCGTCGCGGTGCTCAAGTGCCTCGGGGCGAGCGGCACACGTGTCATCTCGGTCTATCTGCTCCAGATCCTGACGCTCGGAACGGTCGGCAGCATCTTCGGCGTGGGCCTCGCTCAGGCAGCGATGCTCTTCGTCAAATGGCGGTTCGTGGACGCGATGCCGGCGAAGATGACGTATGCCGTGAGTTTATCGACCGGCCTGCAGGGTGCCGTGCTCGGCGTTTTGATCTCGCTGTTATTTTCGGCGCTCCCGCTGCTCCAGATCCGGACCATCAAGCCAAAGCTGCTTTTGCGTGATGAAAACAACTCGAGCATCAGCCGCATGGATTGGACCAAGTGGATCTTCGGCGTCGCGTCGCTGGCCGGACTGCTCGGCCTGGCGGTTTGGCAGGCGGGTTCGCTAAAGGTCGGAGCGTTCTTTCTCGCGGGCCTTGCCGTAACGTCCCTGATCTTATATTCGGCGGCGGCAGTGCTGACGTGGCTGCTCCGCCGCGTCAAGCGGTTCTCGTCGTTCTCGGTGACGCAGGCGATCAATTCCCTTTACAGGCCCGGCAATCAGACGCGGATCATACTACTCGCGGTCGGGCTCGGCGCGTTCGTCGTGCTTGCCGTACAGTCGATGCAGTCCAATCTGGTTCGCGAGTTCGATTTCTCACGCAACCAGAAACTGCCGAGTATGTTCTTTGTCGATATCCAAAAAAGCCAGGTCGACGAACTCCGGCAGCTGCTGGCGGATCGCACCGCCGAACAACCCGAGATCATCCCGACCGTTCGGGCCAGGGTCGCGTACGTTAACGGACAGCCCTTTGACTATACGAATCGCGAAGTGCGGCAGCAGCAGGGGCAGATCGGACGCGAATTTGCCGTGACATATCGTGAGAAGCTCGACGATAACGAGAGCGTCATCTCCGGCCAATGGTGGACCGCCGCTCCGGCGGAGGTGCCCGAGGTGTCGATCGAAGAAGATATGGCCGGACGGCTGCAGGTTTCGGCGGGCGACTCGGTGACGTTCGACATTTCTGGCCGTAAGATAACCGCTCGCGTGGCAAATATACGAAAGCTCGACCTTCGCAACACCCGGACCGCGTTCATTTTTGTCTTCCGGCCCGGCGTCCTCGAAAAAGCCCCGCAGAGCTTTGCCGCGACCGTTCTCCGGCACATGGGAGCGACCGAACGCCAGCGTCTTCAGCGTGATACGCTCGAACGCTTTCCAAACGTCCAGATCTTTGACGTCGCTGACATCATCGCCACGGTTCAGCGTCTGATCGAGAATTTCGTACTCGCGATCTCTTTTGTCGGTAGTTTCGTGATGCTCAGCGGCATTCTGATCCTGATCGGGTCGATCGCCCTGACCAAATCGCAGAGGGTTTACGAAAACGCGATCCTCAAGACGCTCGGTGCCAAGCGGCGTGTTCTGGCGGTGATCCTGTTTGTTGAATATGGATTGCTCGGCCTGCTGGCGGGCATCATCGGTGCGGGGTTGGCAACCGCTTTATCCTTTGCCGTAAGCCGTTTTGTGATGAATATCAAATGGGAATTTGACCCGGCCGGGCTGTTGCTCGGCGTCGCGGTCACGGCGTTTTTGGTAATGGCGGTCGGTGTCGCCGCGAGCTTCGACGTGCTGTTCCGGAAACCGCTCGGCACACTCAGGTCGCAATAGGTCGGGATCAGGCTTTCGGAACCTCGAACGGGTGCTTTTCGAGCACTGCCCGCATATTGACCTGCGCAAACAGCGTCTCGACATACGCCCCGAATCTGTGAAGGATCGGGACGAGGTCCTTTTTCTCTTTGGTGACGATGATCTCCTCGGCAAATCTCTCAAACGTTTCTTTATCTTTATAGAAAAGGAACGAGACCGCCTCTTCGAGATACGTTTCGAGTGCCGCATTGAGCGCCCCGACATTTGCCGCCTCAGGCTCACGCTCGGCCCGCTGAGCGAGCTTCATAATGTCGTAAAGGTCCTTGCGGAGCTTGAGCGAACGCCTGAGTTTCACCTCAAAATTGGGGAACAACTCCATCGCGTCCGCCGACGGTTCAAAATGCCGGGCAAATCCCGTCAAAATATGCTGAAAGCTCTCGGTCAGCACCGCGTGAGCGGCCTCGATGCGGGCATAGACCGACGTCGCCGGCCTGACCGATGTGAGGCCCGCGAGTTCGAGTTGAACGACCTTTTTAAGTTCGATCGACGCCATGTACGACGCCCCGTCGATCGCGGCGGTAAATTCGTCGTCCGCGTCGCCTGATCGTTCAACGCGGTGATTAAGATGAGCTATCAGCTCCTGCGTCATCTCGTTGATGCGTGAAAACAGCAGCAGCGACGGCTTTAGCGGTTCGTCAGCGGCCAGCATCCGGCCGACGATATCCAGCAGCCTCAGTATCCGGCCGAATCGCGGCAGTATCACCGCAAACTCGGGCCGCTCGGCTCCCTGGGTGCCCAATACGGTCCGCTGCAGTACCTCCGGAAGGTGCTCGTTCCCGCCGCTTTCGGTAATGGCGATAAGTTTAGCGTATGCCGGGACCGACGCCAG